>CAYGCA010000031.1:16737-20460 GCA_964348265.1 uncultured Anaerolineaceae bacterium | reverse complement strand
CCCTCTGGAGGAGCCCTCCCAGTGGCCTTGCGCCACCCCCCTCTCCCGAGGGGCTCTGTCTGCAAACCCTCCTCTTCCCGACCTCGTTCGCACCCCAAGGAAGCTGATAGCCAGTTTGCCCATGCTGACCGAGGAACTCCGAGCTCAGCCCGGCGGTTCGCTGTGGTCGACGGGGGGAGCCTCAAGATGGGTCGCCCTCCTTTGGGGGAGAAAGCTGCCTCAAGTACTCCCAGGTATAAATGCCGAACTTGTGCCCGTCTCCCCAGACCAGTTGGAGGGCATAGTTTCCGATGACCTCAACGCTCTCCAGTCTGGTCGCCTCCATAGAAACCAGAGGGATTTCCAGCATCTCAGGAGAGCCTGGAAGCCCCATGTTTTGATGACCCTCTCTACACTGCGCGCATGGGCAGGCGGACCTTAGTCCCGAGATTGGATAATCCGAATAGCCGCCGTCCGCCCACTGGATGGCGAGCAGGTCATTGGAGCGAGAAAGCTGGATGTTCTTTGGCCTGATGGATCTCCCTTGTTCTGACATGGCCCCTGCGCACTTTCCTTGACGCTAGTTCTCCAACCTGCCCCTCATTGGGTATCGACTTTTCGAAGGTAGTTTGAGACCGCCCAGCCCTGCCTAGAAGAGTCGGAAAGACTTACCAGAAGCCACCAGGTATAGCCATCGGCCTCCTGCGGCCCCTGGCGAACCTCGAATACTTCGTGGTCGAGACCAAGGCCATTGATGAGCGCCTCCAAGCTCGGCGTACTCCTGAGGCGCAACCCTTCACCGTCCGTTCCGAAGATTTCCACCAACTCTCCTTCCGTAAAATCTCCCCCACCGGGGGGAGCCGGCTTGGATTCCGCCGTTGAAGTGGGCGTCACTTCTGGGGCCAGCAGCGTGGCTGAGGCGAGCGTTGCCGTGGGATAGGCCACTACGGTTAAGATAGGCCGAGCAGGCAACCCGCGCGAGGCGTTCGTCCTGAATGGCCCCAGAAAGATGGCTAGGAGCGAGATAGCAGCACCGGCCGCTGCACCCGTCACTCCCCACACCAGAAGGCCCCGGAAGGAGATAGATGGTCGCGTGGGCAACGCTCCCTTTCGACCCTTCAGAGCATCCAGCTTCAGAAGCTGCTTCAAGCTGCTGCTGTGAAGACGTCTTTCCACCCGCCTTGGGGAACAATAACCCTCAGTACCCTCCGGCGGGTCTCGAACTCGACAGGCGCATTCAACTGAAGTGGCTCGCCGTCGAACTGCATCGGAAGCAGGCCACTAGCTTCAAAGGTGGCCCGATCCGAGCGAAAGTGAACTATCCCAGGGGCATCGGCGTGTTTTCCCAGAAGCACCTGGGCGAGACGGATGATCCCATCCTTAACGGAACGGCCCCCGATCAGCCAGAAGTCCAGTTTGCCGTCGTCTACTTTCGCCTCAGAAGCCAATTCCATCAGGCCGCCTGCATAGGAACGAATATTGCTGGCGACAGCGACTAGGTATCTGTCTTCCCAACTCTTGCCTTGGGAGAAGACCCTCAGGTCGATGCCTTCCCATTCCAATGAACTCCACACGACCTGAGTGGCATAGCGAACTACTGGAAAGGCTCTATCCCAACCCGCCTTCGGCTCGATGCTGTTGACAACCCTCCCATCCAGCCCGATGCCGGCCCAGAGGAGGAAGGATCGCTGATTGCAGGTTCCAAGGTCGACGAGGCGAATCGAACCCTTGGCCAGTCGATCGGCTGCCTGCTCAAGCGCGAGCAGGTGAGACCAGTCTAGGTGTGGAAGGCCCAGCTCCTGAGCCCAGACATTTGCAGAACCGGCAGGCAGCACCCCAAGCGCAGTCTCACTCTCCGCCAACACCGACGCCACCCGGCCCACGGATCCATCGCCGCCAGCCACGAAGACCGCCTGGCAGCCAGCCTCGACGGCCTGGGAAGCCAGCGCCTCGAGACCCTTGTCCTTCTCGGTCTCGAGGATTCGGATTTCCCAGCCGGCTTGCTCAAGCACTGCGGCAGCGCGCGTCACGAATCGGCGTGCCGGAAACCTGCCTGCTGCTGGATTGTAGATCAGCCAAGCTGGACGCATGCGTTTCGCCCCGAGAGAGATTATAGCGCGAGAGTCGAGGCTCCTTCACGAGCCGACCGCAAGCCTTCGTTGTCCGCCGGCATGCGGCGATCAGGTGTAGTTTCATCTACAGATCGAAATACGGCGGATTCTATAATGGATGCATGCGCGGCTTCACCTATGTGCTGATCCCGGCCTTGGTGCTTGCAGCCTGTGGGCCTGGTCAAGTAGCGGCAACGCCTGAGTCTCCAGTCGACACCTCAGGCCCCCTTTCCAGCCCCTCGCCTGCGGCGGAAGACGTCACGCCTGAAGCAACAAATGTGAGGGTTGAAGATGAGCGCGAGTTCAGCTTCAGGCCTCTCCTGGCCTTCGATGCCATCCGTCCCGTATATGACCCTGAGTTTGTTACGGCGGAAGAATCTCCCCTACTCGACGAGGAGCTGGTCATAGGCGTCTCCCTTGAGGGAGAGGCCAAAGCCTACCCGATCACTGTCCTCATATTTCGAGAAATCGTCAATGACGAACTCGCCCGCACGCCGATACTGGTCACCTGGTGACCTATCTGCTACACCGGTCTCGTGCACGACCGGCGCATCGATGGGCGGACCCATGTCTTTGGGAACGCTGGCGCCCTCTTCATGCGCGCCATGACCTGGTACGATCACGAAACCCGCTCGATTTGGTCACAACCTTGGGGGCGCGCGATTGCAGGCGCCTACAAGGGGATTCAGCTAAACCTGCTGGCCTCCCAGGTGACGACCTGGGAGAGCTGGAAGGCCGCCCATCCACAGACTCTCGTGATGATCAACGATGTCGACCGGGTGCGCTCCCGCCAGGGATTCGATCCGGACTTCGTCATCGGGCTGATCTTGGGCGGTGAGGCCCGGGCCTACTACTTCGAAGATGTTATCCGGGCCGGCGCGATCAATGATCACCTGGGGGATGTGCCCGTTGTGGTATGGGCTTCTGCGAACGAGTATCGAGCCTACGTGAGACAAGTCGAGGATCGCACCCTAACCTTTGAGCTTCAAGGGTCAACCCTGACCGATAAGGAGACGGGGAGCACCTGGGAGCCGAGGCGTGGAATAGCGCTCAGTGGACCTCTAAAGGACGTGGTCCTACTTTCCGTCCCAAACACCACCGCCTTCGACTGGGCATGGCTCGACTTCTACCCCGAATCCGGAATCTACGATTCATAGCCTGCCTGCGTAGAAGCGCCTTCACCGCATCCTCCTGCCCCCCCTGCCCGTAGCCTCGAAGAATATTGCCGGGAAGGTACGCTGGGGATAGAATTCACCTACTCATGGAAGCGAACCAAAACGAATCACCCTTCACCATGCTTGGCGGCCGCTATGAAGTGCTTGAAACAGTAGGCACGGGGGGAATGGCCAAGGTCTACCGGGCAAGGGATCTCAATCTGCAGCGGCAAGTGGCCATCAAGATCTTGCGCGATGATCTTGTCGGGGACCCGGCCTTTCGGGTGCGCTTCCTCCAGGAAGCTCGCGCGGCGGCCAATCTGATCCTGCTTTTCAGGAGACCTCCAAACAAAAAAGGAACGTCAAGCCAGCGGCGGCTTCAAAAACCGACCGACCGGGAGCGCCTCTGTGATTCCATCATCGTGGTCACCGACCGCCGCGTTCTGGACGCCGGGTTGCAGAATACGATCAAGCAGTTT
>CAYGCA010000031.1:16282-16727 GCA_964348265.1 uncultured Anaerolineaceae bacterium | reverse complement strand
GAGGGGACCGATCTAAAGACCCTTATCCGGCGGCGCGGCAGTTTGCCGGTCGAGGAGGCTCTTGAATTGCTGGTCCAAATCTGCAGCGGCGTTGGCTATGCGCATCGCGCCGGGCTGGTCCACTGTGACCTTAAGCCCCAGAACATCCTTATTACACCAGACAACCGGGCCAAGATCACCGATTTCGGCATCGCCCGTGCGCTGGCCTCCATTGAGGACGATGAACGGTCCGAGGTGGTTTGGGGCAGCCCCCAGTACTTCGCCCCGGAGCAGGCCGCAGGCGGCGCCCCCTCTCCGGCCAGTGACGTCTATTCTCTTGGCATTATTTTCTATGAGACTCTGACCGGCCGTCTGCCCTTCGAAGCGGCCGATCCGGCACTCATGGCCGAGCTGCATCAGGTCGCGCCTCCCCCGTCCCCCCGCCTGCTCCAACCCGGGATTCCCG
>CAYGCA010000031.1:11895-16272 GCA_964348265.1 uncultured Anaerolineaceae bacterium | reverse complement strand
TGGAACAAATCCTCTTCAAAGTTCTCTCTAAGGAACCCTCCGCTCGTTATCGAACAGCCGATCAATTGGGACGAGTTTTGGCGACTTTGGGTTCAGCCCCCGAACGTGCTGAGCCCAAACCCGATACCCCACTCCAGGTAGGCGGAGGACCCAGACCGGATGCTATGACCGCTCCCTACGATGTGGCCCCCCAAGCCAGAGTCGACTGGCTGGCTGTCGTGTTGGCGCTCCTGGCATTCGTGGCCCTGGGCGGCCTCGTCCCACTCTGGCTGTGGGTCTGCCTTGTCTATCCTTCGTGCCCCCTCAACCTTTTCTGAATCTGTCGCCACTAGTCGCTCCCCTCCGGCTAGGGTATAATGCACGTGCGCCTTCCAGTTCCAACAGAAGGCTTGGTTGGTAGTTCCAGGAGGTCATTGTGAACACTGCCAGGGGCCGAAATTCCCTAGTATTGGTAATCCTGATCCTCATCATAGCTGTGCTTGTGATCCAGTTCCGAGCTGGCGCCACGCCCCCAGAACGTCTGGATTTCAACGCGCTGGCCGCCGCCGTTCAGGCCGGCGGAGTGAAGAGGATCATCATCGACGACAACGACCTCGAAATCGAATTCAGCGACACCAGCCGGCCGAATGCCTTCTCGCGCAAAGAGCCAAGCACAACCACTATCGAGCAGTTGATGGCCCTTGGAGTCACACAGGAGCAGCTGGCCCCCGGACGCATCAGCGTCGAAATCCAGCGGCCCAGCGACTGGAACACAGTTATCAGTCTGGTGAGCTATATCTTGCCCGCGCTGCTGGTCGTGGGACTGATCTGGTTCATGCTTCGTCAGGCGCAGGGGAGCAACAATCAGGCGCTTTCCTTCGGAAAGAGTCGGGCACGCATGTTCACGGGGGATCATCCGACGGTGACTTTCGAGGACGTGGCCGGAGTCGAGGAAGCCAAAGAAGAGCTGCAGGAGGTAGTTGAGTTCCTCAAGGAGCCAGAGAAGTTCATCACGCTGGGCGCGCGCATTCCCAAGGGCGTGCTCTTGATTGGCCTTCCAGGGACAGGCAAGACGCTGCTGGCCAAGGCCGTTTCCGGTGAGGCCGGTGTCCCCTTCTTTTCCATTTCTGGCTCGGAGTTCGTCGAGATGTTCGTGGGCGTCGGCGCCAGCCGTGTGCGGGTTTGGGCGGAAGCCACGACGAGCGGGAGCAAACCCTCAACCAGATGCTGGTCGAAATGGATGGCTTTGACACCGACACGAATGTCATTATCATGGCTGCCACAAACCGACCAGATGTTCTCGACCCCGCCCTGCTGCGCCCGGGGCGTTTTGACCGCCGCGTGATCCTTGATCGTCCCGATGTGCGCGGTCGCGAGAAGATCCTTCAGGTTCACACCAAAGGAAAACCCCTGGAGCCAGAAGTTGATCTATCCATCGTGGCCAAAGCAACGCCAGGCTTCGTCGGCGCAGATATCGAGAACCTCGTCAATGAGGCCGCTATTCTGGCCGCCCGACGGGATAAGAGGACGATCAGTCAGGACGAATTCCAGGAAGCGATCGAACGAGTGATCGCTGGACCCGAACGCAAAAGCCGGATCATCAGCGAGGAAGAGAAACAGATTGTGGCCTACCACGAAGCGGCCACGCCGTTGTCGGGCATGTCATCCCGGAGGCTGATCCGGTTCATAAAGTTACCATCGTATCGCGGGGCATGATGGGGGGCTTCACAATGGCGCTCCCGGAGGAGGACCGCACACTGATGGCGCGCAACAAGCTGCGCGGCGACATGGCCTTCCTCTTGGGGGGTAGGGCCGCGGAGGAAATTGTGTTCGATGACATCACCTCTGGGGCCTCCAATGACCTGGAGCGCGTCACCGGACTAGCACGCTCGATGGTAACCCGCCTTGGCATGAGCGAAGATCTCGGTCCGCTGGTCTACGGTCAGAAGGAAGAACTGGTCTTCCTGGGCCGCGAAATTGGCGAGCAACGTGATTACTCCGAAAGTGTCGCCGAAAAGATCGACATCGAAGTTCGTCGACTCGTCCATGAAGCCTACGAGCGCGCGGTCAGCATCCTGAAGGACTACCGGGCCCAGCTCGACACTATCGCACAGCGCCTGATTGAAGTCGAGACCCTAGACCGGGAGGAGTTCCTGAAGCTCTTCAACGAACCGGTGAAGCCGAAGAAGGCTGGCACACCCGTACCGGTTTCGGCCTCAGCCACCAGCGCCGACTAGACCACTTTCTAACCCACAATGAAAGAAGCCCCTCGGGGGCTCCTTTTGTTTCGCAACCCGGTCGGCGCATCCGCCTCCGCCCCGCTCTTCACCCAACTGGGACGGGTTCCCGGCAGTTGCATGCCGCCGAGGAGGATCAGCTTCAGGGGCAGCCGGCTGGACTGTCTTAGCTTGAAGGCCGTACCCGCCTCAAGTTTTTTCAGAGAGGCCCTCTTGATGCTCTCTGACAAGCTCTCGCCTCAGGACCTTTCCCACAGTGGTCTTCGGCAGCTCGTCGCGGAACTCGATCTCGGTGGGGACCTTGTAGGCTGCCAGGCGATCTTTGCACCAAGCCCGGACCTCTTCCTCAGTCAGTTTCTCCCCTTCGCGAACAACGATCCAGGCTTTGACCGTTTCGCCTCGATAGGCATCGGGAACGCCTGCCACTCCGACTTCCAGGACAGCAAGATGATCAGCGATGGTTTCTTCAACCTCCCGGGGCCAGACCTGAAAACCACCCGGCTTGATTAACTCCTTCTTGCGATCCACGATATAGAAATAGCCGTCCTCATCCATCCGGGCGATATCGCCGGTATAGAGCCAGTCGTCTCGGATGGCGTTCTGCGTCTCAGTGGGCATGTTGTGATAGCCCTTCATGACAGTAGGACTCCGGATGATCAGCTCTCCCTCTTCATCAGGGCCGAGCACGGTAACTCCATCCTCCAGTGAGACAATCCGGCAGTCAACTTCCGGAAAGGGCAGACCGATCGACCCGATCCGGCTCTCCCCCAGTAACGGATTGCAGTGCGAGGCGGTCGGCGCCTCGGACAGTCCATATCCTTCCACCAGCTTTCCCCCGGTCAGCTTCTCGAATCGCTCCTTGGTATCACGCAGGAGGGGCGCAGAGCCTGAGATGCAGGCCTTAATGGAGCTGAGATCGTATTTGCCGGCTATGACATCGGGATAGCTGTTGATCGCATTGTAGACCGTCGGAACGCCTGGAAAGATAGTTGGGCGGTACTTCTGGATGTTTTCCAGCAGGTCCTTGATATCACGCGGATTGGGCACCATTACCATCGAAGCGCGCGCCCCAACCGCGAAAGACAAGCCCGCCACCAGACCGTACACATGGAACAGGGGTATCGCCATAAGCATGCCCTCTCCACTCTCGTCCAGAGAAATCCAGCTTAGGATTTGAATGGTGTTGGCGACGAGATTGCCATGCGTGGCAACGGCGGCCTTGGAGAGGCCGGTTGTGCCACCGCTGTACTGGAAAAGGGCCTCATCCTCCGGCCCAATCTCCACCTCCGGGGGACTGGCGGAGGAGTACTCCTCGATCAAATCCTTCATCCAGAGATCCCCTTCGGCAAGTTCGACGCGGTGGCCGTCCTTCTTCTCCTTGGTCAAGGTGAACAGGAAGGCCAAGAGACCGGGGAGGGTCTCCTTAATGTTGGTTACGACCAAACGCTTGAGCTTGGTCTTGGGCTGGACTTGCTTTATGCTGCGGTAGAAATTGCTCATGACGAGCATGAGTTCCAGGCCGGCGTCGTTGAGCTGGTGCTCAAGTTCGCGAGGGGAATAGAGCGGATTGGTAGCGACCACCACGCCTCCGGCTTTCAGGATGCCGTAGAAGGCCATTATGAATTGGGGGGTGTTAGGCATGAAGATGCCCACCGGTTGACCCTTCCTTACCCCCATCGCTACCAAGGCTGCCGCAAGCTGGTCCGAGATCCGATCCATCTCGCCATAGCTTATTCTGGCGCCTTTGAAGATGGTGCAGGTGCGCTCTGGATACTTGCTTGCGGCATCTTTCAGAAAATGAGTGAGCGGAACCTCGGGAAACTCAAGCTGATGGGGCACGCCTGGATCGTACCGATCTAGCCAAGGCCTGTCTTGCATGAGACTACCTCCTGGTTGAGGCCCAACGAAGTCAGATATGTCCTCCCACCCCAGCTTTATACCCTGGAATAGGACGATAGCAAAGCCTCAGTGATATAATTCCAGCGGGTGTGCGCAGGCAGAAAACGTAGCCGCGCTGGGCTGCACACCTGCCTGCGCCCCAAGCCCGTTCTGCTCATTCTAAACGATTCACCTCAGCCAAAGGAAAACGCATCGCATGACCCCTAGCCCTATCGAGATCTCTCAGCCTGGGCCTCGGGCATCTTCGTATGTCATTCGGGAT
>CAYGCA010000031.1:11139-11885 GCA_964348265.1 uncultured Anaerolineaceae bacterium | reverse complement strand
TGATCGAAACAAAAGTTTAAACGCGCATTTGCGCAAGAAAGAAGGAGAATATCTAAATGTCCAATATGCCCGGGCCTAAAGGACATGCCCTGATCGAGCGTGATAGCTCTGTTGTTTCCAACTCATACCCGCGTGCCTACCCCTTCGTCATGGATCATGGGCTTGGCTCGGAAGTCTGGGATGTCGATGGCCGGCGCTACATTGACTTCGCCGCCGGGATCAGCGTCTGCACAACCGGTCACAGCCATCCGGAGGTAGTCAGCGCCATCAAAGAACAAGCCGACAGATTCCTGCATATTTCCTCCGATTTCTACCATCCCGTGTGGATCGAGCTGTCCGAGCGGCTTGCCAGAATTGCTCCGTTCCAAGAATCAGCCAGAGTTTTCCTTGCCAACTCCGGCACAGAGGCAGTCGAGGCAGCCCTCAAACTTGCCCGCTACCACACCCGACGGCAAGGGATCGTGGGCTTTCACGGGGGTTTTCACGGACGAACGATGGGCTCCCTCTCGCTCACAGCCAGCAAGCCAGTATACCGCAGAGGCTTCCTGCCTCTCGTAAGCGGTGTAGTGCACGTCCCCTATCCAGATCCCTACCGTCCGATCCTGGAGAGCACCGGGGAAACCTATGGCGAAACAGTCGTAAACTACATTGAAGAGGTCGTCTTTACCAACGTTCTGCCGCCTGAGGACTGCGCGGCGATCCTGATTGAGCCAATCCAGTGCGAGGGCGGCGACAAGCACTTCCGC
>CAYGCA010000031.1:10411-11129 GCA_964348265.1 uncultured Anaerolineaceae bacterium | reverse complement strand
CCTGATTGAGCCAGTTCAGGGTGAAGGCGGCTATGTGGTACCGGCGGAAGGCACTTTCCCGGCCCTACGCAGGCTGTGTGACAAGTATGGCATTCTCCTGATTGTCGATGAGGTGCAGTCCGGCATTGGGCGCACTGGAAAGTGGTGGGCGATTCAACATTGGGGCGTTGAGCCGGACATCGTCTGTGCGGCCAAGGGCATCGCCTCGGGAATCCCCTTAGGTGCGATGATCGCCCGCTCCAGCGTCATGACCTGGCCGAGCGGAGCGCACGGCAACACCTTTGGCGGAAATCCAATTGCGTGCAGGGCGTCGCTGGCTACGCTCGATCTTGTTGAGAATGCCATGATGGAAAACGCTGCCAGCATGGGCACCTACGCCCTGGAAGCCCTCTCTGAGATTCAGACCCGTCAGCCCAGCATTGGCGATATTCGAGGCAAGGGCCTGATGATCGGCGTGGAATTCGTGAAAGATCGAAGAACGAAATCCCCGGCTCACGATCTACAGGAGCAGATCATCGCAACCGCCTTTGCCAATGGACTGCTGATGCTTGGATGTGGTCAAAGCGCGATTCGAATTGCTCCGCCCCTCAACATCGGGCAGGCGTTGTTGGATGAGGGACTGATGATCTTCGAAAAGTCGAGCCCGTGTTCTTTGTGGTTGCGGATCAACTGTTTGTACAAGCCGAGCGGCGTGCTGCCGGTGGCGAAGCCGATGACG
>CAYGCA010000031.1:3990-10401 GCA_964348265.1 uncultured Anaerolineaceae bacterium | reverse complement strand
CAGCTGAGACCATGCTTCCTGATTTCCGAGTCCGGCAACGGGATTATCTGCTTGAGATAACGCGAGCGCTAACGGAGGACCTTGAGATTGAGAAGGTCCTTCAGCGCATCGTGAGCGTTTCGGCCGAACTTCTGGCAGGCCGCGCCAGCCTTATCGCCTTGCGCCAACAAGACGGCTGGCAGGTTGCCGCCTCGCACGGCATCGAGCCAAGCTTCCTGCGACGCGTGAACCGCATGCTGGCCGACATCCCCAGGCATTCAGACTCCAAACGTCACGAGCTACCGGAAGTCAATCGACGCCTCCAGCGCATTACGCAGATCACCTCCATGGGATTGCTCACCGGGGTCGGGCTTCCTCTGATCGCCAGAGAGGAGGTCATCGGCGTCATCTTCGTCTTCCGTTCCTACATCGGCGGATTCTCCTCACAAGACCGGGCCCTGCTTCAGGCCTTTGCTTCACAGGCGGCCATTGCTGTCCAGAACGCCCGCCTATACACTGAAGTCAGCCAGCAGAAGCAGCACCTGGCTTCGATCGTCGACTCTTCCGCGGATGGAATCTTTATTCTGGACCGCAACTTGCGCTTCACTCGTTTCAACCGCGCCTGCACGCGTATCACCGGGTACGAGGAGGCAGAGGTCCAAGGCGTCGACCACGGGGAAATCATCCGCTGGATCCGGCGAGAACCCGGCGATACACTCGAGGAAGCCCGCCAAGCCGGCTGGCCGACCAGCGCGCTTTCGACGTTCTACGTCGAAGGTGAGCTCGCACGGAAAAGGGGCGGGACTATCAGCGTGGGGATCACCTACGCGCCGACCCTCTCCGATGGCAATCACCTCCTCAGCATTGTAGGCAACATTCGCGACATCACGAAGTTCCGCGAAGCGGAGGAACTGAAGAGCACCTTCATATCCGTTATCAGCCACGAACTTCGGACCCCCGTCGCCCTCATAAAAGGCTATGTCGGCACCCTGCGCCGCGAGGATGCCCGCTGGGATCCAGGCGTCGTCCGCGACAGCCTGGCCGTCATCGAGGAGGAGGCGGATCGTCTCAGCGCTCTCATCGATGATCTCCTTGACGCCTCACGCCTCCAGACGGGAGCGTTGGCCCTGAACAAATCCCGCGTCGCAGTCGACGAATTGGCAAGGGAGCTGGCAGAACGCTTCGCCACACAATCCGACCGGCACTCCTTTTCAGCATCATTCCCTCCGCATTTCCCGCCCGTGCCGGCTGATCCCGAGCGGCTGACACAGCTCATCTCGAACCTACTTTCAAACGCGGTGAAGTTCTCGCCCGAGGGCGGCCACGTCAAGATTCAGGGTCAATTCAGCCAGCGCGAGATTGAGGTCTGTGTCCAGGATGAAGGACCCGGCATTGCCAGGGAAGATGTGCCGCACATCTTTGACCGCTTCTACAGGTCCAAAGAAGCCTCCGACAAGACCAAAGGTGCGGGCTTGGGTTTATACTTGGCCAAAGCGATCGCGGAAGCTCACGAAGGCCGAATCTGGGTTGATGACCGGACGACAACCGGCACTCGAATCTGTTTCTCAATTCCCCTAATCTAAGAGAGGAGAAATCTTCTTCCTTATTTCACTATGGCCCAGAACATCGCGCAGCTACCATGCCCCAACTGTAAATCGCCCATCCAGGCAGACTTGCAGCAAGTTATCGACGTTGGCCAGGATCCGTTAGCGAAGGCCAATCTGCTCTCAGGAAACCTCAATCGTACCCGCTGTGGCGTTTGTGGATATGAAGGTCAGGTGGCGACCCCGCTCGTTTACCACGATCCTGAGAAGGAGCTCCTGCTCACCTATATGCCCGTGGAAGTCGGCCTTGCCAAAGATGAGCAGGAAAAGGTCCTAGGCCGGCTGCTTAATCAGGTCATAGATCGACTATCCCCAGAAAAACGCAAAGGTTATCTGCTCCAACCACAGGCCGTGCTGACTCCCCAGGGCATGGTTGAGAGGGTCCTTGAGGCCGACGGCGTCACCCGAGAGGAGATTGAACAACAGCGCGCCAAGCTGAAGCTGTTGGAAGAGCTGCTCCGCACACCGGAGGACGATCTGGAAACCTTCGTGGCTCAACGTGATACGGACTTCGATCAGGCCTTCTTCCAGCTGGCGACAGTGGCAATCCAGTCCAGAGGAGAAGAAAGCGCTCAGCATGCCGCCCTTCAGCGTTTGGACAAGGTGCTGGCCCTCAGCTCGTATGGCAGGGACATCAAGGACCAGGAAGAGGAACTCCGCGCAGCTGTCGAGAGCCTCAATTCGGAGGGGGAAGGACTCACGCGTGAGAAGCTGTTGGAGATCGTCATCCAGGCCCCCGGTGAGAAGCGCGTGGCCGCCTTGGTGAATGTTGCTCGCCCGGCCTTTGACTATTCCTTCTTCAGTCTTCTGAGCGAGGAAATCGAGAAGACGAGTGGTGAGGAAAAGGAGAGGCTGCTCGATCTCCGTGCTCGGGTTCTGGCCCTCACCGAAGAGATGGATCGAGCTCAAGAGGCGCGGGCTGCTCAAAGCGCGGCAGTTCTCCAGACGCTCCTCAATGCCGACGATCTGGACAAGGCTCTCGAGTCTGCGCTGCCATTTATCGACGACATGTTTCTCAGTATCCTTCAAGCGAATATCCAGGCAGCTGAGGAGAAGGAGGATGAGGCCGCGCTCGGCCGACTCCAAAGGATCGATCAGCGGCTCCAGGATCTCATTCGCCAGTCACTGCCGCCAAGCCTCCAGCTTGCCCAGGAAGTCCTGGATTCGGAAAGCGAGGAGGAAGCACGCGCCCTACTAGAAGAGTCGGCCGAAACCATCGATGACCAACTTATTCGGACGCTCATGCTGGCCTCGGAGAGATTGGAGCAAGCAGGCAAGGAGAATGACGCCCGGCGAGCCCGGCAACTCCACAGGGTGGCCCTGAGGCTGTCGATGCGGCGAAAGATGAAGTCGGGTGACTAGCTGACCCCCCTTGAAGGCCTCAGCCCGAAGCCAGATGAGCCGCCAGAAGTCCGGCGGGCCCCGGATCGAGATTCAGCCCAAGAGCCACACCTTCCCAGAATCGAACGCGCCCGACCTCAGCCGGGCGCGCAAACCCCTGTCCAGACGGCCCGGATGCTAGGCTGGATCACCCACCAAGCCGACGGCTCTTCCAGCCCGTGAAATCACATCCATGGCCTCATCGATTTCATGGGGCTCATGAGCTGCGGTCACAGTCGCCCGCAGTCTCGCCTGTCCCTCCTGAACTGCAGGAGAGACCACCGGTAGGACAAAGACATCCTCCTGATGGACTTCCCGGGTCACGTAGAAGGCGAGCTCGTCCGATCCACACAGAATCGGGACGATGGGAGTCTCAGTTTCAAGCGTATTGAATCCGCGCGCCTTCAACCCATCAATGAACTGAACTGCGTTGTCTTGGACCTTCTCAACCCTCCACGGTTCATCGCGAATCACCTGGAAGGACGCAAGCGAGGCTGCGACCTGCGCGGGAGGAAGGGCAGCTGAAAAGATATAGGCTCGCGATCGATGCCGAATGAACTCGATGAGGTCAGAGCTGCCAGCCACGTAGCCTCCAACGCTTGGAATCGTCTTACTCAACGTCCCCATCTTGATATCGATCGCCCCCTCAAGTCCAAAATGCTCCTCAATCCCCCGGCCGGTTTTGCCCAAAACGCCAATCGAATGAGCTTCATCAATCATCAGCCAAGCCCCATGCGCTTGGCACAACTCAACCAGCTTGGGAAGATCGGCGATATCACCGTCCATGCTGAAAACAGCGTCGGAGACAATGAGCTTGGAAGTTGAGTCCTTTTCCCTCTTGAGTTTCGCCTCCAGATCACTCGTATCCCTGTGGCGAAAGCGAACGAACTTGGCGCCAGACAGCAGGCAACCATCAACGATACTGGCATGGTTGAGCTTGTCGCTGAAGACGACGTCGTGTCGGCCAACCAGCGTCGAAACAACACTCAAATTAGTCACATAGCCCGAAGAGAAGGTTATGGCGGCCTCACCACCTTGGAATTCAGCGATCGTGGCCTCCAGCTCGCGATGAATGTCCAACGACCCGGCGAGGCTTCGTACTCCATGGGTCCCAGAGCCATACTCATCCACGGCCGCCGTGGCAGCCGCGTTGATCCTGGGATGGCCTATCAGGCCCAGGTAGCTGTAGGAGGCATACATCCCCATCTCGCGCCCATTGACCTGGACCCTGGCGCCACCTCGCAGCTCAGTGATCGGCATGTTGTAGAAATAGATGCCGGCCTCCTTGGCGTTGCGGACGCGCTGGCACATCGCGCTGATTCGCCTGCTTATGCTGTCTTCGTTTCGAGTTAGTTCCATACAAGCAACCTCTTGTGGTTTCTGATACATTCTCGAGGAGTTTAGCCCGGCTCTCCCGTGATGTCAATGCTCACGATGCGTTGTCAGGCTTCCCGGTCGGCGATCAGCCCGTGAAGCTGCTCCTCACCAATGATTGTAACCCCAAGATCCCTGGCCTTCTCCAATTTCGACCCAGGCGATTCTCCCGCCACCAGGAAATCCGTCCGCCCACTTACGCTTCCCGTCACCCTGCCTCCATGGCGCAGGATGAGTTCCTTTGCCTGGCTGCGCGTCAGCGAGGACAGGGTTCCCGTAATGACGAAGGTCTGGTTCCGGAGAGCTTGGGAATCGCCCTTCTCCTCGGCAGGCTCTGCGATAGGCCAAACCCGGGCCTTGTGCAACTTCTCCAGTAGACGCCGATTGCCGGCTTGCGAAGCCCAATCCACAATCGCGGAGGACAGGTTCGGCCCAATCCCTTCAATTCCGTCCAATTCCTCTCGTGAAGCTGAAACCAGCGCTTGAATGTCCCGAAACTGTCGGGCGAGTTCGACGGCCAAACTCTCGCCCACCCCCGGAATTCCCAGGGCACTAATGAGCCGAGGGAGCGGCCGCGCCCGAGATCCCTCTATGGCCCGCAGGAGATTCTCAGCCTTCTGCTCGGCGAACCCTTCCAACTCGAGAAGATGATCCATCGTGAGTCCATAGAGATCCGCGACGTCCTTAATTGCGCCGGATTCCACCAAGAGCTCGGCAGTCCGAATACCGAGACCCTCAATGTCCATGGCCGACCGGGAAGCGAAATGCTCCACATTCCTGATGAGCTGAGCGGGACAGGCGGCGTTGACGCAGCGGACCGCCACCTCGCCGGGGATCTGGACCAGGGGCTCTCCACAGGAGGGGCAACGGCTTGGAGGCGAATACGCCTTCTCCGTGCCATCCCGTGCATCTGCAATGGGCCCAATGACATATGGAATCACATCCCCCGCCCTCTTTACGAAGACCCGATCCCCGACACGAATATCCTTCTCGGCGATATAGTCAAAGTTGTGCAGAGTCGCTTGGCGGACGGTCACGCCCCCGACCTCAACCGGTTCGAGACGGGCGAAGGGAGTTATGACCCCGGTGCGCCCAACATTTACATCGATATCAAGCAGCCGGGTGGTCACTTCTTGGGCTGGGAACTTGTAGGCGATTGCGGCCCTGGGGTCCTTGCCGACTACCCCAAGCTCGGCCGCCAGACGCAGGTCATTGATCTTGATTACACCACCATCGATCTCGTAGGGGAGCTCGTCGCGACGGTGCTCCAGGTCCTGCACCACCTGGGTCGCTTCCTGAAGTGTGGCGCACAATTTGGACTCGGTTGCGGTGGGAAACCCCAGGCGCTTCAGGAAATGGATGACCTCCCATTGGGTGTCAGGCACGGGGCCGTCAGCCTGCACAATAGCATAGCAGAGCAATCTAATGGGCCTGCTGGCTGTCAGAGAAGAGTCGAGCTGGCGGAGGGCTCCAGAAGCAGTATTCCTTGGGTTTACATAGGTCCTCCTCCCCGCAGCAGCCAGTTCCCTGTTCATGGCCTCGAAATCGTCTTTTCGAATGAAAGCTTCGCCTCGGACGATGAGCCGTCGAGGCGGGTTGAGGTCACGATCATCCACTGGTACCCGCAGCGGAAGCGACTTCACTGTCCGGAGATTGGGCGTAATATCTTCACCCTGGCTGCCGTCCCCGCGTGTCGCCCCCAGCTGAAAGACCCCCTTTTCATAATGCAGAACAACCGTCAGGCCATCCAGCTTTGGCTCAGCCACGAAACTCGCCTCGAGAACTCGAGTGTCGAGTTTCGAAATCCGGTCAAACCAAGCCGTGACCTCTGAGGCGTCGAAGGCATTTCCCAGGCTCAGGATCGGCGAGGGATGCTCAACACGCGCAAACCCTCCAGCAACTTCCCCCCCTACCCGTTGGGTCGGTGAATCCGGGGTGATGAGGTCTGGGTACTTGGACTCGATCTCCTTCAGTTCTGCGAGGAGTCGGTCGTACTCGGCGTCGCTTATGAGCGGCGAGTCCAGCACATAATAGCGATGATTGTGGAGTCGGAGTTGACGCCTGAGTTCCAGGG
>CAYGCA010000031.1:1918-3940 GCA_964348265.1 uncultured Anaerolineaceae bacterium | reverse complement strand
CCGGCTCCAGCATTGATGAATCGGTATCGCGCGATTAAGATTGCGATTCATCGCATCCTACACGGGGCCTGGTCAAGGGAGGGTTGCCATTAGTCAGGCTCAAGAGCGCCTCGGCGAACCTCAATACCGCAGTCTGTCCACCGAAAGATGGGTGGTGTCGGCCGCCATCTTGGCCTCCGCCATGGCCTTCATTGATGGAACCGCCCTCAATGTTGCCTTGCCCGCACTCCAACGAGATCTCGACGCTCGCGGCTCCGATCTCTTGTGGATCATGAACGCCTACCTTCTGTTTCTCTCGGCCCTGATGCTCGTCGGGGGTTCACTGGGCGATCGCTACGGCCGAAAACGCGTGTTCATGAGCGGCATCGCTCTCTTCGCGCTGGCCTCGCTGATCTGCGGCCTGGCGCCGAACAGCCACATCCTTATCGCTGCACGCGCTTTTCAGGGACTCGGCGGAGCCTTGATGGTACCTGGAAGCCTGTCAATCATAACCGCAACTGTACCCGAGGCGCGCCTGGGCCGAGCGATCGGGACATGGTCCGCTCTGAGCACGATCACAACAATCCTCGGGCCAGTATTGGGCGGGTATCTGGCCAGCGCTGGCCTCTGGCGCGGGGTCTTCTTCATCAACCTGCCGCTAGCGGCGGTGGCTCTCCTGGCATTGGCCTTGAAGGTACCGGAGAGCAGGGACGCGACAGCCAGGGGCCGCCTTGATATCGCAGGGGCTTTGTTGGTCACCCTTGGGCTAGCAGGGATTACCTATGGGTCAATTGAGGCGCCAGGAAGCGGCCTAGACAACCCCACCGTGGCCTCCGCGCTCGTGTTGGGTGTGGCAGCCTTCGTCGGGTTCGCACTCGTTGAGACGCGAAGTAGGGAACCGACGGTCCCCTTCGCGCTGTTCAGATCGAGCACCTTTACCGGCAGCAATCTGCTGACCCTTTTTCTGTACGCGGCACTTTCAGGCGGGATGTTCTTTCTGACGCTGAATCTAATTCAGATTCAAGGCTACGACGAGCGACTGGCTGGTCTCGCCCTGCTTCCCCTTGCGATTCTGCTTACCCTGCTCTCACGCTGGGCTGGTGGGGCCGCTGATCGCTACGGGCCTCGCCTTCCATTGATCATTGGCCCTACCCTCGCGGGCGCCGGTTTCTTGTTGCTGGCTCTCCCCGGTCTGACAGCGGGTCCAACGGACTATTGGAGCGAATTCCTGCCCGGCCTGACGGGCGTTGGACTGGGGATGGGAATCACCGTGGCGCCCCTCACGACCGCCGTCATGAGCTCGGTCTCCACCACCCGCTCCGGTATCGCCTCAGGCATAAACAATGCGGTCGCCCGGACCGCTGGTGTTCTCTCAATCGCCGTTCTCGGTGGACTGACGCTCCTGCTTTTTGGACGGTCGGTGGCCATTCAGACGGCCAAATTGGATTTGACGAGCGAGGCTCGTGCAAGCCTGCGGCTGGAGGCCGGCAAGTTGGGCGAAGCCCAGGTTCCAACTTCCGCTTTGAGCGAGGCGGCCGCCATCCAACAAGCCTACCGCACGGCCTTTGTCGACACTTTTCGGGTGATCATTTATGCCTGCGCCGGGTTGTCCTGGCTGGGTGCGTTGTCGGCCGCCCTGTTCGTCGAGAGGCGCTTGGCGGCCCCTGGACTAGCTGAGTCTTCATGAGACCTGGGGTGAACAAGCGGACCATCGGCCAGACCTGCCGGCCCGGCCCTTTCAGGCAGAACCAGTGATGCCGGGGGCCAGATCCCTCATACTGCTATATTCCCGACCGGACTGCAGCAGGACGGGACCCATCCGAACCCGGATGCTCGACCTGGGTGTGGTCTTCCAAGAAATAGACATCGAGGGCGACCCCGACGCCGCCCAATACATTCAGCAGCTAAACCGCGGTGAACGTCTCACTCCTACGCTCATCATTGGCAATGGGCTCTTTCGCCTTACGCAGCCGAGCCTGGCCGACCTGGAGCTGACGCTACGCCGGATCGGGTATCATTTCTAAAGGAGCCCCCTGCCCCCCG
>CAYGCA010000031.1:0-1908 GCA_964348265.1 uncultured Anaerolineaceae bacterium | reverse complement strand
CCATTCGCTCGATGAAGAGCAGGTCGGCTTCTCCCCAGAAGGTGTGCGGCTGACGTTCATACTTGTGGCACGCGACCGTCTTGGCCATCTGCTGAAGACGAAAGCAGAGTTCATCAGACCACACGGACGGAACCACAGTGTCCGCAGCCCCATGGTGAATGCTCACTGCGGCCTGAATGCGCTCAAGATGATAGTAGGGCGAGATCCGCATCAGATCGGCATCCGGCGTAGCAAGTTCCTCTATCCCCGACCGTCCCTCAGACCATTCCAGGATTCGCTCGTAGTTTTGGCGCTCATCTCCGCTCATTGAGCCATACAGGACGGCGGCCTTCACGGCAGTATCTACGCTGATAACTCGCTGTGCAATCCCACCGCCCATGCTGTGCCCCATCAAACCGACGGCGTCAGGCAGCGCCGTCCTGAGCGCACCACCCTCCCCAGCTTCCTTGCGTATCAGTGCGATGAGATTGAGAACATCCACAGCGTAGCCAACGCGAAAACGGTTGGGACCATCATCGGACGGTGGGTGGCTGCGGTAGTTCGGGTGGAAGACGATGTAGCCAAGGCGCGCCAGTGCATCCGCATAACGGGTCGTATAGGCGAGAGTCTGGTATCGCTCGGGATCAACATATCCATGCAAAACGAGCACCACCGGATAGGGTCCATCTCCAAGGGGGATGTTGGCGAAACCAAAGATGTCCAAACCCTCGCTTGGGTACGAGACCAAATGTCGCGTGAAACCATCCGAGATCTCCATTGGGGCTTCAAGCTTTATCGATCCAGCGCCATACTCCCGGTTCGCGAGGTCCTCAATGGTAAGACCGGCATAGGGATCCGGGGTGTGGGTTGGGGAGATCGTTGCGGTGGCCGCAAGCGTTGAAGTCGGAATCGGGGTAACCACCGAGGCGGATGATGGAGCCCGGGTCCTGGTCACTGGTGGGGTAGCAACGTTCGGACTACCCGATTGACAGGCCGACATCAAGAAAAGAGCGACCAGAGAGAAACCGACGAATCTGGATTTCATTCCGACACCCGCTTGCGGTGCCGCCGGAGCGGTCCAAACTCATCAGGTCGGCTTCTGGTTTTGCCGCTACCCATGTCGTGAGTCCCCATCCGGGAACCCGTGCACTGGTCGGCGGCTCCTTCAAGGAGCGACATGCTAGGGACGCTCCTCCAATAAGACAGGAATTTCAATTGACTCCCCATTTCGAAGGACAAGCAGATCGACAGTATCCCCAGGCCTGCGGGCGACAATCTCGGCGAGCAGATCGTCGAAACTGAAGACCGGGCGACCGTCGATGCTCAGAACGATGTCGCCGCCAACAGGGATGTTGAAGCCCTCAATCTGGATCGATCCACGAGAGCCAAGCATCCCGGCTTGAGCCGCCGGTCCACCATCAACCACCAGACTAATATACGCTCTCCGGTTGAAGGCGCCATCTCGAGCTTTCCCTTGTTGGCCTCGGCCACAAGCAGATCTACGTCGGTACCGCTTACTCCCAGCCATGGCCAGATATAGGATCCGTCCTCGATCAAGGTAGGCGCAACTCGCCGGACGATATTGGAGGGTATCGAGAAACCAACGCCCGCGTTTGCGGCGGCGCCTCCCCCCGTGGCGATCTGAGCGTTGACACCAATCACCTCACCGTTCAAATTCAGGAGAGGTCCTCCCGAGTTCCCAGGATTGATGGCCGCATCAGTCTGAATCACTTGTGGGATGCTGAATGGCGTCGTCCCCCCGGCTGGGATGGTCCGGCCAACTGCGCTGACAATTCCCAGGGACATACTCCCGCCAAGCCTGAAGGGATTCCCGATCGCGACAACCCACTGCCCAGCCTTCACAAGGTCCGAGTCGCCAAGCAGAAGGGGATGAGTTCCATTCGGCAAGTCGTCGACTTTCAATATCGC
>CAYGCA010000030.1:28195-29014 GCA_964348265.1 uncultured Anaerolineaceae bacterium | reverse complement strand
GTTTCCGAGAAGGCGTCGATGGCGAAGGCAACCGCCACAGCGTGCTCGTGGGTATGGCTGAGGCTAACAGCCCAGATCTTCAGACCCAGCGACTCTGATAGCCTATTGGCGGATCCATGAAGGACCAGCAACGGCTCACGACGTGGGCCATTGATGATTTCGATATCCTTCCAACCGACATCGCCGATCCCAGTTCCCAGGGCTTTGGCAACCGCCTCCTTGGCCGCAAAGCGTGCCGCCAGTGCAGGTGTCCGGCCGCCACAGTCGATGAGCTCGCGTGTTGTGAAGAAGCGATCGAAGAAACGCTGGCCGTGGCGCAAGATCGCCCTGTCGATACGGTCGATCTCAATGATGTCGACACCGGATCGGACCATTCTTCAGGCTCCGTCTATGGAGGGGCCGGCAATCCCAATGGCGAGACGATCGGGATGAAGGTGCCGGCGCGCTTCCGCCAGGATATCCTCCCGGGTGATGGCCGCCACGAGGTCTGGGTAACGCTGATAGTAGTCCAGGCCCAACCCGTAGCGCTCCATATGGACCAGCGCTCCGGCCACGCCCTCATTGGACTCGAGCCGCAAGGGAAGGCTGCCGATGAAATTGGCCTGGCTGTCGGAAAGCTCACTGGCCGAGACAGGTTGGGTCGTGAATCGCCGAATCTCTTTGCGTATGAGGTCGATAGCCTGTTTCACATTGGCTGGGTCAACTCCCGCAGTCACCTTCCAGGGGCCCGGTCCAGGGCCTCCGCCCAGGGAACTGTAGGCGTAGTAGGCCAGGCCGGCTTCCCCCCGGACTGCGTCCCCAATGCGTCCCATCAAGCCG
>CAYGCA010000030.1:19234-28185 GCA_964348265.1 uncultured Anaerolineaceae bacterium | reverse complement strand
CCCCACCAGGGGTACGCCGGCCTCGAAGGCGCGCCTAAGCAGCGGCGGGCGACCACGCACGTTGTGTGCGTCGCTCGCGATCACGTGCACCAGCCCCTTGCGCAGCAGCTCGCCGGAAAACTCCTCCACCTGCTCGCCGAAGGTCCCCAGGATGCTGTTACCAAGTGCCGCCGTCAGGAAGGAAGCTTCAAATCGACTAGGGCCAGGCACACCCAGCACGAGATCACTCTGGCTCTTCCCTGCCAGCTCCACCTCCCGACGAAGAATCCTCGCCGGAGGGCGGACTGCCTGCACTTCCGCCTGATTGACCTGACGCGGGTTCGTCCAACCTCCAAGTGCCGCCTCAACCGCGGCAATGGCAGCCTCAGCCTCCACCGCCCCTACGACGGCAACCACCATCCCAGCAGGGCCAAAGAACTGGCCATGAAAACGGCGTAGGTCCGAGAGGCTGAGAGCCGAGATCGTCTCCGGATAGCCATCCCCCGGAAGGGCATAGGGATGATCTGGGTAGGCCAGCGCCGAGAAAGCCAGGCTGGACATGGAAGCGGTGTCTTGATCGCGAATCGCAAGGCTGGTAAGGCTTTCCGCTCGGAGACGTTCGACCTCCTCCTTGGGAAAGGAAGGCGTTATCAGGACCTCAGCCAATAACTCGAGCAGGACTCCCAGGTCCTCCGCCAGAGCCTTCCCGCGCAGGAAGGTGCTGTGCTTCCCTGACCCGAGATCCAGCGTGGCACCAATAGACTCGATCGATTCGTAGATCTGCTGGAAGCTGCGCGTCTGGGTACCCCGCATAAGGGCGGATGCCGTGAGGTCCGCCAGCCCCGCGTGCTCAGGCGACTCCACCAGAGAGCCCGCCTCGACAAAGCCTGAGATCACAACGGAAGGACTGAGGAAGTTCTCCCTGGTCAGGACGGTGATCCCGTTCTCCAGCTTACGCCGCAGGATCGTATCCGGACCCGGCAAGGATTTGATGTCGAGTTCTGGAAGGGCAGTCTTTGCATCAGCCATGGCGTCCATTCACAGCAGGCCGGTAGATGCCCACAACCCGATTGGTGGGCACCAAATACTTCCTTGCCACCGCCAACACGTTTTCAGGCGTAATGGCTGAAACTCGATCCAGAAAGGTCTCGAACCAGGTGTAGTCAGAGAACATCTCCGTGTACCCTATCCAGAAAGCCTGATTAGTAATGCTCTCACTGCTGTACGCAAAAAGAGCACGAGCTTGTTTGATCGCTTTTTCGATCTCATCCGAACGGATCGGTTCATCTAGGGCGCGCTTGATTTCGTCGTCGAGCGCCGCCAACACTTCCTCCGGGGAATGATCCGGCTGGACCGTGGCTCGAAGGCTGTACAGGTAGGGATCAATGGTTAGAGACAGGCCTCCACTCACAGAGGCCGCCAGACCGCTCTCAACCAGGGCGCGGTAGAGACGCGAGGTCTTGTTGGAGATGCCGCCCCCAAATAGGTTCAAGCTGGACGCTCCCGTCAGCACGCTGTCCAGCACTGCCAAGGGAAGAAAATCCTGATCCACGGCCGAGGGCGCATGGAAGGCGACCGCTAGGTAGATCGTTTCCTCGGGGCCTTCGATGGTCACACGGCGCTCCCCCGACTGAGGTGGCTCTGCACGAGGGACTGATTCAGGCGCCGGGCGTGATTCGATCGGGCCAAATTGGCTGCGAATGCGCTTCAACATCGAACTTGTGCGGAAATCGCCGGCGATCGTCAGGACAGCGTTGCGTGGAACGTAGTAACGCTTGTAGTGGCGGTACAGGTCATCGCGCGTGATGTTCTGCAAATCAACCATGTCCCCGATGACTTCATGGTGATACGAGTGGACACGAAAAGCCGCCGCCTTGACCTCTTCACTCAGCCGAAAGGTCGGCTCATTTTCGTGACCCTGGCGCTCGGAAATGATCACCGTTCGCTCAGTTTCGACTTCCGTCGCCTCAAAGAGACTATTGACCATCCGGTCCGCCTCAAGGCGCAGGATCAGGTCAACCCGATCGGCAGGCACCGTTGCAAAGTACGCGGTCCAGTCCAGATTGGTTACGGCATTCCAGAAGCCGCCGTCCCGGGAGATCGACTTGTCCAGCACACCACTAGGAAAACTCGGCGTGCCCTTGAACTGCATATGCTCGACCCAATGGCTAATCCCCGTCGTCCCCGGGCGCTCATCACGCGACCCCACCCGATACCACAGCCAGTTGCTCACCAGCGGCGCAGTGTGCACTTCCTTGAGGCGGAGCTGCAACCCGTTCCGCAGGCGGGTGCTGGTAACCGGGCTAACCTTCGAGCTCATCCGGCTTCCGCCTCCGAAACTTGCCTGGCAAGCGACTCGGAACCACGACCCATGCCGACGTATTCAAAGCCAAGGCTGGCCATCTTGGACGGCTCATAGCTATTGCGCCCGTCGACGATCACCGGCCTCCTCATAAGCTGGCGCACGCGCTCAAGATCAAGTTGCTTGAACTCATTCCAGTCGGTGCAAACGATCAGAGCGTCGCACCCCTGGGCCAAAGTGTACGCATCGGGCGCCATCTTGACCCCGGGAATCAGCTTGGCCGCGCGCTCCATCCCTGCCGGGTCATACCCCCTCACCTCAGCCCCATGTTGCAAGAAGCGGCGCCCCACGTCAAGCGAGGGCGCGTCGCGCATGTCGTCCGTGTTAGGCTTAAAAGTCAACCCAAGTAGACCCACGACCTTGCCCTCGACGCTTCCAAGCAGGCTTTGTGTTTTTTCGACCAGTTGCCGCCGGCGATCGTCATTAATGTCCATCACAGCATGAAGCAGTTGTGGATGACGCCCTTTCTCCGCCGCCATGTATGACAGCGCCTTTACATCCTTGGGAAAGCAGGATCCACCGTATCCCAAACCAGCTTCGAGGAAGTTAGAACCGATGCGAGCATCGTAGCCCATGCCGGTTGCCACCTCCTTGATGTCGGCGCCCATGGCCTCACAAATGTTAGCGATTTCATTGATGAACGAAATCTTGGTCGCCAAGAAGGCATTGGAGGCATACTTAATCATCTCGGCGGTCCGCAGATCTGTGATCATGATTGGAGATCTGAGGGGCAAATGGAGGTGCGCTACTCGCTCAGCCGCCTGCATATCCATGGAACCGAGGATGGTGCGCGCAGGGTTCATGAAATCCATGATAGCCGAACCCTCTCGCAGGAATTCGGGGCAGGATACGACCTCAAAGGGGATCGGTTCCGGTTGATTCTCTCGAATAATATCGGCCACCCAATTGCCCGTTCCAACTGGAACAGTCGATTTATTGACCACAACCAGAGGGCCCCTCATGTTCCTGGCGATTGATTCGGCCGCCGAGCGAACATACTTCAAATCCGCCTCCCCCTCTTCGCCTTCCGGCGTGCCTACCGCTATAAAGGCAAACTCAGCTTGGGAAAAGGCGTCGGAGTAGGAGGTTGTGAACCGCAAACGGTTGGCGGCGACATTTCGATTGACCATTTCCTTCAGGCCCGGTTCGAAGATGGGCATTTCACCGCGTTTGAGGCCCTCAATCCGTGCTTCATCCACGTCCAGGCCAACGATGCTATTGCCAAGATCCGCAAAACAGGCACCAGTCACCAGCCCAACATACCCCATGCCAACAACGACGATGTCCTTCACCGGCCCTCCTCATGAATGGGATTGCACGCTAAATGAGTATCATACCATGCAATTTTGCACCCCATTGGCACCGGGGACTGCCCCTCAAATCGATGGCAATGGGCCAGCAAGCCTCGATAGCGTGACGAACGGGGGGTTGCGGACTTTAAGGTTTTTTGGCAAAGTTAATTGAGATGGAGGCTCTCTCGTGACCACTTCCGGTATTCCTGTCGCTCGCGACCTAATCTTCGTACTGAAAAGCGGCGAAACCGTTGTCGACTGGGGAGATGGACGCGCCAAAGACATCCACACTGGTGAGTTGATTCAGTATGAAGAAAGCGACTTCGGCCGGGCCATCCTCGATACCGATCTGGACACGCTCAAGAACAACGGATTGGTCGAATCCTACGACGCCCACATCGTTTACCTGCAGTCCTTACCGCAGAGACCCCAGCGAACACTGGACTAGCCCGCAACCGTTGGCACCTTCTTCGGAGCCCCGCCAAGTCCTTCCAGCCCACCTGATCGTTTACCTCCTGAAATAGGCCAAAGCCGTCGACTGCTTCGTGCAGGCGCGGCCCCCCTCCAATCTCCCGGGAATGGCTGCCTGGTCGAGACCTGAGAGTAGAGTTATCCTTCAGGTTGAGAACATAGTCCAGCTCAAAATGGAGGAGAACGTGCCTGTAGATAGAGTCATTCAGCCGAAGAGAGCGGTACGAGAGTTCGCCTCCCAGCAGCTTCCCGAGGAGATCGTGTACGCTATCTTGAACGCGGGGCGGCGGGCACAATCGTCAAAGAACACTCAGCCCTGGCATTTCATCGCCGTCCAGGACCCGGGTCGACTGAAGGCCCTGGCTGCGCTGGGTACCTATGCCGGCCACCTCGCCCGCGCAGCCCTGGGGGTGGCCATCCTGACCCCTGATCCCACTCAGCGCTGGTCCATTATGTTCGACGCTGGCCAGGCTGCGGCCTACATGCAACTGGCTGCCTGGGATTTGGGGGTGGCTTCCTGCCTGGCAACAATCTATGAGAGCGAAGCGGCCCGAGAGCTACTCGGTTTTCCACAGGAACTGCATCTAAACGTCGCCCTCTCATTCGGGTACCCGGCCGATCCCGACCAATTGACAGCCGCACCGCAACCCGGTGGGCGGCGGCCCTTCGAAGACATTGTAGCTTTTGAAGTATGGCAGAAAAGCGATTAGGTCCAGATTGCGAATCTGCCATTCACCGCCAGCCTAGACCACGCGGCCAGCGCACCACAGACTCGATATTCCCTTCGGTCGGCCCAGGGTGTCTGTCAAACGGCCGCCGATCGTCCACTTCTTCGCGGGTTTCCAATCTTCGCTCAAGTTCGCCTAGCGAAAGGTATGGGCTGTCCCCAAGAACTCGATGCACCCATAGTGTCTGCCTTTCGCGCTCGAGAACATAAGCAGTTCCGCAGCCTACCTTTGGAGGGCTCAATGACTCAATCTCGCGTTGTTCATTCGCCTCGAGGCTCCCGGCTCAACTGCAGATCATGGCTGACCGAGGCAGCTTATCGCATGCTCCAGAACAACCTCGACCCGGGAGTGGCCGAGGCCCCGCAGGAGCTGATCGTCTACGGTGGACGAGGGCAGGCCGCCCGAGATTGGGAGAGCTTCGAGGCTATCCTGCGCACGCTCGAGGCGCTGGAAGATGACGAGACATTGCTGGTCCAATCGGGCAAGCCAGTGGCTGTTTTCCGGACTCACCCGGACGCTCCTCGCGTGCTGATCGCAAACTCCAACCTCGTACCAAAGTGGGCCACCCAAGAACATTTCGATGAATTGGCGGCCAAGGGTCTGATGATGTATGGCCAGATGACCGCGGGTTCCTGGATTTATATCGGGACGCAAGGGATCCTGCAGGGCACCTACGAGACACTTGGCTCACTTGCCAGGAAGCGGGGTTGGGAAAGCCTAAAAGGCCGGTTTGTCCTATCGGCCGGTCTCGGCGGAATGGGCGGCGCGCAACCTCTGGCTGTAAAGATGAACGAGGGTGTGGGCCTGATCGTCGAGGTCGACGCAGCCCGGGCCCAACGTCGCCTAGAGCAAGGCTATGTCGATCGGGTGGTGGGGGAACTCGAAGAGGCCATGACCAGTGTGGAGGCTGCGCTAGCGGATCAGCAGCCCCTCTCGCTCGGGCTGATTGGCAATGCTTCGGATGTGTATTTCGAGCTGGCGCAGCGAAAAGTAGCCCCCGACGTTGTGACCGACCAGACTCCAGCTCACGATCCACTGTCCTACATCCCTCGAGGTCTGAGCGTCGAGGCGGCTGCGACCTTGCGGCGCAAGGATCCGGGCGAGTACACGCAGCGGGCCCTGCAATCCATGGCGCGCCAGGTGGAGGCAATGCTGGCCTTCCATCGCCGCGGCTCTGAGGTATTCGACTATGGCAACAACCTTCGGCAGCAGGCCTTCAATACTGGCGTCGAGGCGGCCTTCGAATTCCCAGGCTTCGTCCAAGCGTACATCCGACCCCTTTTCTGTCTAGGGATGGGACCTTTCCGATGGGTAGCGCTATCCGGCGAGCCGGATGACATTTACCGCACCGATGAAGCGGTCATGGCCCTGTTCCCTGAGAACCACCATCTTCACCGCTGGCTCAGGATGGCGCGTCAGTCAGTCCCCTTCCAGGGACTTCCGGCACGGATCTGCTGGCTGGGCTATGGTGAGCGCGCTCAGGCCGGACTGAAGTTCAATGAGATGGTCGCCCAGGGGGAAGTCAAGGCCCCGCTCGTCATTGGACGCGATCACCTGGACACGGGCTCTGTCGCCTCGCCGAACCGCGAGACCGAGTCAATGCTGGATGGCACGGACGCCGTCAGCGATTGGCCCCTCCTCAACGCCTTGGCTAATGCCGTCTCCGGGGCGACCTGGGTATCGTTCCACCACGGCGGCGGTGTCGGCATCGGGTACAGCCAACACGCAGGGCAGGTCATCGTGGCCGACGGCACCCCGGAAGCGGCCCGCCGCCTCCAAAGGGTGCTTACGATCGACCCAGGCTTGGGCATTGTGCGGCACGCGGACGCCGGCTATTCAGAGGCCATACAGGCTGCACGGCGTCACGGGATCAATATGCCAATGTTGCCGGATCAAGACTAGGGCCGCCCAGGCTTCTCGCCCGATCTTTGGATTTGGCTGGGGTACAATCGCATCCGATTATCGAAGCCGGGGCCCTCACTGATCAACGCTCATGCATGAACGGCAATCCCTACGCCTGCGCACCAGACTGGCAACCTTCACGATCATAAGGATGGCCTTCAACACCGCCTACCGAATGGTTTACCCTTTTCTACCAATCTTTGCGCGCGGTCTGGGGGTGAGTCTGGGCGCGGTTGCACTGGCAGTTACCGTCCGGTCAAGCATAGGACTGGCATCCCCCCTATTGGGTTCGACGGCCGACGTCTACGGCCGGAAGAAGGCAATGCTGCTTGCGCTGATCCTGTTTTCTGCCGGACTGCTCATGATGGCTCTTTGGCCCAGCTACGCGGCTCTGTTCGCCGCCTTAGCTCTCTCCTCACTTGGCAAGATTCTTTTCGATCCGGCCGTACTGGCCTACGTTGGAGACCAGGTTGATTTCAAACGGCGAGGCTTCGCAGTTGGCTTGACTGAATTGGCATGGTCCGGCGCCTTTCTGGTCGGTGTCCCCAGCCTCGGATGGCTGATGGCTCGAGGCAGTTGGACAGCCCCTTTTCCATGGTTGGCCGCCGTCGGACTGGTAGCATTGCTCGCAGTATGGCTGCTGCTACCACCCGACCCCCCCAACGCGGCGCCTTCTCAAAATATGTTCCAGCGCCTGGGATCCGTACTGACCCAGCCATCGGCGCTCGGTGGGTTGGCGTCTGGCTTGCTGATCAGCGCCGCTAATGAGAGCGTAACGATCATCTATGGAGCCTGGATGGAGAGCGCCCATGGCCTGCAGGTGGCCGCGCTGGGAGCGGCCACGGCCATCATCGGACTGTCCGAGCTCGGCGGCGAAGGCCTCGTAGCCATCATAGCCGATCGCCTAGGCATACAGCGTGCAGTCATCCTTGGAATTCTCGCCAGTGCAGCGGCATGTCTTGGCCTGCCCTTCCTTGGACAGTCATTGATCGGAGCTCTTGGCGGCCTATTTGCCTTCTATCTAACCTTCGAATTCACTATCGTAAGCACAATCCCGCTCATGACGGAAATCTCGCCCGGGGCACGCGCGACCCTCCTTGGGAGCTACATGGCTGCTCTGTCGGGAGGCAGGGTTCTCGGCGACCTGATCGGCCCACAGCTCTTCGGTCTGGGCTTCCTAGCCAATGGTCTGGCAGCCGCCGGCCTCAATCTGGCTGCGCTAGTGGCCATGGTCTTGCTCGTGAAACCGGATTGAGGCAGAGAATTGACCAGAATCGAGTAAGTTATCCATGAAGGCAGATCTTCTCATCCACTCGGCGGGGCAACTCCTAACTCTGCGCGGTGGTCGACAGCGCGGCCAGCACCTGGGATCGACAGGGCTGATTGAAGACGGAGCTATTGCGATCACCGCTGGCCTGATCGAGGCCGTCGGTCCCAGTTCTGAGATCAGGCGGAGCTTCACGGGCCGCCAGGAAATCGACGCCTCAGGCAGGGTTGTGATGCCTGGCTTCGTAGACCCTCACACCCATCTACTCTGGGTCGGCGATCGGGCTACCGAGTTTGAGATGCGGGTTGCCGGAGCCTCCTACCTCGAAATCATGCATAGTGGCGGTGGAATCGCTGCCACAGTGGAGAAGACTCGTGCCGCAAGCGTCCAGGAGTTAATGGCGGCAGCCCGGCCGCGCTTGAGGCGCATGCTGGAATACGGCACAACCACAGCCGAGGCCAAGAGTGGATATGGTCTAAGCACCGAATCTGAGTTCAGGCTGCTCGACGCAATCCTCAATCTGGACGCCGAAGGGCCTATGGACCTCATCCCGACCTTCCTGGGTGCGCATGCCGTACCGAAGGAGTACGCCGGACAACCCGACGCCTACACCGAACTGGTCTGTCACGAGATGCTGCCAGCGCTCAAGGCACGCTGGCGCGATATGGCCTCAAATCGACCCCTGCCCTTCGTCGATGTGTTCTGCGATGAGGGAGCGTTCAGCCTGACCCAAAGCCGTCTAATCCTCGAGCGGGCCAAGAGCATGGAGTTCCCATTGAAGATCCACGCGGATGAATTTGCAGGTCTAGGAGGAACGGCTCTGGCGGTTGAACTGGGCGCCGCCTCCGCCGATCATCTGGTCCAGACCCCGACTGGAGACATTGTCGCACTGGGCGGCAGCGAGACAGTGGCCGTCTCGCTGCCGTGCACCCCATTTGGCTTGGGTCACC
>CAYGCA010000030.1:14671-19224 GCA_964348265.1 uncultured Anaerolineaceae bacterium | reverse complement strand
GACTACATGAATGTCCGTACGTTTGATCGCCTTTCCGATATCGTGCCGCGAATTGTGCACACTCGAATTCACGCCGGCCAGCGAATTCCTGAAAGCAGGCTGTACCTTGGCGCTGGCAACCGACCTAAATCCCGGCACCGCGTGGTGCGAGAGCATGCAGTTCGCCATAGCTGTTGCCTGCCGGTACTTGAGATTGACGCCGGCCCAAGCAGTTGCGGCAGCGACAATCAATGCCGCCGCTGCTCTTGGTTGGGATGATCGTGTCGGCAGCCTGGAGAAGGGCAAATTGGCTGACCTTATCATCCTGGAGACGTCTGACTATCGCCATTTGGGCTACAGGTTTGGAACGAACCTGGTTGGCATCGTGATCAAGCGGGGACAAACGGTCTTTGAAGCTGCGGGAGAGGCCTAACCATGGAAACGTTGGCCAGCCGCCCTTTCTTGACGCTTGCGCTAGTCCTGGTTCTAATGGCCGTTGTTTGGCTTCTGGCCCGACTCCTGGTGCGCACCGCAGTCCGACTTCTGGCGCTGGGCTGCCTGGCGAGCGCCCTGCTCCTAGGCTTGGCTTGGCTCGTCCGGCAGCTCGGCTAAAGGAGGCCCCTCTGGGCTCAGTCCGAAGGGACGATGATCCAGAGCAATGCCCGGGACGCCGCCCGGGAGGCTCGCGATCAGAAAGCCGATTCGAAACCACCAGGGGTTGAGGCCAAAGAACTCACCGAGACCCCCACTCACACCTCCGATAATTCGATCCCTCCGGGATCGCCGGAGAACCGCCTTGCGCTGCCCCTCCGATTCGGTTGTCATGCAGTATCCTCCTGTATGTGCTCACAGCGTAAAGCAAGCGAATTCTGACATAACCCACGGCCTCCAACTTGACGTTCCCCTGACGCTCAGCGGAAAGAGTCAGCCCCTCGTTGCGAGGGGCTGAAAACCAAGCAGGACAAAACTGATCCCGATGCGGTCTAGTAATCCGGCATCGGCGGCGCCGCCGGAGCCGCCTCCTCTTGCGGCACCTCGGTGATCAAGGCTTCCGTTGTCAGGATCATGGCTGCGATGGAAGCCGCGTTTTCGAGCGCGCCCTTTGTTACCTTGGCAGGGTCGATAATACCGGCCTCGTTCATGTCCACGTAGGCTGCGGCGAGGACATCGTAGCCGATGTGCTTGTTGTCCTTCGCCTGCTGCTCGCGGCGCACGCTATCGAGCACCACTGCCCCATCTTGGCCCGCATTCTCGGCGATCTTGCGCAGCGGAACCTCGAGCGCCCGGCGTACTGTGTTGACGCCGATGTTTTCATCATCGGAGTTCAGCTTCAGATCCTTGAGCGCTTCGAGAGCGTTAATCAAGGCCACGCCGCCGCCAGGCACCATGCCTTCCTCGACCCCCGCCCGGGCAGCTGAAAGCGCATCCTCGACCCGGTGCTTCTTTTCTTTCAGCTCGGTTTCTGTAGCGGCACCCACGCGAATGACGGCCACCCCACCCGAGAGCTTCGCGAGCCTCTCCTGCAGCTTCTCACGATCATAATCGCTTGTGGAGCGGTCGATTTCGACCTTGATCTCCTCGATCCGGCCCTTTATCTTTGAACTTTCACCCTTGCCTTCGACAATCGTCGTGTCATCTTTCGTCGCCACGATTTTGCCGGCCTGTCCGAGGTCATTAACGGTCACCGACTCAAGCTTGCGGCCAAGCTCCTCCGTAATGACGGTGCCGCCAGTCAGGACAGCGATATCCTGAAGCATGGCCTTCCGGCGATCTCCGAACCCGGGCGCTTTTACCGACAGCACGTTCAGCATGCCGCGCAGCTTGTTGAGTACCAGGGTGGCCAGCGCTTCGCCGTCGACGTCCTCGGCGATCACAACCAGCTCGCGCTTGCCAATCTGAACCAGCTTCTCCAAGAGGGGGACGATGTCGGAGGCGGCGGAGATCTTCTTGTCATGAATCAGGATGTAGGGCTCCTCGATCACGGCCTCCATGTTCTCGGGGTCGGTCACGAAGTAGGGTGAGATGTAGCCCCGGTCGAACTGCATCCCTTCGACATATTCCGTCTCGAATTCGAGGCCTTTGGACTCCTCAACCGTGATCACGCCGTCCTTGCCGACTTTGTCCATGACCTCGGCGATCAGGTCGCCGATCTCCTGATCCTGTGCCGAAATGGCGGCGACAGAGGCGATCTCTTCTTTGGTGGTGATTTCAATTGCCTGGTCGGCAATGGCTTGGGCCACAGCTTTGGCAGCGGCCTCGATGCCGCGCTTGAGCATCATGGGGTTGGCGCCTGCGGCGAGGTTCTTCAACCCATCCGTGACCATGGCATGAGCCAGCACCGTCGAGGTGGTCGTGCCGTCGCCAGCGATGTCGTTGGTCTTGGTTGCGGCTTCCTTGAGCAGCTGAGCACCCATATTCTCATAGGGGTCCTCCAGCTCAATGTCCTTGGCTACGGTGACGCCGTCGTGGGTGATCGTCGGGGATCCAAACTTGCGGTCGAGCGCCACGTTGCGCCCCTTGGGCCCCAGCGTGGTCACAACCGCTTTGGCCAGGATGTCGACGCCGTCCTTCAAACGCGCTCTTGCGTCCTCTGCAAATGCCAATTGCTTAGCTGTCATTTCCTAATTACTCCTCATCAAGTTTAATGCGAGATAACAAGCAACGAATGGTTATTCTTCAATCAACGCCAGAATGTCACTTTCGCGCAGAATCAGCAGTTTGTCGCCCTCCACTTTGATTTCCGTCCCACCGTATTTGGCAAATAGCACCTTGTCGCCCACCGAGACTTCGGGCGGCAGTCGATTGCCGTTGTCATCGCGGGCGCCAGGGCCAACGGCGAGCACCTCGCCTTTCTGCGGCTTTTCTTTGGCCGTCTCCGGGAGCACGATCCCGCTGGGGGTGGTCTCCTCCTCTTCGATGGGCTTGACGACCAACCGATCGGCCAACGGCTTTAGATTGATGGACATGCGGACTCTCCTTCCGGTGTAATGGTCTAAGAATTGCACAGTTTTTCACACAGGATGCAAGTTAGCACTCGGCGATTGAGAGTGCTAACTTGCCGCCATAGTGTACCCAAATTCCAACAGAGTGTCAAGTGTTCTGGCTGGGAGAGTTGTCGGGAGGGGGGGAAGGTGAAGGCTCTTGGGGAAGTCCCGGTGCGACGCTCCCGCTGCAGATGGCCCGGTTCTCGGCCACGATGCCGCTCACGATGGCGTCATCGCCATAAGCAGCCATGAGCTCTCTGGAGATCGCTTCAGCAGCGCTACATTGATTGTCGAATGCTAGGACTGATGCATAGGTGTAGTAATACTCCAAACTGCGTGAGTCGAGCGGCAGGCCCGGCACCAGATTTCCATATTGTTCCCGCCCTGAATCATCTTCGCATGCGAAGATCTGAAGGATGTCACACAAGAGCACCCCGCTCTGTTCGGCCGAGCAGCCATCTACGGCACAGTGGAAGACCTCAACGGCGCTCTCATAGTTCCTGGCCCGATGATAGACGATCCCTAGGAAACCGTAGAGTTCCGGATTACCGGGATCCACTGCCAGCGCCCGCTCCACGTTGCGGGCTGCGATGAAGAACTCACCCTCCTGAAGATAGGTCCGGCCAATGGCGAGGTAGGGGATTGGGTCTTGGACATTGTTTTGCTCGTTGATCCTGGCGGCGCGGGCGAAGCTCTCCAGTGCGTTGTCCACATCACGCAGTCGCCTGAAATTCGCCCCGATTTTCAGATAGAGGAAGGTCAAATTGGGGTTGATCTCCACAGCCTTCCGGTATTCCTGGATGGCCGCGTTGTAGGCCCCTCCGGTTTCAAGAACTTGGGCGTAGACCCGGTGTACGTCCAGATCATACGGATTGCCCGGGGAGACCTCCACCTCAGAGGCAGCCTGGGAGGCCAGATCATTTGCCTGAGCCCAGTTCTGCGAATCCAGAAGGACTTCCGCTTTAAAAGCCTTAACCAGCAGGCTGTTCGGATCGATCCGCTGCGCCGCTTCGGCCGCTTCGGTAGCCTCCTTCAGGTAGTCGTTGAAGAGCTCAAGATTGTCGCCTGCATAGGCAGCCGCCGACCAATCGTAGACGAGCGCCCGAATAGCCTGGGAAAAGCTGTTCTCCGAGTCGATCTCCACGGCGCGATCGATCGAATCCCGCGCTTGAGCGAGATGGGCATTGCGCCGTTCTGCGTTGGGCTGAAGTGAGCTGTAATAGGTCTGGACGCGCGCCAGTTCGGCCCATAAGAGTGGTTCATTTGGCCTCAGCTCAACTGCGCTTTGATAGGCTTCGATCGACTTGCCCAAGTCGCCAGCGGAAAACCTCGCTTGGGCCTCTTGATAGTAGGATTCTATCGTCCGGGTCGGAGTTGGTGTTGCAAGAAAGAGCGGCTCGACAGCTCCGGCCTGAACCAGGCGCGTTAACAGGATGCCGCCGACTATCAAAGCCAAAAGAGTTGCGATGCGCCAAGGGTTGGATCGACGCTCGTCTTGGCTGAGCCGAAGCCTTTCTCCCGTCAGTCTCATCCCGGCTGTTCCCTGAACCCTAGGGGCTGGGCTTTTTTAATGATACGGCGACCACCGAG
>CAYGCA010000030.1:4504-14661 GCA_964348265.1 uncultured Anaerolineaceae bacterium | reverse complement strand
GGCTGGGCGTCTCCGTCTCCTCGGCGACCTCCGCGGTCTCGAGTTCGCCGCAGAGCTTCAGGCCTTCAGTAGCATTGAAGACCGCCAACTCATTGTCCGGTGTGCCCAGCAACAAGGCTTCAAATATCTGCTCCGCCAAGTCGCACTGCCCGGATCTGGCCAGAGCGAAACCATACATATAGTAGAATTCGACCACCGTCGGGTCGCCGGGGTCAAGTGGCAGCCCTGCCACATCCACCTCTCCAATGGTCTGGCCTCCATGGATCGCAAGCCCTAGCTCTGTGACCGCCTTTTCATGCTCATTGTTCTTGTAATACATCCGTCCCAGGTCGCCATGCAGGCGGGCGTTGGCCTGATCCTGGTTGACAGCATCGGAGGATGTTAGAGATGTAGTAGAGGCATACTGGCTGGCCTTGCCAAACTCACCCACCCGCGCATAGGCCATTGCTATGCGCGTGTACGGTTTCGTATCAGTAGGGGCCAGTGAGCTGGCTCTCAGATAGCTCTGGATGGCCGCATCGGTGTCCCCCTGGGTTAGATACATGTTTCCAAGGGCCAGATGCAGGAGCGCCAAGTTGGGATTGATGCTAATGGCTTTCTGATAGGATTCAAACGCCACATCGTAATTCTCTGTTGCCTCCCAGACGTATCCCAGGGCACGATAAGCCTCGGGCAGGTTGGGATCGAGTTCGACGGCAACGCGACCCTCCTCGAGCGCCCTCTGATAGTTCCCAACATCACTGTTCATGAGAACTTCAGCGTAGTAGGCGTGCGCCATGGCCAGGTTCGGGTCAATCCTGAGCGCCTCCTCCAGCAGGCGCTCTGCATCCAGGTATTCGCCCTTGAACTGCAGCACCCAACCAAGGACGGCCCTCGCCTGGGGTGAATTCGGAGCAATGAGGATAGCATTGCGGGCGCTCTTCTCCGCCTGTTCGTAGTCACCTTGAAAGACCTGGATTCGCGCCAGTTCGACGTAGTATGTCGGCTCATTGGGGTCAACTTCGATGGCGCGCACATACGAGGCTTCCGCCTGGTCCAGTTTGCCCGCCTGGAACAGGCTCTCCGCCTCCAAGACGTAGGAGGCCGGGCTGCGCGTGGGCGTCGGAGTGGCGACGAAGAGAGGTGGAACGGTGGGAACGATCACCCTTTCAACGTAAACCGCGCCTGCAATCAGCAGCAAGAGCAGCAGTATCCGCCAAGGCCTCGAGGGCCGGCGCTTCTTGCGCATATTCCACTTACTGCCACTGAGGTACATAGGCTTGGGTGCAGGCCGCTCCCATGACACGGGGCACAGCTCTAGCCAACATCCGGAGAGGACAAGCACCGCATCTTACCATCCGGCTGTTCTATAGGTCAAGAAGGCGTCTTCGCTCATAAACAATGCTATCAACGGAGGATGGTCCTCTTGTTTGAAACTGTTGCTGAGGGGGCCCTGTCCGACGACGATCAGAAGTTGAGTATGGCTGAGCGTCACAAGTATCTCAGAAGGCTGCGGACACCCTAGCGAAAAGTCGCCCACTAGGCTCAAAGCCCGCTGCCGGACGAAATGCACGCCGTCACAGGGCTGCACCGCGAGATTCCAATGCGGCTCGTGAAGGGCGACCTGGTTCGCAAGCCACAAAGCACAACGCCGGGCCGGACCTATGGGCTTCAAATCCACCGAGCGCAGGAGGTCCGAGGCGAGAGCTTTGACCACCTGTGTGCAGAAGGTCTGCGGCCCAACCAGGTCTGGACGGCTAAGGACCTGGCGGCCCGAGATGAGCTGGAGATATCCCCACACTTGCTCGCACAGCTTGAAAGGCTCGGCCGTCTCCGCTGCTCGGTCAATCCCGGCCCGCTTGCCTTTCAACCTCATCGAGATCCATCCCGGCAACAACGGTGCCTTCTTCAACGTCCACCCGGCAGCGAACCCGCGTGACCCTCGAAAGGCGATTCACCACCAGCTTGTGAGGCTTCAGGAGCCGCCCCAAGCGATTGAAAGCCGATCTCAAAAGGCCCATCGCACCCTGTTTCCGGGACCAGACCTCAAGAAAGGGGAGGACATCCCGGCAACATTGTCTTGGGCCAGAACCATTCCCATTCGGGAACATCTTCATTCGATGTGACACGCAAGATGACCGGGCGACGATTGCGGTATAATGCGGGCCATGAATTCTGACCCCCCTACCGAAGGGGATCCCTCAGCCTCTCCATCGATCCCGCCCACAACAGGTTCAACGCAGGCCACCCCAAGGAAGGAACCACCAGTTGAGCGATCGTCAACGTGGAGCTGGCTGCGCTGGCTAGTCTTGCTATTCGCTGTTTCACTCGGCGTAGGATCGGTAGCCGGCTATTTGGCGGGCACAGACCAGCGAGCCGAGGACCGACAGCATAACTTGGCTCAGACAACTCAAGAGCAATTCGATCGGGGGCTTGAAGACCTTGAGGCTGGCCGCTACGACCTTGCTCGACAGAGGTTTGAATACGTCATTCGCCTCGATCCCACTTACCCAGATGCGGCCCAGCGCCTGGCCGAAGCTCTACTGGGGCTCAGCGAACCGACGGCGACCCCCACTCCACAGGCCACGGCCACTCCCAACCTTGCGCCGGTTGAGGAGCTCCTAGACCAAGCATTAGCTGCGCTAGCCGAGGAAGACTGGGGCCTCTCCATTGATACGCTGGTTGCGCTGCGCGCCAAGGAGCCTTCGTATAAGGCTGTAGAAGTGGATGGGCTGCTATTTGTGGCCTTGCGGAATCGTGGCGTTGAGAGGATAGCGAATGAGGGGATGCTCGAAGAAGGGATGTACGATCTGAGCCGCGCCGAATTGTTCGGTCCCCTGGATCGGGACGCCAGCAACTGGCGCAACTGGGCCAGGCTCTACTTGCAGGCCAACAGCTATGTCGGAGTCAACTGGGCACAAGCTGCACTCTATTTCTCTCAGGTCTACTTGGTTGCCCCCTATCTGAAGAATGACGCCTATTTGAAATATGCCACTGCGGCCCAAAGATACGCCGACCAATTGATGGACGCGGATGATCCCTGTGCGGCGATGGAGCAGTACGAAGCATCTCTGCTCGCCTGGGAGAATGGGACCCTCATTCCCACAGCCACCAAGGCCGCCGCCAGCTGTGCGACCGCCACCGCCCGGCCGAGACCGACTAGGCCACCTCCCGAAGACACGCCCACGCCGACCCCCACCGAGGCCGCCGATGACGGTGGGAGCGGCGCAGGAGACTAGGCCTTGCCCTCATGGGCGCTGACGATCGCCTTCTGGCTTCACATGACCGCCACCGTGGCATGGATTGGCGGACTTTTCTTCCACGCTTTTGTCCTGACCCCGGCTATCGGCCGCGGGTTATCCCCAGAAGGCCATGCCAGCTTGCTGAGCGCACTCGTCGCGGGTCATGCCATGGCGGTAGCGGTCTGAGCGCTCTCAGGCGACGGTTCAACCCGGTTGCCTGGATTAGCCTGACCGTGCTGGTGGCCACCGGTCTCATGCAGATGTCCGCCAGCCCACATTACCAAGGATTCTTCAGCATCTCCAATAGATGGTCGGCTGCCATCCTGACAAAACATCTCACAACGCTTGTAATGATCTGCCTCGCCGGCTACCAAACCTGGTTCCTCCAGCCCCAGATGGAGCGCATGGCGCTCCTGCGCGCGAGATCACGGGCATCAAGCCGGGACGCGGTCCAGATGTCGCACCGCCAGACCCAACTCGCAAGAATCAACCTTACGCTCGGGGTGCTCGTGCTTGCCTTGACCGCAATTGCCCGAACCGCACCGGGCTGACCAGACAGGGCTGTATCAGGCATGAATCCAGTCCGCGCTGGAGCCAACCTATCCCTGCGCCACCGGGCACCGACCTGACCTAAGGCACACAACTTGCATCCCAGAAGACACCCATGGAGCCCTTGCCTCTCTTGCTTCGTCTCTGTTTGTGGACGGGGATCGTCACCCTATATTTCGGCTTCGCCGGTGTGATGGGCGTGCTGCTGCGCCGCGTCAGGCCGCCGCGCAGGCACCGCTACGCCAGGCCGTTGGCCGTTGCTCACGCTCTTTTTCTATTTGTCCCGGCATCCGCCCTGATCGTGGGTTTGGCCGATTGGCCCTCCTGGGTCCGCCTGGGATTCTTCCTGGCCGGTCTGGGTCTCGTCGGGCTGGCTGCGGAGCAACCGGACTGGTTTCCAAAGCGGATCTGGCGGCGGACCTTTGGCCACCAGTACTTCGCCGGGACCATGGGCCTGGCCGCCCTTTGGGGGGTGGGTGTGGCGCTCAGCGCCCAAGCCCTGGCGCCGATCCTTGTTGGCGCAGCTGCAACTGTTGCAGGCCTCGCTTCACTTTATACTATCCCCCGGGTCTCCTGATTGAGTGTCGAGAATAGGGTACAATGAACCGTCCCTCCGACGGGCTCTGCGGCATACATTCTGGGGCCAGCTTTGTTCGAACTCATCTTTCTGGGAACTTCAGCCTCGGCACCCTCCGTGCATCGCGGTCTCACCGCACAGGTTGTGATTTACCGCGATCATCGATTCCTGATCGACTGCGGCGAGGGTACCCAGCGCCAGATTCTCCGCTCGGGGATAGGTTTCCGGCGACTGAACCGCATTCTCATAACCCACGGCCACCTGGACCACATACTTGGGCTGGCCGGTCTGCTCTCGACCTTCGCTCGCTGGGAAGCGGTCGAGAGACTTGAGATCTGGGGTGGTCGCTGGGCGCTTGAGCGAATACGCGATCTGCTGTTCGGCGTGGTGCTGCGCGGGGCCCGCCCACCGATGAAGATCGACTTGGTCCCCTTGGAGTCGGGTACTCTCTTTGAAGAAGACGGTTTCAGCGTATCAGCATTCCCCGTTATTCATCGCGGGCCAGACTGCTTCGGCTTCGCCTTTGAGGAGCCTTCGCGGCGCCCTTTCCTGCCTCAAAAAGCCGAGGAGCTTGGCATACCCGCAGGTCCCATCCGCCGGGAGTTGGTGGAAGGGAAAGCCGTCACCCTGCCGGACGGCAGGGCCGTCTCTCCCGAGGAGGTCCTCGGCCCTACCCGCCGTGGGGCGCGGCTGATCCACGTGGGCGATTGCAGTAGTATCGAGAACCTTTTCGACGTCAGCCAGGGAGCGGACGGTCTGGTCATCGAGGCGACCTACCTCGAGTATGAAGCCGATTTGGCCCGCGAGTTCGGTCACCTGACCGCCGGCCAAGCGGCCGAATTCGCGCGTGCGGCTGGCGTTCGAAAGCTCTTTCTAACGCACATTTCGCGCCGCTACCGGGAACGTGAGGTCATCGAGGAGGCGCGCGCCATCTTCCCAAAGGTGAGCGTCGCTCGCGATTTCGACCGTTTCCAGATCCGGCGGTTGGAGTAGCGACTCCGTGTCACCGAGGCAGCTTTGACTGCCGCTTGACTTGCTGAGATACCCTTACTAGAATGTTTCTCGAGTTGAGGGACGGGTACGATGCCGATTTATGAATACGTTTGCCTCGATTGCCAGACCAAATTCGACGCCTTGCGAAGTATGAACGAGGCGGACAATGCCATCGAGTGTTATAGCTGCGGAGGTGATCATACCTCCCGCACGCTGTCGCTCTTCTACTCCCATACAAACGGGGGCGCAACCGCGGCAGGTGCAAATGCTGGCTGTGCCTGCTCCGCCGGAGGCGGGTGCGCCTGCGCGGGCTAGATCACACAGAGGTTCGATTCAACCTGAGGGGATGCTCCATAGAACAGGCGAGGAAGGTGCCTCGGTTCAGGTCATTCCCCACGCTCATCGCAGGTTGAGTCCTGAGAGATTCGGGTCCATCGGAAATCGCGCCACTCGACGAGGTGAGATGGCAGGCACCCCCTCTTCGCAGGCTCGCACAGACGGTCAACTATCCTCTGGCTTCGCGCTCTCTCGTTGAGCGTGAGCTCCCGCCTGCAGTATCTCCGGCCCCAAGGTTCTCTTCAAGTGGCGCGCAACGGCCGCCTCAAGATGCTGCTTGGTCAGCCTCTTGTAGTCCTTAAGGTACTCGATCCAACCGGAACATCCCACGCCGTCGACAGACTGGATGGCAGCCTCCAGCCAGGCCGTGACCTGACGCATAGAACTCACGTCCGTCCACTCGGCGTTCAACGAGCCTTGAAGCTCATCATTAGACAGCCATTTGCCGGCCTGCCATCCTTCCGGCGGGGCCAGACAGGTCAGGAAATAAGTCAGGCGCCCGGCACGGTAGTCGGATTGCCAGTCGCCAATGTCGTCAAGCAATTGTGCTGCGCAGAAAGCGTCCTTGAGCGAGGCCTCGATCGGCTCCATAACATCGGCCTGCTTTGAGGCAACCCCCAAGCCTGCGAGGGTAGCAAGGATCGAAGAGACTTTGCCACTGCAGATCCGTTTGAAGCCTTCGAAGTTGAGCCGATCAGGATTTGAACGGAGATCGAGTTCTTCAGCCATGCCACTGAGATAATCTCTCGAAAGACGATCGAATTCATCCCAAAAGCTCGAATCCAAACTGAAGACGTCCTGGAATCCTCTCAGTGCTTCCCTATGCAGCGCCTGGTGCAACAGGGCTGAGGAGCCAGCGCGCTCCGCCTGACCATCGACAAGGTGATCCATAACAACCATGGCGAGGGAATGGAAGGCGCCGGCTGCGGCGATCCCCAGAAATGCTTCGTCATCCAGGCCGCAGAATGTCTCCCAGAAGAGCCAGGGAGTAGATGCCAGGATAGGGTTCAGCTTTGAGAAGCCTTCGAATGCCAGGTGGGTTTGGCGGCCCTGATAGGTGCTCTTACGCAGTGCCAACTCCTTGAGGGGGGGCGGGAGATGGCCGGCGAACTCGAAATAACGAGCATCCAGGCGGTCAAGAAGGAGGGCCGCCCGGTTATCCCTGGCTAGCTCTAGCTTGGTCACATTCTTCCTGAGATCGAGGCCGCAATCGATCCTGGATCACCGGGAGACAGTCAGAACCTCATTGGACAATCTGCGAAAGATTGATCAGGGCAAGGGTAGGGCTCTGGGGCCTACCACCACCACCAGGGGACCGAGCCCTTATAGATCACTTTCTCCAAACCTTGCTGCATTTCAACCCCCTCAGGCCAGGTGACCCCACGCTCTTCGAGAATCTGCAGTTTTCTTGCCGGCGTGCCATACTGCAGATCTCTTCGCAGCGTTTCATCCTGCGCCGCATCGTCGATAAGCTTCGCAAGCTTCTGCCAACTTTCCGCTGAGCCCATTGTCATGTCAGAGTCCTCCTCGGTCAAGATCATGTAGACATCGACTTGTAAGAGCCGTCCTGAACCCGCCCGTCCGATGAGAGCGGGGATCGGCTGAAGCGCTCGGTCAGAGCCAGACCAAAGCCCATTGGAAGCATCATTCCGAACAACACGCGCGAGAAAAGCGAAACCCCGGCCTCCTCAAGATAGATAACGAATACATATACGATTGTCACGAGAGAGAATGCGACCGCCGCTCTCAGTGAGCGAAAAAACTGCCTCCGGAATGAAGACGGTTCACCCAGCGTTGGAACCACATAGGCCAGGGCCAGCCCCAGTATCAAACCATAGACGATATTGACCGGGATGTGCACTTGTGGGCCTGCCAGTGGAGAAAGCAAGCCGGTAATTGAAAACACAATCAGGTAGGCGGAGTGGACAAGTCCTGAGAAGCTGCCGAAGATATTGCGCCATGTATTGCGGGAGGCTCCCCTCCACAGGGCATCCGCCAGCCCGACCGCGAATCCTGAAGCGATCCCTTGCAGACCGCCGATAATCAGCAAGACGACCGCGCCGCTAATCATCCAAGCCGGCACCGTTATGAACTGCAGAGCCTCACGAAAATCATCAGGGCGAGCCATTGCCATATAGAAGGGCGTGGCACTTCCGTGAATGGCCAGTGCAAGCCCCGCGCCAATGCCTCCGCGCGCTGTCTGTCTCAGGATAAGTGTTCGCTGGGAACGCCATCGCCGCTGCAGAAGCTCGACCGCTACCGACAGCCTCGGGAATGGATCTACATCGTCCGGTAGTCCGACCTCATCGGCGATGGCCACAAAAGCCGCCATAGCTGCGGCATCACCCGTGCGTCTAAGTTGATCCGCCAGAACGCTCGTTATCTCTCCAAGGCGTCCCTGTCTTGCAACCGCAAGCGCCGCTTCCGATCGCACACTTGCAGCATCATCACCGGCTGCAACCCGAAACAAGGCCTCGGCTGCCGCTTTAAGGTCGAACGCCTTGAGGGCCTCTACGATTCTCATCCGAACCCGGGGTTTGGGGTAAGAGTCAAGCGCCTCTACCAGGGCCGCGACCGCGTTCTCAGGCGAATCGGTTCTCCGGAGCCATGGTTCCACATCCAGACCATTCTGGAGCGCACTTCGGATGAGAAGCATGGCTTCACTGTCGGCAAATTTCAGATCCTCAGGGGCAGCATGGACCATTGCCAGGCTGGCGACGTCAAGGGTTTCCACTCCCTGTTCCCGCCAGCTGCTGACCAAGGCGCTGATCGCTGGAGATGGACTTGGGCTAGGGGCCGATGTGGCGGCCTGCGTCTCGAGTTCCGGCGGTTGGCCGCCCTTCGCCAGCCACTCATAAGTGGCTTGCGTCAGCTCGGAGGGCTCAACCCCCAGATCCTGCTCAAGCGCATGCCTGCAGCGCTGGTAGGTCGCCGCAACCCCCGCGGCATCCCCGGCGGCGCCATAGGCGCGCATTAGGGCCCGATAGGCAGGCTCCGGAACGTGACCGAGGGCGATCCAGCGTTCCGCCCACTCCAAGACATCCTCCCAGCGCCGTTCGGCAACCAATCGATCAAGGAGGATCTTGATTCTCTGCTCGAAGACTACCCGCAGCCGCTCGCGTTCCAGGATGATCCAGTCCTCATAAAAGCCCGGCAGCAATTCCCCGCCATAAACTGCGAGTGTGGACATGTAGTTTTCGGTAGTGGAAGCCTCCGTCAAGTCGGATTCAAGCGCGACAACATCGAGCCAGCAATCCCCCTCTGGTTGGAAGGCAACGGCGATCTTGTCTGCATGCAGAGACTTTCCTCCCAATGCCTTGCGAAGACGCCACAAGGAATGTCGCAGGTTATTTCGGGCATTGACCTCTCCCGAATCTGGCCAGAGCATGCCCGCCAATTTTTCGCGCCGATGCTCAATTCCCGGGTTCAGGATGAGGTAAGCCAGAAGCGACTGCGCGGGTCGGGAGGGGATTTCGACCGGCTCACCCTCTCGGCGCAGGTCAAACTGGCCCAGTAGACGAATCTCAAGCATGGGAATGGCTACAGACTTCCGTGCAGAAGCCTGGTGATGTACCCTCCGGCAGGGATATCAAGGACGTCTTGAGTATAGCATAACGGTAGCAGCGCCTCCAAAGGCTCACCGAGCCAAAGCGCGAATACCGGGATGATGGTGAGTATCGAACCCGATCATTTGGATGCCTGACCTGTCCGTTCGCACAGAGCATCGCCTTCCGGGTGAGGGGGCATCGCACCTGATCCGCTCGAGGTTGAGCAGGCCTGGGGTGGCGGTGATCGCCCGTCATTCCTTGGGGACTTGTCCGCTTCGGCCAAGGCGGCGTTTCCAGCCAATAAGGTCTACTCGGCCCAGGATCATAGCCCTGGATCTGGCAGACTTGAGACGACTGGATTCGCCAAGCCGCAAGTGCTCCCGGTTCCCAACGGACAAACAGATACTTGGAGGCCCTCTGGGCTGGCTCGTTTTCCCTTGGAAAGGCTGGCGGTCCAAGGATTGTCCCTCGTCGACTTGGGGCGTCTCCTTCGGCTGTGCGTCCCAGGATCTGACCCGGCGCGGCTCCTCTCTCCGGCCGAGAACCGCTCAAACCAGCCCCCCGCCTCGCGGAAGGTCCGGCAACCTTGCCCCCTCCGAGCGCCCTAACAGACCTCTGGCAGTCTGCCGGCGCGCCGGGGAACTCTCCCACAGTTCCGAAAGCATCCTTTCCAGGCAACCCTGCATAGTCGCCGGTGCATATGGCAATACTGCTGCCGGCCTCGGCTTTGTCGCGCTCCGGCCACAGCACCCCTTTTAGTTATCCACGGCGGTGCCGAATCCCCAGATTCAGAAGCAGACATGCGCTGAGGGATTGCATGGCCGCGAAGGCAGCTCCACGAGTTTCCCGTCGATTCACATCCTAAGCTGCCCTGTCAAGCAAGCCGCAAGTGCGAACCCTGGGGCCTATGGGAGATGTGCGAGGCGGTGCCGA
>CAYGCA010000030.1:2815-4494 GCA_964348265.1 uncultured Anaerolineaceae bacterium | reverse complement strand
CCTGCGAGAGCGCTAGGGCTTTCCAGAGCATAGCACCTGGATCAGACACTCAAGCTCGACAGATCTAAGTCTCGCAGAAGCTCGAGTCACGATCAGGCCCATCCATAAACGCTGAGATAATGGACTCCCCACGTTCATGAAACGCAGGCCTGCTAGCATCTTGCGCGAGGCCGCAAACCAATACGGCACCTATTCAGAAAGCTATCGAGTCGAAGGAGGTGGGAACGAGAATCCAATTGCATCGAGAGACACACGGCAGTCCAGCTTGAGTCAGGCAGACCAGAAAGAGAAGACAAATGTTCCAAAACCAATCCTACACTCGAATGCGCCCAATCACCTTACTCGTGGTTATTGGGATCTTCGTAGTGCTGCTGCTTGCCATTCGCCAGGGGGCAGCTTCCGAGGCTGTCGCAGGGCTTGAAGGCTTCGAAGCTGAAGATGTAGCCCGCCGCTCACTTATCCGCGCCCGCTTCGGTGCGGGGAGCTCTGACCTTTCCAACCCCTTCGACGGCTCATACGCAGAGGCTGGCGTCATCCAGCAGAAGGTGGATCCGGCCGACGTGAAGTTCCTCCAAGCTGCCATGGCAGACATGCAAGCGAGCATCCCGTTCGAAGCCGTACACCCTGCGGACAGGAAGTTCCTACCTGATCTTGGCCGGGCTCAAATCAAGCTTGGGAACGAAGGGTCACAGGCGAAGAGCATCTCCCCGGCAATTCTGCGCGCTCTCAATGATGACGCTCTCGGAGTCACCAGGGAGGATCTCCGCGAGGTCGACTCCGAATCGGTCGACACAGACGTGATGAATTTGAAATTCTACCTGGGGCGCCGGGAGACCCAAGCGGCAGGCGCCCTAGATGCCGGTCTGGATCCGGCTGACATAAAGTTCTTACTTCGCTGAGGAAACGTGCATGCTCGAGGCTGCGGGGTGGGTACACCGCCTCCCTCCCCCGCTCCGCAGCCACCTCTCGCTGGCCAACGAAAGCAAGGAAGGTCTCGCGGGCGAAGACATACTCAAACCGAATCAAAGCCGATTTCGAGGACCCTTGAACTGGAAGAGGAGGCAAAGATGCAATACCGCTTGGGTAGCCTGGAAGAACCAAGGTCACCAAGAACCTCAGCGCCCCACCGAGCGGGTGCTGAGCGGCCTGGACTGCGGGACCGGCAGCTGGACGAAGGTTCTCGAAGAAGAGGACAACTCAAGCTCAAGTTGATCATGGCGACGCTGCTGTCCCTTGTCATGGCCCTGCTGATCCCGATCTAGGTTAGGTCATGCCGGTGAAGTGAAGCTTCTATCGGAAGCCAGGACTGTGGGCGCCCAATGGAGGAAGCCTGCCAGAGCTCTTTCAGCACACAAGCCTCAGACCGCACTGACCTCCCTTCCTTGCGCGAGACGCCCCTGAACGCCAATTTGGCGTTGAGTCCTCACCTGGAATCATCCCTCTCGGTCGTCTTCTGGTCCCGAACACGCTAGGTAAACGATCGAAACCACGCTGAGGGCACGGTCGCCTGCTAACCTGAAGCCAATCGATCGCAGGAGATCAATTCGCTAGCAATAAAGGAGGCAGAAATGTTCCTAGAACTGATGAGCCTCGATATCGCCAAGGCCCGACAGGAAGAACTGAGGAAGGACGCAAGTCGAAACCGAGCGTTCAGCAGCCGGCAGGCGGCGTCGATCAGC
>CAYGCA010000030.1:0-2805 GCA_964348265.1 uncultured Anaerolineaceae bacterium | reverse complement strand
GAGCCTCCATCAGGACCAAAATGACCTTGGCAATGAGCGGCGTAACTCTGGTCGCACTAATTCTGGCCCTGATTGTCTGATTAGCAGGCCACCTTCCCCACCCCTCAAATCCCGAACCTGTGCCCGTTAGCTACCAGGCACAGGTTCGGGATTCTGGATGAGACGCGGGAACAGGACAATCGACCCTTTTGGTCACTCTTCTCCGGCGGCTGTCCTCAGTGCCTTGTCAGGGAAGCTAGGAAGGGCTTGTGTCATTTCGAGGAGCGCAGCGCCGATGCATCTCCCCTCTTCCACGGCCGCCATCCCCCCTTGGCACCGCGACCCCACACGCCGCGCGCAGGCCCAGCATGACGGGCGGCAAGCCCCACTTCAGCAGGTGAGGTGCAAGGCGGCGACCACGCCGCCCTCTTGGCGAATTCGGTTATAGGTCTCGATGGCTTTCGCCGTGGTCTGGGCCACAACCTGAACACCCGCCGCTTCAATCTCGCGCCGGGTTTCTTCCGGAATCTGCATACGACCGTGGGCGCCACTTCCCACAATCAGAACTCGGGGTGGATCACTCATCACCTCCTCCAAGTCCTGCATCGCAAGCGAATGACCACGCATGCGCCACCACTCGGGACGGACGCCGGCTGGGAAGATGATCACATCCTTCTGGTAAACCCTTCCGTCCACCACGATCTCGCCAAAACGATAGCGGTCAATTCTTGGTGAGGTCATTCTCCGATACTCCCAAGGTGTGATTCTCCTCTGGCTGCGATTTCGACCTTCCGGGGACTTGCCAGGCCAAGAGTGCAGGTTTCTGGACACCGGCGGGCCGGCGTCCCATCACTCATCGGATCAGAAGCGCACAGTGAAATCTTCGAACCCACCCGTTGGGTTTTCCCAATTGGCTTCAACTTTATCGACACTGGCCATTCTTGGCCCTTGATGGCACCAATCGACCATGGACTCCACCCTGGCTTCGTCCCCCTCGAACACCGCTTCCACCCTGCCATCGGGGAGGTTGCGCACCCAGCCCTTCAACCCTCGACTCTGGGCCTGCTGTTGCGTATAGTAGCGGAAGTTTACACCCTGGACTCTTCCGCTAATGAAGATGTGGACGCGCGTTTCAGTCATAGCTAGCCTGCACTTGTATGAGTTCGACCCGTGAATCAATCATACCAAGTTCCCTGATCTCCTCCAAATAGCCGTGGACCGGGCTCGCGGCCCCTTCTCGGCCCTGACCAGCGGAGCCGTGCCTGCCGCCAAATGTGACCCAAGCAGTTCTAACAGTCAATCACAGCCGCGCGCGGGGCTACCGGCTTCACGTACGGCTCCCCGATCGTGGGGGATATTGGAAGACCTCTCGAACCTGCCTGGCGGCCTCCAGGGGGATCACGTATTGAAGAGCGGCCAGCGCCAACACAGTCGGAATCCCCTCGGTCGCGCAGCCAACTGAGCAAAACGCATCCGAGGCGAACCCAGCAGGCGCCGGCATCTTTCCAATAGCTTGAAGCGGGGCTCTGGAGGTTTCCGAGCGTCTTCCAGACACCACGCAGGTGAAGGGGCGGGGCGCGCCAGGGGCCAGCTTCTCCCGAGCCGGTTCGGCGACCTCGACCGGCTGTCGAACGGTGCCAGGGCGGCGAATGCCAAGCCCCAATCCGAGCCAGGCAACATACCCGATGCCGGGCCGAGATGGCGATCCCAGCAGCGTAGAAGGACGGCCCAGCGCGAGAGCGCGCTGCTCCTCTAAAGCTGCAGCGGGTGGTTGAGCGAGGCTTTCGGGGAGTGCCGAGAGACTGGCGGCGCTACCGCTGTCCGCAGCGGCGGCAGCCAGGCCTAGTTCCGCCTCACGGTGCGCGAGTTTTTAGTTACCCTTCAGCCCTCTCCCCACTCCGTCATGCCGTTCCTGGCGGGGTGCCGCCCGAAGCGAGCCGAGCCGTTTGGTGGCTGGTCAGCGAGCAGGATAGGAACTCAGCTGTGCTAGATCCATGAGGAGCACTTCAGGGGGCGACTGCTCAAGTGTTTGGCCGATGCGCACAATAGGCTGCTTCAAGGGATCGGAGCAGTCAACTGCGAGGGAGAGCCTGACATGAATCCCGCCCTGCTCGGCCTGAAGACACCCGATGAACTAGGGAATGGTTGCCAAGAGCGACGCCTGTGCGGCGAACGCGAAGAGGGGAGCCGGTAGGATTCCGAGCACAAAAGTGGCGAGCGCGGTAACCGCGATGGAGGCGTTCAGCCATCCTTCCGAACGAATTTCCGGGTCGCCCGGCTTCATGTACATGACGATCACCACACGCAAATAGTAGTATGCCGAGATCAACGAAGTAGCAACGCCGACCAGTGCCAACCAGATCAAGTCCGCTTCAATCGCGGCACGAAAGATGTAGACCTTCCCAACGAACCCGGCTGTTGGCGGGACCCCAATGAGGGACAGCATAAACAATGTCATGGCCAGGGCAAGCCCCGGCCGCCGGGCGCCAAGACCGGCGTAGTCTTCGATCGCCAGCCCTCGCCCCTCTTTGGTCTCGATCGCCAAAACGACGCCCCAAGCTCCCAGGTTCGTCACCATATAGGCAAAGAGATAGAAAAGTGCCGCGCTCACCGCTTCTTGGGCGAGGCGCCCGTCGGAAGCGGAAGGCAGTGCCATCAGGATATAGCCGGCATGGGCGATGCTTGAGTACGCCAGCATGCGTTTGATATTCGCCTGAGCAATCGCAGCGATGTTTCCCCACGTCATCGTCAAGGCCGAAATCCACATCAATGCTGGCCCCCAGGCTTGAGCCAGTTCTGGGAAGGCGATCACAAAGACCCTCAGCA
>CAYGCA010000029.1:28707-29441 GCA_964348265.1 uncultured Anaerolineaceae bacterium | reverse complement strand
ATGAAGGTGAGTTCGCCTATCCAGCCTGAGCATGAAAAGCCTCGAGCTGCGACCCTGTCGGGCTGGGGGCGCCGATCGAAAAGGGAATTGAACGAGCGGTCTAGGAGGTTGCGGGCAGATGCCTTCAGTTGCTGAGACGCTTCGACGAACCAAGCGGTCGACCAGAATTGAAATGAAACGCTGGGCCCAGCGCTTCAGGCATAGGCAGTTGTCCAGGACGCAGCTGCCAGTCGTGTTTGGGAACGCGATGCCCAAAAGCGGCTCACATATCCTCTCGCAGTTCCTGGAAGGCCTGAGCCTTATCTCTCCCCTCGTTTTCACCGATATTCATCCCATACGATCGCTCACAGTAGACGGACGAAAGCGCACACAGCAGGAAATCCTGGTTGATCTGGAAGCCTTAAGATCCGGAGACATGGCCTGGGGCTACCTTAGGGCGACTCCTGAGAATCTGGAGGCCCTGGGACGACCCGGGTGGGTCACCTACTTCGCCTACAGAGACCCACGCGATGCCATCGTCTCCCACATTTTCTACGCCCTGGAAATACATCCAGGGCACCGAATGCGGCCATACTACGCGAGCGTCCTGTCCTCTATGGAGGAAAGGATTTCAGCCACGATCGCTGGTATCAACGACGAAAGCTTTCGCTACCCCGACATCCGAACAGATTATGATCGTTATCTCGCCTGGCTGGAGCAGCCATCCGTCCTAGCCGTCCGGTACGAGGACTTGA
>CAYGCA010000029.1:24954-28697 GCA_964348265.1 uncultured Anaerolineaceae bacterium | reverse complement strand
CGCTCGAACGAATGCTTTCCTTCCTGGAGAGGGGTGGATTCAGGATTGGTGTCGACCGGCTGGTGGCCAAGAGAGTGCTGAATACGGCAATGGCTCCTGAGCGGTCCCCAACTTTTCGATCGGGATCTTCCGGGGGGTGGCGGGAGCATTTCACAGAAGCCAATAAGGAGCTCTTCAAGGAAGTCGCCGGCGATCTTCTCATTCGTCTGGGCTATGAGCGTTCCGAGGAATGGTAGCCTCAGAGGGATTCCGCCCTTCCGATTTGGAACCGGGAAAGCATGGAGTTGAAGCCTGACACGATTGAGTTACTGAGCGTCGGCTTGCTTGAAAAGCAGGCGGCTTTCGTGCGCGGGTTCCGGGAGAAGGCGGCTGGCTTGGGAATCCAGCTCGGCTGGCACTATGTGCTCGATCTGGCCTGGATCGCCTCAAACTTGGGAGATCCTGAGGGGAAATCCATCCTGGACGCAGGGGCGGGGACCGGGGTGCTGCAATGGTGGCTTGCCGACAGGGGCGCCTCCGTGGTGAGCGTCGACCAGGCTGACCGCGCCGACTTGTCGTGTCGCTTTCGGCTAGCCTATCGCGTTCAGGGTCTACAGGAGAAGGACCTTTACTCAGCATGGCGACTTGCCTGGGTCCGGCTTGCGGACGGGTCTAAACCGGGCCTATTCCGGATTCGAGGCGCGCTCCGGGCTCTCGTAACGGCGCTTGTTTCGCCCATGTTGCCGAAATCCCGGGGAAGGATAACCCTCCATTGCGAGGATTTGAGTGATCTTCAGGACTTGCCGAATGAGGCCTTCGAGGCTGTGGTTGCCGTTTCTGCGCTCGAGCACAATGATCGAATCAAGCTCGAACGAATTGTAGATGAACTCCTTCGCGTCCTAAAGCCGGGGGGAGTGCTTGTGGCGACACTGGGCGCAGCCCGTGATCAGGACTGGTACCATGAACCCTCCCGGGGTTGGTGCTACACCGATGAGACATTGGCCGCCGTATTCCGACTTTCGCCAAACTACTCCTCCAACTACTCGGAATATGACTCATTATTGGAGAGAGTGAAGAACAGCGCGGATCTTAGGGAGAATCTCGCTCCGATGTTCTTTGAATCCGGAGACAACGGTATGCCATGGGGAATCTGGGATCCGAAGTACCAACCTGTAGGTGTGCTCAAACGCAAACCGCTGTGATAGCGGGTCAGGTTGAGGTGTAGAGTGGCCGCAAGATTGAGTTCGGCCAGACAGCTGGGAATCCCCTGGATCAAGTGGTTGCTTGTCATGCTATTTGCGGCTCGCCTGAGTATGGCACTGGTCGCATATGCCTACCCAGATCGACCGATTCTTGTGGATTCTGAGGGCTATCTAAGGTTGGCGGAGAGCCTGCGTACTTCGGGGCGATTTCAGGCTACGCCCTATCTTGAGACCGTTCGGACCCCGGGCTATCCGGCGTTTCTGGCGTTCCTCCAGGCGGTCATTGGAGAGAGAGTTGGCCACATTGTGCTGTTTCAACTCGCGCTCACCGGTTTGACAGCCTGGCTGATCTATCTCTGCGGCTCACGGTTGGCGGATCAAGGCGCCGGATTGGCGGCGGTCTGGATCTATGCATTGAACCCAAATTCCCTTTTCTGGGCCTTCACATTGCTTACGGAAACGCTGTTCGCCTTTGGCTTGATCTTGACCCTGTACCTGTTTCTGCGCCAATTCGACCACGATGACCAGCGATGGTTGGCCTTCAGCGGCATAGCTCTTGGCGTTTCAACTTTAGTTCGACCCATCGGGATCTATCTGATCCTGCTGTGGACGCTGGCCGCAGCGGTGCTTCTCCCCCGGAGATGGGGCTTTCGCCGGGCTCTAAGTGGGGCAGCTGTTTTCTTCATCCTGGCGATTCTGCCTGCTCTGGCTTGGATGACTAGGAACCAGATCCGTCACGGTGCGTTCACACTCTCGACTACGACCGAGGTGACCATAACCCGCTTCATTGCCGTGAATACTCTGTCTGATGCACTGCAGATAGGTCGAGAAGAAGCCAAGCTCATCATATTGCAGCAGCCTGATCCCGTGTCCTACAGCTTTCAAGTTGTCCGGGAATATCCCATAAGCTTCTTGCGAGCGACGGTACAAGGTGTTGCCAGGACTCTGCTGGCGACTGAGGTCGGCACGTGGCTAAACGTCTTCTTCGATCTGCCCTACGAAGGATCGGGCCTTCTGAACGCTGTTCTACGTGGTGATTTGGAGGCAATCGCTCAAGCTGCATCCTTCCGCTTGCGAGCTATCGACAGTCTGGTGCCTCTGAGCCTAATGATCTGGGGGGTTGCTTACTCGGTCTTTCTTTATTTTGCAATCGGCTATGGAGGGTGGACCCGCTTCGGGCAGCTGGATGTCGACAATCGCTGGATCGTTTTGTTTCTTGTTCTTTCGATCGCCTATCTGTTGTTGATACCTCTTGCCAACGGAGACGCCCGATTTCGGGTTCCTGCTGCGCCTCAGATGGCGATCTTGGCCGGCCTGCCCTGGGCAAAGATCAGGGACATCCGCTGAACCTCAGGGGAGTGCGCGATAGCCAGCTTGCAGGGACTTCCAACCAGGCGCAGGGTTAGGATTGGATAGCATGTCGGCTTGGATTCTGGGCACCTCTTCTAGGCCCTCAACTGTGCGAGGCATGGGGCTTGCAAGGGGATGGCCTAGAGAGATGGAGTTCTGCCTGCCTCGCTAATCTGACGAGAATGCTGGTGGTGTGGAAATGGGCGGCCTAAAAGAACCCTTGAAGCGGGTAATGCCAACCGGACTTTGGACTCCGCTGTCCGACCTTTACTGGTGGTGGTTCAATCGAGGCCGGCATGTGGCCGCGGGGAACTTGTCCGCGCAGCGCAGGGCCAGCGTCCAGGCGCTCAGGAGCTACCAGGGTAGGCATCGCGGATCGCGGTGCTTCATTCTGGGCAATGGTCCTAGCCTGGGAAAGATGGACCTGACTCCACTTAAGGATGAGATTACCTTCGGCCTGAATCGCATCTACCTGCTCTTTCCCGAGATCGGTTTTTCGACGACCTACCTGGTTTCGGTGAACACGCTGGTGATCGAGCAATGCGCTGAAGAGTTGAAGAGCCTCTCGATCCCCAAATTCATCTCCTGGCGAGGTCGCCGCTGGATGGGGATGGATCCTGGCACAATCTTCACAGACACTGACTACACGCTGCCGGAGACCTTTTCGTATGACGCCACGGGCAGAATCTACGAAGGCTGCACCGTCACCTACGTAGCGCTTCAACTCGCGTTCCACATGGGCATCGAACAAGCGATTTTGATAGGTGTAGATCATTATTTCGCAACAAAAGGACCGCCAAACGCGGTCGTAGTTTCCCAAGGCGAAGATCCAGATCATTTCGACTCCGAGTACTTTGGCAAGGGCTTCCGCTGGCAGCTTCCCGACTTGGAATGCGCGGAGCGGGCATATGCCCTGGCTAGGGAAGCCTATGAGAGTCATGGACGGCAGGTCCTGGATGCCACGGTCGGCGGCAAGCTTGAGGTCTTCCCCAAGGTCGATTATGAGGAACTGTTCAAATGACGGTGGGTCGCGGGAAACCTAGGGGCCCTGTGAGGCCTGAAAAGGAGGTGTTGCTTGCGGCCGAGTGAAGCTTCAGCACAAACGGCTGTTTCGATCGGATCCTGGCTATCCATGGGCAGTCCCTATGTTGCCGAGATCATGGTAAAGGCCGGTTTCGAATGGCTGGCGATCGATATGGAACACAGCGCCGC
>CAYGCA010000029.1:14002-24944 GCA_964348265.1 uncultured Anaerolineaceae bacterium | reverse complement strand
GCCGTTTCCACGTGTGCCTCTCGCCTCTCGCGAAGTAGCGCGCGAGCAACCGATGAGAGAAGCGCCTGTTCCAGTATTCGCAGCCCGCGCCGCAAACGCCTTGTCTCGTGTCCAGCAGCTTATTCAGGTCATTGATCTTGCCGGTTGCGCTCCATTGGTGCGCGTACCTGCAAACGATCCAACTTCAATCAAGCAAGTGCTGGATGCAGGCGCGCACGGGATCATCGTTCCAATGATCAGCACCCCACAGGATGCTCAGGCGGCCGTAGCAGCCGTACGTTATCCGCCTGAAGGGACTCGCGGAGTAGGCCTGTGGCGCGCACAAGGCTACGGCAGGTCCTTCAGGGAGTACCTCGAATGGCAGAAGACGGGCTGTCGAGTGTTGGTGCAGATCGAACATATTCGTGGGGTAGAGAACTTATCCGGTATTCTTGGCGTCGACGGTGTGGATGGATTCATCGTGGGGCCCTACGATCTATCGGCCTCACTGGGCGCGCCCGGCCTTTTTGATCGTCCCGATGTCCGCGAGGCCCTCGCCGAGATTGACCGGGCTATCCGCCAGACTGATAAGCTGGTCGGCTATCATATTGTCTATCCCGATCGGGAGTTATTCATGGAGCTCTTGCAAAAGGGCTATAATCTCATCGCGTACGGGACGGACTTCACCTTTCTGACGACCGCAGTAGACGACGAAATGGCGTTTGTTAGAGGGCAGTTGTACCCGGACCGGAAGCCCGACTAGCTCACGGGGGGACTCACAGCCAGGTATGAAGATTTTGATAGGTCCAAGCTCCTTCGGGGAGTGCGGCAGCCGGCCGCTGTCGCTCTTGCAAGAGCGTGGCATGCAGGTGATTAGAAACCCTTACGGCCGCAAGTTGACAGGGGACGAGGTCGTCTCTCTCGGCCAGGACAGTGAGGGGATCCTGGCAGGGGTTGAGCCCCTCACGGCGGATGTGCTTGATCGGCTGCCCAAACTGCGATGCATCAGCCGGGTTGGGGTGGGCATGCAGAACGTCGACCTGGAGGCCGCGCGGGCGCGCGGGGTGATCGTCGAGAACACTCCCCATGGTCCCACCCGGGCGGTGGCCGAGCTGACAATAGGGCTGGCCTTGTCCTTGTTGCGTCGCATTCCGCTTGCCGACCGAAATCTGCGCGCCGGTGAATGGCGTAAGGAGATGGGTCACCTCCTCAGCGGGAAGACGGTAGGCATCGTCGGCCTGGGTCGCATTGGGCGACTTGTGGCCGAGCTTTTTCTGGCCTTTGACTGCAAACTGATCGCTAGCGAGCCGGAGCCGGATCAACACTGGCTAGGGTCGCATGCCGTCCAAATCGTCCCTCCTGGCCTTGCTCGAGTCAAGCGACATTGTGTCCCTTCATCTGGACGTCACGCCAGGTGACGCACCGCTGATCGCTGCAAGAGAGCTGGCTCTCATGAAAAAGGACGCCTTCCTGCTCAATTTGGCCCGCGGAGAGGCCGTCGACGAGGGCGCCCTGTATAGCGCACTTGCAGAAGGCCGCCTCGGCGGAGCGGCACTGGATGTTTTTGTGGATGAGCCATATGGCGGCCCGCTGTGCAGCCTGGATCGGGTGGTCCTGACCCCCCATCTCGGGTCGTACGCCCGGGAGGCTAGGCTGCAGATGGAGATCCAGGCTGTCGAGAATCTTCTCGAAGTCCTTCTCAAAGGGGACGGAGAGGTCTGAATTTCAAGGGATGGAGAGGATGCTCAAAGCAGGTATCGTAGGCCTTGGCAAGATGGGTATGATTCGCAAGAGCGTCTTGGACGAGGCCAAGGGAGTTGAGGTCGTGGCGCTGTGCGATCCGACCCTGGCACAGGAGCCGGTGGACGCAGAAGAGGTGCTGCAAACCAGCCGATATGAGGACCTGCTGAAGGCCGATCTGGACGTTCTGTTTGTCTGCACGCCAAACAATATGACTGCCGAGATCACAGTGGCTGCTTTGGAAAACGGCCTGCACGTGTTTTGCGAGAAGCCTCCAGGCCGAAACCTTCAAGACCTGCGGGCAATCATGGAGGCTGCTTCCAGGCACCCGGCGAAGAAGATCAAGGTTGGCTTCAACCACCGCTACCATGACAGCGTAATACAGGCCCACCGGCTTGTGGCGAGCGGACGCCTGGGGGAAGTGCTTTGGCTGCGCGGCGTGTATGGCAAGTCGGGCGGGCAGGGATTTGCAGACAACTGGCGGAGTAAGCGCGAGATTTCCGGTGGCGGGATCTTGCTGGATCAGGGCATCCACATGCTTGATCTGTTTCGATTGTTCGCGGGCGAATTCTCCGATGTCCGCAGCATGATCACCACAAGTTTCTGGCCGATTGAGATGGAGGACAATGCATTTGCGCTGCTCCGAACCAAGGACAATGTCGTGGCCTCCCTCCAATCCTCCTCGACGCACTGGAAACACACCTTCCTGCTGGACATCTGCCTCACCGAGGGTCACCTCTCCCTGCAAGGCATTCTTTCGTCCACTCGCAGCTACGGCACCGAGATGTTGGTGATTTCCCGGCGTCAGTTTGAGGATGAGGCCTATGCGATGGGTAACCCCAGGCAGGAGGTCGTGTATTTCGATACCGACCGGTCTTGGGAGCGCGAGATCGAGGAGTTCCTTACTTGTATCAGGCGCGATGCAAAAGTAGAAGTTGGCACCATCCAGGATGCATGGAAAACGATGGAGCTGGTGTATCGGATTTATGCGGCGGATGATGAATGGCGCCACGCCGCGGCGGCAACCGCTGAATTGAGATCCGCACAGGAAGCATCTCCGGAAATGAAGGAGGCCCTGTGAAGCGAGTTGTAGTGCGGGTTGACGTCCGGGAATCGCAGATTAGACCAGAGAGCGGGTTCAGTACCTATATCTCGCTCCTCGAAGAGGACTTCAAGCATTTCCTAGGTTCCATGAACTTGGTGCCGCTTGCCGCCTGTCCGGCCTGTGAAAGTTCGGATTCCTCGCCGGATTTCGCCAAGATGGGGCTTGAGTACCGGCGCTGCGGGCGATGTCAGACCTCCTATGCAACCCCCAGACCTTCCATGGAGGATCTGGATCGATTCTACGACCAATCGGAGGCTATCCGGTACTGGACCTCGTACGTAATGAGCAAGGCTACTGCGCCCGCACGCCGCCAGTTCATCTTCGGCCCTAGAGCGACCTGGGTGCTTGAGACCTCCAGCATCCAAGGCAAAGAGACCGGCGTTCTCGTGGACTTCTTCTCGAGGTATCCAGCCTACCTTGAAGAGATCGTTCTACGCGGTCGGTTTGCCGAAATCCTGGCCCACAAACCCAGCCTGGAAGTCCAGGGTGATTTGGCTGAGGCCTCGTATGGCCAGGCGGGCGCCCTGGAGGACTCCAGCATTGCGGTGGCATCGGCCTTTGAAGTGCTGGAGCGCCTGTTCGACCCCTTCGCGTTCTTGGAAGCCGTCAACCGGGCACTCGAGCCGGGCGGCCTTGTCTTCCTAACGACGGTAAGTATCAGCGGGTTCGATTTGAGTCTGCTCCGGGAGCGTGCCCGAAGTCTGCTGCCCCCGACACATTTGACTCTTCCAAGCTACGAGGGGATCCAGATCTTGATGGATCGATCAGGCTTCGAGGTCCTGGAGCTGAGTACACCGGGACAGTTGGACGTCGCCCTTGTCCTGGATGCCGTCGAGAAGGATCCGACCATCGAACTGCCTGAAGTAATTAGCTCCATACTGCTGAATCGGGAAGAAAGGATTCATGAGGCATTTCAGGACTTCCTACAGCAGGCCAATCTCAGCTCGCATGTATGGGTTGCCGCCAGAAAGAGGCCGGAGCCGAGATCGATTCTGAGCGGAGAAGATGACCTATGAGGTCGGCAAGGGGTGGGGAGGCTGACTTGGAGCCGTTTGATCCAGAACTCGTCAATCGTTTCGCACAGGATTACCTCGGTCGCCTTCAGGAACTGCTGGCGAGGCTGGACCTTGAAGCTCTCTCTGAAATCGTTCTGGAACTTGAAAATGCACGGCTCGAGGGGCGGACGGTTTTCATAATGGGCAATGGAGGCAGCGCCGCGACTGCGAGCCATATGGCGCTCGACTTGAGCTACGGGACGCGCACCCGTGAAGGGAAGCGTCTGCGAGCCATCGCGCTGACGGAGAGCACTGCAGGGATCACTGCGGTGGCCAACGACAAGAGCTATGAGACCGTTTTCGAAGAGCAGCTGCGGGCACTGCTTCGTCGACGAGACGTCGTAGTGGCAATCTCGGCCAGCGGCAATTCCCCAAATGTACTGAGGGCTATCGAATACTCGAATGGTCAGAACGCCAGGACAATTGGCCTGGTGGGTTTTGACGGCGGACGGCTGAAAGAAGTCTGTGACGTAGTCCTCCATGTGGCTTCGGCATTCGGTGAGTATGGACCGGTGGAGGACACTCATTTGATTGTCAACCATCTCATCACGAGCTACTTCATCGAGCAAGGCTAGGCGCACTGGCCTGCAGCTTCTGAAGCCCGAAAAACCTCCGAGGCTTTATGCATACCTTCGCAAGCCAGCCGACGGGAACACCGGAACAGACTGGCCGTGAGATTCTGCTGCGCACAAGAGGCTTGGTGGTCGACATCGACGGGGTCTTGCACGTAGGGCTGCAGCCGGCTCCCGGGCTCAAAAGGTTTCTCAGCTTCATTGAAGATCGATCGATAAGATTGATCTACGCGACGAACAACTCAACCTTGCCCCCGGAGGCGCTTCAGGATCAACTATCAAGTCTGGGGATCCCCGCTCGATCTGACCAGATCATCACGTCAGCCACAGCAACGGCGACCTACCTGCGCAAGGCATTCGCGCCGGGCGAGACGATAATGGTAGTTGGGGAGGAGGGACTTACCAGGGCGGTTGAGGAGGCTGGATTCCGTCTGGGGAACCGCGGGCCGGCTGCTGTGGTTGTCGGCTTGGACAGGCGCATTGACTACGGGAAGATTCAAGCGGCGGCCTCGGCCCTCTTGGCTGGAATTCCCTTTGTTGCCTGCAACCTGGACGCGGGCGCTCCGTCGAAAGACGGCATTGCGCCAGGTGCAGGGGCGATCGTTGCGGCCATCCAGGCTGTGGCTCAAAGACCTCCGATTGCCATTGGCAAGCCCGAACCGGCCATTTTCCTTGAGGCCGTGGAGCGTATGGGCCTAAAACCGGAGGAATCTGCCGCTGTAGGCGATCATCTGGAGGTCGACATCGTCTGCGCGCGCCGAGCTGGCCTGACTGGAATCCTCGTCCTGACCGGTATGACTAGTCCGGAAATGCTGCACAGTACGCCCTATCCGCCCGACTTGGTGTTTTCCAACGTGGGCGAGCTTGCCGCCCGATGGGAAGCTTCGCTCGAAGGTTAGAGAAAGTTGCCTTTACAGCCTGACACCGGAAGCGAGCATCCACCGCGGGTTGCTGCCCTGGTGCCCTTAAAGGAACGTTCCGAGCGAGTTCCAGGGAAGAACACCCGGTTGTTCTGTGGCAAACCATTGTTCCACTGGATCCTTACTGCTCTGAGCCAGTGTCATCATATCGATCGGATTGCAATTGACACCGACAGTCCAGCCATAGCAAAAGAAGCGGCTGACAACTTCAACGTGATGGTCATTGAGCGTCCGGGCCATTTGCGCGGGGATATGGTCGTCGCCAATGAGCTCATCGCCTACGACTTGTCGGTTATTACCGGGTTCGATCATTTCCTTCAGACTCACAGCACGAATCCACTCCTGCGGCCTGAGACAATCGATTCTGCCATCCGGACGTACTCTAGAAGAGGCGACCACGACTCACTCTTCTCGGTGACACCGCTGCGCACTCGACTCTACTGGCCTACGGGTGCGCCGATCAATCACGATCCGCAGCAGCTGATTCGCACTCAAGACTTGCCGCCAATCTACGAAGAGAACTCATGCATCTATCTGTTTTCAAGGGAGGGCTTCGAAAAAAGCATGAATCGCGTGGGCGAAAGCCCCATGCTGTTCCCTATTGACAGCCAAGAAGCCGTGGATATTGATGATGAATTCGATTTCATCCTCGCCGAGAGGCTGATGGCTATTCGGCTCGCTTCAAATGCGAAGAGGTAGGCGCGCTCCTGTCGGGAGATAGGCCTGAATCTGGACCTTCATCCTGTTCGGCGGACCCATAGAATCGATCAGGGTGGGACAAGGGAGCGACACCGCCTTCGGTGTCTGCCGATCGGACCATCTGTGCCAGAGAACGCCACCTTCTATGTTGAAGGCCCCAATCGCGCCCGAGTGAGAAAAGGCAAATTGAGAGCGAATTGCGATAAAATACGGCACCGATCCTATCTCCGGAGGGTGTATGCTGAAAGACGTCGCACACACGATTGCTCAAGTCGGCAGCGAACTTGCTGGTCCTATGCGCGGGGCCATGGCCTACCTGGATCCGGGCAGCGGCAGCTACCTCCTTCAGCTGCTCATCGCTGGCGCCTTGGGTGGATTGTTCGCTGTTAGAGCGTACTGGTCAAGGATAAAGGGATTCTTCTCGGGCCTGTTTTCGCGTGGCATCGATGATGAAGAAGGTGATTGAGAGAGCCCCGGCTTCTTTCCGTGACCCGAGCGGTTTCCTCTATCAGGCAGAAGGCACTCTCTTTCGGCAGATCAACCTGAGCTATCAGGCTGAGTACGACCTCCTGGTTCGATCGGGCCTCTACCGCACGCTCGAAACTGCTGGTCTCCTACTGCAACATGAGCAGGTCGATGTCGAGCCGGCAGATCCTGCCAAAGCCTACAGAGTCATCCAGCCCGAGGCCCTGCCTTTCATCTCCTATCCTTATGAGTGGTGTTTCAGCCAGCTCAAAGACGCCGCGCTCGCGACCCTGAAGATCCAGAGAACTGCGATCGATCATGGCATGTCGCTGAAGGACGCAAGTGCCTACAATTTCCAGTTCCACGCAGGCCGCGTGCTCCTAATCGACACGCTTTCGTTTGAGAACCTGCGCGAGGGCGAGCCCTGGGTCGCGTATCGCCAGTTCTGTCAGCACTTCCTGGCGCCTCTGGCTCTCATGGCCTATACCGACGTTCGCCTAGGTCAGCTCCTAAGGCTCCATATCGATGGGGTCCCGCTGGACCTCGCTTGCTCCCTCCTGCCAGGTCGAGCTTGGCTGAATATGCCCCTGTATATCCACTTGCGACTGCATGCCGCAAGTCAACGCCGACACGCCGGACGATCGCTGGGAGAATTGCAGGCAGGTCGCCGCATGGGTCGCATGGCTCTCTTGGGCCTCATAGACAGTCTTGAGAATGGTATTCGTCGGCTTCGGTGGGAACCGGGTGGAACGGCCTGGGCCGACTATGAGAGACTGGATCACTATTCAGACCGGGCGTCACAGGCCAAGAAGGAGATGGTCGCTGAGTTTCTTCATCGCCTCCAACCGCGCACTGTGTGGGATCTCGGCGCGAACGTCGGTGTCTATAGCCGTGTGGCGAGCGAGGCCTCCGACCTGACGATCTCGATTGACAGTGATCCGGCTGCTGTTGAGAAGAACTACCTGGAGGTTACTGAACGCGGCCTGACCAACCTCCTGCCTTTGATCGCGGATCTCACCAATCCGAGTCCGGGCCTCGGCTGGGAAAGCCGTGAACGCGCCTCCTTAGTCGACAGGGGGCCGGCCGATGCCGTGCTTGCGCTGGCCGTGATCCACCACTTGGCGATCTCCAACAATGTCCCCCTGCAACTCCTGGCGCGGTTCTTCGCCCATATCACGCGCTGGCTCATCATTGAGTTCGTCCCAAAGGAAGACTCCCAAGTCCAGACTCTGCTCGCGTCTCGGCAGGACATCTTCAACGAATACACCGAGTCCCACTTCAAGCGGTACTTTGAAGAAGAGTTCAGAATTCTTGAGGCAAACATGATTGAGGACACAGTTCGGACCCTCTACCTGATGGAGAAGCGATTCCCGGGATCATGAGGAAGTTTGCAACTTGGCACCCTTTCCTGTTTGCGGTCTTTCCAATTCTGGCGCTCCAGGCAACCAACCTGTCTGAGATTCCGAGTTCTGACGGTTCCAGAGCCCTGGCGCTCTCCCTCGGCGCGAGCTTGCTGCTGCTCGTCTCCTTTCGGCTGTTGTTGAGGGATTGGGACAAGGCGGGGCTCCTAGTTTCCTTTCTATTGGTCCTTTTCTTCTCGTATGGTCATCTCTACTTGCTCCTGAGCAGACAGGAAATCGCGGGCTTCATCATCGCGCGCCATCGCTATTTCCTGCTAGGTTCTTTGCTTTCTCTAGGAATATGGGCTTACCTGGTCTACCGCGTGGCAAGGCCTCGTAATTTGAATGGGATGTTTAACGTAATAGGTCTGGTGGCAGTAGCATTCCCTTTGGCGAGGCTTGGCGTGCACCAGTACCGTGAAAGACTTCAACCGGCCTTGGAGGCGTCCCAAGCCCCTCTGGGGCAGGGCGGCCAAGGGGTCTCCCCAAACAAGGCCCTGCCCGATATCTTCTATATTGTTCTGGATGGTTATGCCCGCGCGGATGTGCTTAAGGAACTGTATAGCTATGATAACTCCGCATTCACCAGTTTCTTGGAGGAGCGAGGCTTTTTCGTCGCCGAGGGCGCCCGGAGCAACTACAATCAAACTGTCCTTTCCATATCCTCCGCCCTTAATATGGACTACGTCGATCAGTTCCAGGAGAGCCTAGGCGTGGCTCCACAGTGCAGGGGGGGCGTGGCGGATTTACTGAAAGAAGCTCAGTTGCTCAAATTCCTTTCCTCCCAAGGCTATGAGATTGTCGGCTTCCCCACTGGCTATGCCCACACAGATCTCCTAAATGCGGACCTTTACCTGAGGCCCGAGGAGGACGTTGTCGAGGAATCCCTCTTCTCGTTGAGGTTCAACAGGCTCGAAGGACTGCTGCTTGAGACCACAGCAGCCCGCGTGCTGCTGGATACCCAGGTGTTGAAGAAGCTGATCCTGGGAGAGAAGGTGCTCGGGGCAGAATACTCACTGCATCGGCAGCGAGTTCTCCATGCCCTCCGCAGTTTGCCGGAAATCGCTGAGAAGGAAGGCCCGCAGTTTGTCTTTGCGCACGTTATCGCTCCTCATCCTCCCTTCGTTTTTGGCGCCAACGGAGAGGAGATTCCCCAGGGAGGGGCGTATTCGCTTGCGGATGGCAACTGGTATGGAGGCCCGCAACCATATATCGACGGCTACCGGGATCAATTGACGTTCCTCAACAAGATGCTGAGGTGGTCGATCGACGAAATCCTATTCAGATCGGAAAGCCCTACGATCATTTTGCTTCAGGCGGATCATGGACCGGGCGCATATATGGTCTGGGAATCCCCCGCGGAAACCAATATGACGGAAAGGTTGGCCATACTCTCCGCCTACTACTTCTCAGATCGTGATTACGAAGCTCTATATGCCTCGATTTCGCCCGTGAACTCCTTTAGGATTGTGCTCAATGAGTACTTTGATGGCGACCTTGCTTTACTTGAAGACGAGAGCTATTTCTCAACATGGGACGATCCCCTAAATTACTTGAGAGTCACAGATCAATTGGAGCCGGCTCCCTAACCCAACCAGTGCCTGGAAGTAGACGGCGCAATGAAAGCGCCACCATTAACGGCATGGGGACCTTCAGACCGGGGCGCACGGGCAAAGGCGCCCGACATGGCATGCGGGACATCCCGCACCGGGAGGACATGGATGGCTATTCCGAAATGAAACTTGCCTTTTTCGATTTCATCCACTTGACGGGAAGTCAGTGCTGCTAGTCCTCCCCTTCTTGGTATTTGCAGGCCTCTTCACCCTGCACGTTGGTCGGCAGAAGATGCCTGCACCCTATGTGGACTGGCAGGGTCCCTTCCTCCAATCCTGCGTCGCATGGGGGGTTCTGGTCGCCCTCTTTTCGGAAGCCCTGAGCGTCTTCGGGCTGTTGAATCGTGCCTGGCTGTCCGCCCTGTGGATGATTTCACTGATCTTCGTTCTCTACTTCGGGTGGAGGCAAGCAAGTTTTCCCTGGGTGGGTGGACGGGTTCCTGATATTCAGCATCTCGCTTGTAGTGCTGGGACTCTTTGTAGTTGCCCTGAAGGCGCCTCCGAATACGATCGACTCACTCCAGTATCACATGAGTCGTGTCGTCCATTGGGCTCAGAATGCGAGCCTGAGGCACTATCCTACAGCCTACGAGCCTCAACTTGTCAACCCGATCTGGGCCGAACTCGCGATACTAAACTTGCGTCTCCTTTGGGGTGACGACCTGTTCTCCAATCTTGTTCAGTGGTTTAGCCTGGTCGGCTCTATTGTGGGGGCAACGGGCATTGCCAGATTACTGCGAGCGGACCACCGAGGTCAGCTCCTGGCGGCTGCATTCACGCTCAGTATTCCCATGGGAGTCCTGCAGGCGACCAGCACCCAGAATGACTACGTGACCGCATTCTGGCTGGTCTGCCTGGGATATTTCGTCGTTCTGAGTAAGCGGAGATCTCTGAACAGGGGTGAGTGGCTGAGCGCATGGCTGGCACTCGGACTTGGACTTCTGACAAAAGGCACCTTCTATGCCTATGCCCTTCCGTTTGTGGCTTGGTATTTCATTCCACGCCTGAGGCGTGGAAAACTCGTCAACATAGCCCTGGAGGCTGCCGCCTTGGGCGGGATTGTGATTGTGCTGAATTTGGGCTTCTGGTGGAGAAACTACTCCACCTATGGCCATCCGCTCGGATCCGATCGCTGGCTCCAGAAGAAGCTCGACTCCCGTCTTACCCTTGGGCCGGCCGGTTGGGCAGCGGCCATGGCGGAGCAGGTCGTGCTCAACTTGCCAACGCCTTCCGAGAATGTCAATGATGTCCTCACGGACAGAATGTTTGCCTTGTACGAAACGCTGGGACAGGAACCCAGCAATTTTCAGTTGACCTGGTTCTGGAATCATGAGGATCTGGCTGGGAGTCCCCTTCACGTTCTGCTGGTGCCGATGGCCATTCTCCTGCTTTTT
>CAYGCA010000029.1:6749-13992 GCA_964348265.1 uncultured Anaerolineaceae bacterium | reverse complement strand
GCTGGCCAAGCTAAGTTGGCCAAGGAATTTGCCCTTGTCGTCTTGGTTGCTTTTGTCCTCTTATCAGTTGTTGTTACGTTCGATCTCTACGGGGTTCGCTATCAACTTCCCTTCTACGTTGCCGGATCAGCGCTGGTGGGGGTCGGTCTCGGCGTAGTCCTGGCTGGCAGGCGCCGGCTCGCCGCTCTTCTCACAGCCTTCTTTGTCTTGGCCTCCATCCCGTGGCTCCTGCTAAATGCCACCCGCCCAGTCATCGGATGGCAGCCAAGGACCAAGGCGGACAGTGTCTTCAAAGCCTCCTCTGCAGATCTGCTGTTCGCAAACTGGACCTTCAGAAGGGATTCGTATCTCCATGTGACAGAGGTCATCAAGGATTCGGGCTGCCGGGAAGTAGGACTGGTCATTGACTCGCATGATCTTGAGTATCCGTTCTGGTGGTTGCTGGATGCGCCGCAAAGCGGGATTCAAATCGAGGTGCTCACCCCCAAGCCTCACCTTCAGCGTTTCGCTGATCCGACATTCGAACCATGCGCAATCGTCTGCGCCGTGTGTGGGGGAAGAACCCGACTCCACGGACTGGAGCTTGAGACAAGTGAGCAGGGAGTATCGCTCTATTCCGGGGAGGGTTTTACACCCGATATGGACGGGTAGTCTTCAGCCTTCCCCGGGATCAAGAGGGCTGGCTTCAGCCTGTTCGTGGTGACTGGCCGCCGTCGATACCGAGATTCATCTTTGATGCGGACCTTCCAGGGATCTACTTGCATAGGCAGGCGCAACCAATGAGTGGGAATCGCTTGCAGGAATCGGAAATTGGACGGCAGGTCGATGAGACCAAGCTCTTATCGATTCTGCCCCGGCCTTCGGCGGCCCTCCTGCTCTATCTGGTCAGCCTCCTACTGGTTTCGCCCATCTTCTTTCTGAATCTGGGCGAGATCAACCCCTGGGACGAGGCGAGCTACATCGACGGCGGCAGACGCTTAGTGGCCGGCCGGATTCCTGGTTTTGCCGGTAACCCCCTCGTCCATGCGCTCTACGCCCTCACCTACCTTCTGTTTCGGACCTCTCCCTTCTGGATGCTTCACAGCTTGACCGTGGCCCGCTTTGTCCTATTCTCGCTTCTCTGGCTCAGCACCTATCTGGTGGCCAGACGCCTGACTAGATTCGCGAGGCCTCTCATTCCATTGGGAATCCTCTTGGTGACGCCTTTGAGCATTGAGATGCTCCGCTTCCCCAGCGACCCACTCTTCGCCTCGATGGCTGGCTTAAGCCTGTGGCAGCTGTTGGCATACCATCAAACTAGGGACCCGCGAAGCCTCTGGGGTGCATCCAGCTTCATGGGCTTGGCGGCGTTGTCCAGAAACGATGGCCTGGTCCTATTTCTCGTGCTCGTCTTTCTGGCCCTGCTTTTGAGTTTGAAGAGGGCACCCATATTGCGCTCACTGGTGGCGGTCAGCGTGCCTTTCATTGGCATTGTGGGGGGGTACGTCCTGCTTCACGGGGCGCTCACTGGAGACTTCCAGCTGGGAACAGCCAAAAGGACCTATGACAATTTCGAGGCTGGGCACCAAGCCATCTTCGCCGGTACCGGGGCCCGAAACCCGGTCATCGAAGCCAAGATCGAGGCTCGCAGGGTTTTCGGCACAGGGGAGGAGAATGATTTCAATGTCTTCCGCGCCATTCTGCGGAACCCGGGTGTGTATTCTCAGCGGTTGCGGGTTACCGCTCTGAGCCTTCCCCGTCGAATCTTGCACGCTTATGGCATCCGTTTTGCTGCGGTGGTCTTTCTATTGGCCCTACGAGGCGTTATCGAGTTGGCGGTGAAGAGGCGGTTTCGTCTGCTTGTGGTCCTTCTGCTTTGGCCCGCCCACCTGGTGACGGGATTCGTTATTACGATCTTTCGACAAGGTCATTTGCAGTTTCCATACTATGTGGTCTTCACGCTCGCAGCCATTGGCCTGGCAGCCACACTCAACGGCTTTGGGAATCGAAGGGAGCGAACCGGCTCCTTCCTTGTCCTGGCCCTCCTGGCTCTCTATGGCTACTTGAGCAATCTCCTGGCCGTATATTACGGAGCCATAGTTTTCTTGGCCGGTCTGGCTGCCGCGTTCTTGGCCTGGCGGAAATACGGACGGGAGCGGCACAGCTATGCCGTCATGCTGTTGATCTTGCTGGGCGCCGGTGTGGTCATTCGCGGCAGTTTCCCCAGTCCAAAGGTCCGCGTACTCGGCGTCGAAGCCAAAGAGCAGGCCGCGCTTGTCTTGATGGACCGATTGAGCCCGGGTCGACCGTTGCCGCCGGCTCTCCAGGCGTGGTGATGATGGCAAAGATGGATTATGCGGGACTAGCCTCCGATGATGTTCCGACGGGGCGAACGGACCAGGGCTTCTTAGATTGGATGATCGGTAACAACATCGAGGCCGTCTACGTGGACCATTCCCTGTATCGAGAGAACCCGGTCATCTGGGAAATGATCAAACCCCAAATCGGCAAAGGTCTGGAGAGGATATACTCCGGAGATGAGGGGGACATCCAAGTGTTGCTGGTCAAATCCAAGCCCTAGGGTCCATCCTTCTGCCGCCTCCCTTTTCGGACACCTGAGATTGCCCGTTCGATTGGCTTTTGTGAGATCCGCTTGAGAGGAATTGGCGAGTGAGAGTGGGCTTGAGGTGCTCTGCCGATCCTAGGCCGGGACGCTAGGAATCACCATGCTGACAGTTCTACCTATAGTCGCCTTTGCCGGCTTCTATGTGTTGCTGAGGAATATGCTATCCAGCGGCGATTGGAGACACGATTTCCTGCGCGCCTCCCTCCTTTTCGGCGGCTACTTGGTGGTGGCCATCGAGATCCTAAGCTTGGTTCGAGGGATTACTCCTTTTGCCCTGGCTGTTGCTTGGTTGGTTCCAATATTGGTGGCCGCAGCTTGGCTTGTGCCCCGGCTGAAGAACGGGCAGCCTCTGGAGCTTGTGCCGTGGCGTCTGCCGGGAGGCTGGCTGGACCGTTTACCAATCCTGTCAATCCTCATCATCTTTGGAATGACTGGCCTGGTAGCTTGGAGGACTCCACCTCAGACCGGAGATGCTCTCAATTACCACATGAGTCGTGTCGCCCACTGGGCGCAGCAGGCCTCCGTTCGGCACTTTGCAACGGGTATTGAGCAACAAAACTCTCGTCCTCCTGTTGCAGAATACGCCATCCTCAACCTTTATGTCCTAGGTCAAGGTGACCGGCTGGCGACTTCTGTCCAGTGGTACGCAATGGTCGGCAGCGTGATAGGCGTCTCCTTCGTGGCAGGTCAGCTTGGCGCGACAACTTCCGGCCAGAGGCTGGCAGGCCTATTCGCCGCTTCCCTGCCGATGGGAATTGTTCAGGCCTCAAGCACCATCAACGACTACGTGGTCACGTTCTGGCTGGTGAATGTGGCTGCTGAGTTCTTTACCTTATTGAATGGTGAACAGGATTGGCGCCGGTCTACGATCTTCCTCGGCTTGGCTGCCGGCCTTGCAGCCGCCACGAAGCCGACGGCCTACGCCTATCTTCTGCCTTTCTCCGTGGCGGTCGCGCTCCTTCTGTCCAAAAAGGACTACCCTCGCAGAGTGCTCAAGTGGGGAAGCCTATCGCTCATCCTTGTCCTCTCTCTGAACCTTGGTTATGTCGCAAGGAACTACGTCACCTATGGATCTCTCTTCAATCCCGGACAGGTAAAGGTGCATGCAAATGAGATGCGAAATGTAGGTGGTTTACTCTCGAATACACTGAGAAACGCGGGTCTTCAAGCCAGCACCCCCTGGTCCGAGGTCAATCGAACTCTCACGCGCGGGATATTCGCTGTCCATGCAAAACTCGGACTTGATCCAAATGACCCGCGTACCACCTCTCATGGAGAGTTCTGGTTGAGGGGGATTACGACTAAGGAGGATTTGGCGCAAAACCCGGCACAAGCCTGGCTGATCTTGATTGTCCTGACCGGCGTTCTGGTTCTTCCCGGGCGGGCCGGACGCGGTACCCTGATTCTGACCCTTCTTTTGGTAACAGCGTTCCTGGTCCACAGTTTTGTGTACAAATGGCAGATCTTCGGAAGCCGGTACCAGCTGCCCTTCCTCGTCCTTTTTGGGGCGGTGGTTGGAGCAGTGTTGGCTCGCAGACCGTTTTCTGGCGGGGCCAAGCTTCTGGGCTTGGGTCTCTTCCTGGCGGCCTGGCCGTGGCTGGTTGGAATTCCTTCAAGGCCGTTGATCTCCAAGGACAACTACCCTGTCCGTAGTGTCATGGCTGCTTCTAGGGAGGAGCTGTATTTCGCCAATGGGCTTCACCTGAAGGAAACTCTGGAGGAGATTGCTCAAATCGTAACCCAGGCAAATTGCTCCTCGGTGGGCCTCATGCTCACAGGCTCAAATGCTGAGTATCTCTTTTGGTCCATTCTGGGCGCACCCAGGTCAGATCTTGATTTGGAGTGGATAGTGTCGGGGGCTACGACGCGCTATGCGCCCCCGGATTTCCAGCCGTGTGCTGTCATCTGCCAGACTTGCTCAGACGAGGTGGAGCGGATACGCGGGTTGCCTCTCAGCTTCTCCAGGGATCGCTATCGGCTGTACATCAGTCCCGAGATGGCGCAGTGAGAGTTCGGTAGCGCGAGGGATGAGTGTGCCACCTTGCGCATGTCGCGGGCAACCGGTTGCAACTCCTTCCCTGAAAATGACCCCTTTCCGAGTCATCCGCTTAGCCACCAGTGTCGACCAAAACACTACACCCAAGAGGCAATTCAGAGGATCGAGGGAGAGGGCATTCGGTTCCTCCTCCTGGTCTTCGGGTTTGACGCGCTGCTTTGTCCCTGGTTTCGCTTTTGTGGAGCCTTCCTCCCCCGGTATACTATGTCTCTTGATGGTCTGACATGACAAGGGAGCACTCGACGATCTAGGCTTGGGACAGTCAGAAGATGAATTCGCCGTTGGTCTCAGTCGTGACTCCCTCCTTAAACCAGGCGGAGTTCTTGGAGTCCACGATGCGGTCAGTCTTGGCGCAAGATTACCCCCGGCTTGAATACATCCTCATTGATGGCCAGTCAACGGATGGGAGTCTTGAGATCATCCGTAGGTATTCCGATCGACTCGCCTACTGGGTCTCGGAGCCGGATCAAGGCCAGGCCAGCGCCATAAATCGAGGCCTTCAGATGGCTCGGGGTGAGATCGTGGCTTGGCTGAATTCGGATGACCTTTATCTGGCAAACGCGGTCCAGGAGGCGGTTGGAGCCCTCGGGAGGCACCCCCAGGCCGGGATGGTCTACGCGGACGGCCTAATGGTTGATGAGCAGGGTCGATTACTGGACCGGCATCGCTATCGGCAGTATGCTCTTTTGGATCTTCTGTGTTTTGACGTGCTACTCCAACCCGCGACCTTCATCCGTCGAGAGGCGCTCCAGTCCGTTGGCTTATTGCGTGAAGACTACAATCTGATTCTCGATCATGAACTCTGGATCCGAATCGCCGCCCGTTTTCCCATTGTGCATGTCGACTCGTTTTGGGCGGTTGAGCGGACACATCCTGGAGCCAAGACCGTGGCGGAAGCGTCGGCCTTCGCAGCCGAAGCCGAACGCCTCATCGCCGAGGCGGAGACAATTGACGAGCTTGCTCCCTTGTTCCGGAGACACTCCCAGCGGGTAGAGGCGAGCCTGCATGCCTTTGCAGGTCGCAGGATGATCGACGCCGGCCTGTACAGACCAGCTATGGGCAGGTTCCTTCAGGCATCCCTGCGCGATCCCGGCGTCTTCCTTCGCTACTGGTATAAGGTGGTCCAAGCGGGTATAAGCGCGCTGGGGTTGGCGGTCCTTTTCCGCGCCTATCGAACGCTGCGCCGACGCCTCCAGCACCGAGGCGCGTATGTTCGGGCCGGATATCAAGGTGCGGAGCTCGTGAAGTGAGCCATGTAAGGCATGCCCCGCCTCGCAGAAGGGCGAAAGGACGCTTGGCAATCCTGGGCAGCGCGGGGAAAAGAAGTCGGGTTCAGTCCTGCCTTTCGGCCGGCGGAGCCCTCGGCTTGAGGGTTTGTAAAGAATGCGGGTCCCCCTTCTCCGGTTGGTGGCTCTTCCATGAGTGAGGCGATGGCGTCTGAAGCGGTTGCCTTGATGGGAAGGTATGGGATTACTTAGGCGAAGCCCACTGCATCCAGTCCTGTTGGGCGCTTATCCGGTCCTTGCTCTTCTGGCTCACGATAGTGAGCAGATCCAAACATCGGCCGCCTTCCGCGCTATCGGCGCCAGCCTGATTCTAGCGGCGGGCAGCCTGATTGTTCTGCGGCTGCTCCTGCGGGACTGGAGGCGTGCTGGCATCCTGGCCAGCCTTTTCTTGGTCCTCTTCTTTTCGTACGGTCACGTCTACAGCCACCTGAAGGTGGTTGGTTATTCTACGCTGGCAAGGCATCGTCTCATGGTGCCCATCTGGATGATCCTGTTCGCCGCCAGCGCGTGGTTTCTGCTCCGCAGGCCGAACGATCTGAGGTCTGTGAATCTGGCGCTCAATCTGGCGGCGCTGGTGGCCCTTGCGTTTCCCGCAGCTCAACTGATCTCCTTCGAGTATCGGTCCCGGACCGCTTTCTCGAGTCGCGAGACTGAGCTACAGGTCAAAGACCTCCAGCTTCCTTCGGGTGCAGCATTGCCCGACATCTACTACATCATCCTAGATGCCTATTCTCGCGCCGATGTTCTGCAAGAGGTCTACAGCTTCGACAACACGCCATTCCTGGATAGCTTGTCAGAGATGAATTTCTATGTTGCCGACTGCAGCCAGAGCAACTATGCTCAATCCGAGCTCTCACTGGCTTCATCGCTGAATATGGATTACTTGACCGACCTGGGGGATGAGTTCATCGCAGGGAACGACGACCGATCCGGATTGTGGCCCTTGTTGCGGCACGGGAGAGTTCGGCGAAGCCTTGAGGCCCTGGGCTACACCACGATTGCATTTGAGACCGGTTACTACTGGACGCATTGGGATGACGCCGATGTCTATCTGGCGCCGCCTCGTCCAAGCACGCTCCAAGAATGGTTTGTGACCGGCGGACTCAACGGCTTCGAAGCGATGTTGATTGACACCTCCGCTGCGATGCTGCTGACCGATTCACTGCAGGCACTTTCTCTGCCGGAACGCCTTGGATTTGACCTGGAGCAACCTCGCAACGCGCACCGTGACAGGATTCTTTTCGTTCTAGAGCAGTTGAGGTTCCATCGGGTACCGTCGATGCAGGGCCCAAAACT
>CAYGCA010000029.1:5515-6739 GCA_964348265.1 uncultured Anaerolineaceae bacterium | reverse complement strand
GGTTGTGCCTCACCCACCTTTCGTGTTCGGCCCCGGCGGCGAGTTTGTACGCAGGGTGGACGACGAGGATCCGCAGGGATATGTCGATCAGATCAGGTTCATAAACCGCAGGATGACGGAGATCTTGAACGACATTGTCACCAGGTCTGAAACGCCCCCCGTCATCATCTTGCAGGCTGATCACGGGATGCGGATGCGTCCTGAGGAGCGTATGGCCATATTGAACGCCTATTATCTACCGGCGCAAGGCAATCCAGCATTGTATGAGTCGATTACTCCCGTCAACTCCTTCCGCGTTGTCTTCAACACATACTTTGGCGCGCCATACTCGCTCCTGGAGGACAAGAGCTACCTTTCAAGCTACACCGATCCGTACACCTTCGAGATCGTGCCCAATTTGGGGTCAAGATGCGCCCCGTAATTCGAGAACACCAGTGAGCTGGCCTAGAGCCCACCACGCATTACCTAAACCGCAGGCTCCCCGATAGACGCGAACCCAGGATCGAGCCAGCATCACTTCATCTGTTCACGTTGTTCGCTGGAGAGAATTGGCGGCTGTAGACAGCCTCGGAAGGAGGAGAGGTAACTCGGCGAAGACGGATGCAACCTGCTCCTCCTCGGCGGTTCTGCCGGAAGAGGTTCAGTCTGATTCGCTGCAAGCCGGATGAGCGTAGATCGTTGCATCCCTTTTTCGATCCTTCTCCAGTCCGGGGGCAATCTCGGCCTCGCTTACCCCGTAGAGTTCGAGCGGAATAGAGTCGAATACGACGATCAGCGCGCAATTCTCCTGGGCAGCTTGCCTCATCAGTTCGGCATTTACTGTTGGTTGAGAAACCACTCCAGTCCACAAGTAGATGGCAGCGGAGGCGTTGCTGTAGATCGGTGTGCCTGAGCGGCTACGGAGGAGTTGAAGCGTGTCGGAACGATGCCAGCCCCTGCTGGCATATCCCAGACCCTGCTTATAGAGCAGATCGCCCAGTTCGATCCCCCGGTAGGCATAAAGTATCACAAGTCCGAGGCTGACCACCCCAACCGTCGCACGCAAGACAGCTCGCCGCGAATTCCACAAGCCGGACAACGCATAAATCAGCAGGATCATAACTGCATGATGGACCGGAGAGAGGAGGCGGTTGTCGAGGGGAATGCTTCTATCAAGAAGTGATTTGGAACCCAAGAGAGTGATGGAGTAGGTGAGCGCGTACATCAGGAGGATGAGGCCCGCGA
>CAYGCA010000029.1:2600-5505 GCA_964348265.1 uncultured Anaerolineaceae bacterium | reverse complement strand
AGCGGGAATCTGCCAGTGCGAGCCAACCCTTTCCTATTCCACCAGTCCTGGGAATGAACTCCTCTTGAACGCCACAGGATGAGTGCGAGCGCAAACATCGCAAGCGCTGTAAGCCCCAGAACAGGTTCATTTTCGTTCACGATCCTGCCGGGAATGAACCACACCAGGATCTTGTTCAGTCCGGAGGTCAAGAGACGAAGACTTGGGGGATTCCATCCGATGGTTCTATCGGTCGCACTTCCAGTGAGGCTGAGGTTTCGCAAACTCCAAAGGCCTATTGGAGCTAGGCCTATCCCCAGAAACAACACAGCGTCCATCAGCCTGCGGCGCACTGGGGTTCTGGCCAGCAGGGCCAAAGCGATTAGGCCAACCGCAATCAGGCTGACGCCGGCATACCTTGTTAGGAAAGCTGCGCCAACAGCCAAGGCCGAGCCAATCAGAAGAGTTCTTCTTTCCTTCGAAAGGAACTCTGACAGCAGGAACAACCCTAGCATTCCAAACCAAAGGTAAAGGGGCTCCGACATTGCCCAAGCGTGGGCCTCGAAAATGACTTCGGAGGCGGCGAATAGGAGGGCTGCGAGCAGTCCGAACCAACCGGATCCGGTCAGCTTTCTGGCGATGAGACCAGTCAGGAAGATGTTCAGACCAAAGACAGATACATTCAGAACGCGGGCGCCGTCGATCGCATCGACGCCAACTTTCTGACCAAGGCCGAGGAGAAGGGAGAAGAGGGGTGGGAAATGGACTAGGGGGCTAAGCTTACCTGGTGCTGTCGGCCAGGCCAATCCATCGCCGCGCGCAAGATGCCTGGCAGCGGCAATGTATTGGAAGGAGTCGTCGCTGAGTGCAGCCCCCCAACGAGTGGAAGCGGTCAGACCCAGAACTCCTAGAGGGCTCAATAAAGTCAGGCTAAGCCAGAAGAAGGTGCGTCTATCCAAGTTTCCCACCTATGTACATTGGGCAGTCGCGAGCAGGTGCCTGCGAACACCGACCTTTGTTCGGGAGGAAGGTCCTCATCTTGGAAATGCGTCCGAGGCCAGGCAGGGTAGAATCCAACCGCTTCACCCCTTCTAGCGGCATCTCCCTCCACACTGTCCTCGATCCTGCCGATACCCCGCAGAAATTCTCCCTCCACACCTCCCAGGTCATCGTGCCTATCCTACTCTGGCTGAATTCAGAGCTCCACTTGGAAAGTTGGCTCTGTTGCAGATCCGGGCAAGGTTCATCTGAAGGCAAGGGCGCGGACAAGTATAGAATATGAGGTGCCAGTCAAGCGGCCGTGTCAGGACTGCGATTTGCAGCCAAAGATGACGCCTCATATTGGGACAGGGCGGTGGCCTGGCTGAGCTGGAACTCTCTGCCGATCCATAATCTCGTTCGTTATCATGCCGAAGCTGAGTGTGCCTCTTGCGAGCTGCTCCGTTGAAGTCCGAGGCTCCATATCTGCCTCGCCAGATGGCTCGCCTCTAAGATAAACTTGGGCTGATCTGTTTTGATGACCCGCGCAGTTGCCTAGCGCCGAAGGTGAACCTGACACCCTATGCGACGCTTGCCTTTGCACCCCATTCTCTTTTCAGTCTATCCTGTGATCGCTCTCTTGGCGAATAACCTTGGCCAGGTGGAACCCGCTGAGACCCTCCGCAGCCTTCTGTTTTCCTTGGGAACCGCCCTTCTGCTTCTGGTCGTCCTTGGGATCCTCCTTAGAAACTGGGCCAAGGCAGCGGTCATTGTATCGATTGGCCTGATCCTGTTCTTCTCCTATGGTCACATCTACCTGCCCTTGAAGCAGGTGGAGCTAAGTGGCTTCATAATCGGCAGACACCGTTTCCTGGTGCCGTTCTTCCTCGGACTGTTCGTGATATTGTCGTGGTTTGCTGGGACTGCTCGGAATGCAGCCGGAAAGATCACACCGATCCTGAACGTGGTTGCTGCGGTCACGGTGGCTGTGCCTCTGGTCCGGATTGTTGTCTTTCAGATTCGGTCCAGGGATGCCATTTCGACCGCGTCCGACAGCACCGCGCAAGTATCTGACATTCGGCTGCCGGAGGGGAAGACGCCGCCGGACATCTACTACATAATTCTGGATGCCTACACCCGCGAAGATGTTCTGCGGGACACTTACTTGTACGACAACAAACCGTTCCTCGAAGAGCGGGAGACGCTAGGCTTCTATGTGGCTTCGAGCAGTCAGAGCAACTATGCCCAAACAGAGCTTTCCCTGGCTTCATCCCTCAACTTCAACTACCTGGACCAACTGGTCGACGGCCTGATGCCTGGAAGCGACGACCGGTCTGATCTGTGGCCGCTCATCTGGTACAGTGCCTCGCGCACCATGCTTGAACGGCTGGGATACAAGGTGGTTGCGTTTGACACTGGCTACAACTGGACGAAACTGAGAGAAGCGGATTACTTTCTCTCGCCGACAGGCACCCCCCTTTCTCAAATGCAGGTATTGGGCGCCATCAATGCCTTCGAGGCAATGTTTATCCATAGTTCGGCTGCATTGGTACTGGCCGATGCGGCTGTGGTACTTCCAGACAGACTGCAGCCGGATCTGGACAGTCCCTACAGGGATCACCGTGAACGGGTGCTCTATACCTTGGACCAGCTCGGCAGGCTTCCAGCCCTTCCGGGACCCAAACTTGTGTTTGCCCATATCCTCGTGCCCCATGCCCCCTTCGTTTTCGGACCCAATGGTGAGGAGATCCCTCAGGAGGGTTTCTTCTCCCTGGGTGCACCGGATGCCGCGTTGGAAGAGGAGCAAAAACTCATCGGCTACCGCAATCAGGTCGAGTTTGTGAACAAGAGGCTCTCTGAGTTGGTGCCCCTTATCCTGCGCGATTCCGAGGTCCCGCCGATCATTATCATTCAGGGTGATCACGGCTCTGGGCTGGCGCCTGTTCGC
>CAYGCA010000029.1:0-2586 GCA_964348265.1 uncultured Anaerolineaceae bacterium | reverse complement strand
GACCGGATGAAGATTCTGAACGCCTACTTCTTGCCAGGGGGAGATCAGAGGAGCCTCTACCCATCCATCTCCCCGGTGAATTCCTTTCGCGTGATCTTCAATACCTATTTTGAGGCTGACTACCCCCTTTTGGCGGACAGAAGCTATTTCTCAACCTATCAGGATCCGTATAACTTCACAGTTGTTCCAGATGAAGGCCTGATGGGCGAGGATGGCTAGGGCTGGAAGGACACCTTCCATTGGGGAACAGCCTCGCCAAATCGAAATCGAACGACATCTATCCCCTGGACTCAGTGCGGGGGCGGTCGCATTCTGTGGTCTCACGCCGAAGCCCGCGTCGTCCATGGGGCTACGGAAACCTAATGACGGGGGTCGGAGGAAGAAGTGAGCAAGGCTAGCCAGCGCGGTGGCTGGCCTACTGACATCTCAGGAGAGGCTAAACGCACATCCCGGAAGAGGCAGTATTCTCTGGCCCGCGGCCTTGGGCGAGGCTATGGTCAAAAGATCCATCCCTCAATCCACCATGGCCTTTGGGGGATGGGTTATGATTCCGACAGTCCCGCGCAGCGGCAGCACCCCAGAGTTCCGGGCATCCTTCATCCGACCCGTCTCTCGGAAGATCTTCGCCTCTTTGGATCGCTGTCGGCCGGGAATGATCTGGGCGTGTCGAGGTTTCGTGTGCATTTGACTTTCCTTGATTTCTGCGAATGACCTGATCCGCTGCGTCCATGCGCCGATGCGTCCCCCGGGTCTCCGTGCTTGGGTACAATGCCAACCATGAGCGAAAACGGCCGAGTTCCTCGGGCCGCCTGGAGCATCCATCGGAATATGCGAGACCTTCAACGCCTTCCTTTGTACCCGTTTCTCCTCGCAGGTTATCCGGTCATAGCACTCCTGGCGCACAACATTGAACAGATTCGGCCCTCAATCGCTGCCCGGTCTCTGCTCGGCTCCATGTTGGGTGTGGGGTTGACGCTGCTCATCTTTCGGGCTGTAGCGCGCGACTGGCACAAGGCTGCACTCGCAAGCTCAATCGCCGTCCTGCTTTTCTTCACCTACGGTCACGTCTATGAAAACCTTCAAGCGGTCTCCCTGGGAGGCCTTATCCTAGGAAGGCACCGACACCTGATCCCTGCATGGATCATGCTATTCGGAATCGGTGTTTTGCTCGTCCTCAGGAGGCTGTCTCGAGCTCCTGCCCTGACTGCTGGGTTGAACGGCGTGGCGGCGCTCTCGCTGCTGTTCCCATTTCTCACGTTGGCAACTTATGAAGTCCGCTTGAGAATCGCCCAGGAAAGAGCGGATGCCCAGGAAGTCGAGGGCTGTCTGCTGGAGGTTGCACAAGGCCGGTCCGTCCCTGATGTGTATTTCCTGATCCTTGACGCTTATGCCCGTCAGGATGTGCTTGAGGAGGTTTTTGACCTCGATAACACCCCCTTCCTTCGTACGCTGGAAGAGATGGGCTTCTACGTCGCCCGGGGGAGTCAGAGCAACTATATCCACACAGAGCTTGCACTCGTCTCGTCTTTGAATCTGGACTACCTGCAGTCCCTGGATCCGGTCTTCGCCAATGGCGGTCCGCCTGATCTGTCGTATCTCTGGCCGCTCCTTGGGAAGAGCATCACTCGGCGGACCTTCGAGTGTCTGGGTTACAAAGTCGTCACTTTCGACTCGGGCTACTATTGGACTGGCTGGAGGGACGCAGATGTCTTTCTTTCAAGGGAGACCGCCTTAATCGGCGATTTTGAGAGGTCGGGTGGGTTGAATTCGTTTGAGTCCATGCTCCTTCGCACTTCCGGAGGATCGGTGCTGAGTGACCTTGCAGTCCTTTATCCAGACCTCCTCGGAGCCGAGTTGGATCATCCCTATCGCGAGCATCGGGAGCGCCTGCTCTATATCTTGGATTCCCTAGGCTTGAGCGTGCCCTCCATTCCGGGTCCTAAGTTTGTCTTTGCGCACATCCTTCTGCCGCATCCACCCTTTGTGTTTGGCCCCAGCGGGGAGCCGATAGAGCAGACGTCGGCATTCTCCCTCTACGAAGAGGGAAGGGTGCCGGCCAGTATCGGATATCCGAACCAAGTCAGGTTCGTCAACGCCGCTATCCTTGGTGCTATAGAGAGGATCCTCGCGGTGTCAAGGACTCCTCCGATCATCATCCTTCAAGGGGATCACGGGTATGGCAGACATGCTAGGGACAAGGTCTCAATCCTGAACGCCTACTATTTTCCTGGAGGAGGCGATGAGGTTCTCTATGAGACCATTACGCCGGTCAACAATTTCCGGCTTGTCTTCGATCTCTACTTTGGAGGCCAGTTTGGACTGCTGGAGGATGTCAGCTACTACTCCCCTTACGATGCCGCCTACGACTTCTCTGAAGTGCCTTTCGAACGACCCGGGCGTAGCAGTCCGTGACGCCTGTGGGTTCTAGACCGTTCCGTGGATCTTCCAGGAGGGAGCTCAACCGTGACAAGCCGTAGTCTCCTTGGGACTACATCCATCCCTTGTTTCATATCGAGATCTTCGCTTCACGGAGAGGAAGATGGCTTTTCGCGCGCGGGGGCTCAGTCAAGGAGGCGACAAGGGTTA
>CAYGCA010000028.1:27663-30349 GCA_964348265.1 uncultured Anaerolineaceae bacterium | reverse complement strand
GCACGCTTAAGGCCATACTTACTCATAGGCACCACCTCCTCTTTGCACAGAATAGCAGGAGAAAGACGCTCTGCTGAACGTCCCGCAGAGTATGCCATAGCTTCCGTTGCTTGTCAATCAGAGGATCAGCATCGCATCGCCGAAGGAGTAGAAGCGATACCCCTCCTGCTTGGCGATTTCGTAGGCATGCAGGAGCTTCTCTCGCCCAGCGAAGGCGCTGATCATCATTATCAAGGTTGAGCGAGGCAGGTGGAAGTTAGTCACAATGGCGTCGACCAGCCGGAACTTGAAGCCGGGCAGGATATACAGGTCTGTCGGCCCCGAAAAAGGTCCAATCCTCTTGGATCCTTCCGACCGCCTAGCTGCAGTCTCAATGGCCCGGATGGTCGTGGTGCCGACGGCAATAACCCGCCCTCCGCTGGAGACGGCAGCTGTAAGGCCTTCTGCCGCTGTCCTTGTCACCTGGCACCATTCGGAGTGGATCTGGTGCCCGCGAGGGTCATCCTCGCCGACCGGCGCAAAGGTGTCCAGGCCGATATGGAGGGTAACCCACTGGATGGAGGTCCCTTTGGCCTTGATGGCCTTCAACAATCCAGGCGTGAAGTGCAGCCCGGCAGGAGGCGCTGCAGCCGATCCGGGCGAACGGGCATACACCGTTTGGTACTCAGAAGGGTGGCGCAGGGGTTCCTTGATGTACGGAGGCAGCGGTACTTGGCCGATTCGATCAAGCATGGGCGAGATAGAACTCTCAAGTTCTATCTGGCGGCGCGGGCCGCCAAGGTCGGCGACAATCTCTGCTGGCGGCCCTCCCTCAATTTGTAGCCGCTGACCGGTCCGCAGGCCTCTGCCGCCAACCAGCGCCTCCCACCGCCTGGGTTCAAGCTTCTTGAGCAGCAAGACTTCGACCCTCCCCCCGGTTGGGACCCGTCTGGCTGTCAGTCGAACTGGGAGGACGCGGGTCTCGTTCAGGACCAGGACGTCATGGGGTTCAAGAAACTGAGGTAGATCCCGAAACGCGGCATGTGAAAGCTCCCCGCTCGCCCGGTCGAGCACAAGCAGCCGGGAGGAGTCGCGGGGATCGGCGGGCCGCTGGGCAATGTACTCGGAGGGAAGCTCGTAGTCGAAGTCGGCGGTTTTCACGATCTACTTGCCGAGCAAGCGCACGATCACATTGAGCAGCAGCGTGAGCAGCAGGCTCAGGAGTAGGGCGCTGCCGAGCGGAAGGAGACAGGTAACCCCACCCGACTCAACTCGAAAGTCCCCTGGAAGCCGACCCAATGGGATGCCTGTTCGGCCCACGAGGTAGAGGAGCCCGCCCACAAGAATCAGAGCAGCGCCAGCGAGGAAGATCCAGCGACCAACCAGCGTGAAGCCATCCATGGTTCCCGGCGGGCTAGAGGTCAGGGAGTCGGGTCTGTGACCCTTTGGGTGGATCGATGCTGAGATGCTTGTAGGCCCCGGGCGTAGCGATGCGACCTTGCGAGGTGCGATCGATAAATCCTAGCTGCAACAAATAGGGCTCGACGACGTCCATGATCGTGTCGGGCTCCTCGCTCATTGAAGCGGCGATCGTCTGTAGGCCGACTGGTCCGCCACCGAATTTCACGATGATCGTTTGAAGAACCTGGCGGTCGGCCTCGTCGAGGCCAAGTTCGTCGATGTCGAGAAGAGCCAGCGCATCGGCTGCCACGGACCGGGTGATCCTTCCGTCGGCGCGCACCTGCGCATAGTCACGAACGCGCCGCAACAATCGAAGCGAGACGCGCGGCGTCCCGCGCGCCCGGCAGGCGATCTCGGATATGCCGCCAGGGTCGATCTCCACTCCCAGCAGCTCAGCCGCCCTGGCCACGATGGCTTCCATGGCGGCCGCGTCGTAGAAATCCAGCCGGTGGATGGCTCCGAAGCGGGTTCGCAGTGGAGCAGAAAGCAGGGCCAGGCGAGTAGTCGCGCCCACGATCGTAAAGCGTGGCAGGCTGAGTCGGATCGAGCGGGCGCTTGGTCCCTTGCCAATGGTAATGTCCAGCGCATAGTCTTCCATCGCCGGATACAGAATCTCCTCAACGGCTCTCCCCAGCCGGTGAATCTCGTCAATGAAGAGGATGTCTCGGGCCTTCAAATTGGTGAGGATCGCAGCCAGGTCGCCGGCCCGTTCGATCGCCGGTCCTGAGGTGACTCGTAGGTTGACGCTCATCTCATTAGACAGAATATGGGCAAGCGTTGTCTTCCCGAGCCCCGGCGGTCCGTAGAAGAGGATGTGATCGAGCTGATCGCCCCGTCCACGCGCGGCCTCGATTAGGATCGAGAGGTTCTCTCTAACCTTGTCTTGACCGATCATTTCGGCCAGATGCCGTGGCCGAAGGGTGTTTTGGTTCGGGTCGTCTGCTTGGCGTTTCGGTGAGATGACGCGTTCCTTGTCTGCCATTGGGGGCATTATACCGGAAGGTACATCGCCGACAAATGGTGCTGGCAATCACGGCTTTTCCTGCCTTGCCCAATATTGAACACGGGCCGAAGAGCCTCGAAGATCACGGCAAGTCATTCTAAAGAAGGCCTTGACAAAGATCAAAAGTGATATATAATTCATGAAATTAATATCATATAATAGGGATCTGGGGGATGGCCAGTCCCGTGGATCAAGGAGCTTCAGGTGAGCGGTCGACGGATGTGGACGTTCATATCCAACCAC
>CAYGCA010000028.1:26519-27636 GCA_964348265.1 uncultured Anaerolineaceae bacterium | reverse complement strand
GCGTTCGGTGATAAGGATCATTCAGGAGCTCGAGCGGGAAGGCTATGTTGAAAAGAGGAGGGAGGGCCGATCAAACAAGTATGAGGTGAGGACGGATCTTCCTCTGGGGCGCGCAGACCAGCGTCGCACTTCAGTGGGTGAGCTGTTACGGATACTCACTTTCAAGGACTAGATCGCCCATTTCTCTGGAACCCATTCCCCTTCTCTTACGTTAAGGGGAATCGTAGAAACTTGAACAACAGGAGGCTTCGAGGGAGAGGGTAAGCAAAGGAAATCAATGACATTAATCCCTTGATGACACATTGAACCAAAATGGTCCCTACGGGGACGACGTGAATCCTTCTTGAGGAGAACAAGATGAACACAAATAGATTGCGCCAGGCTCTACCGGTGCTTGGTGCACTAATCGTAGCGATGATGCTCTCGGCTTGCGCCCCAGTCTCGGACCTCAGGCGCGCCATTCTTGGTCTGGGCCAGAGGCCAGAGCCTGATGTCCCGTTGATCCCACAGCAGGAGGCTGCCATCTTGGGCATGGTTTGGAGCGATCCGCCTGGTGACAGCCCTCTTGCAGGTGTTCGAGTGGGTCTGGGTGCTGGGGTATGCCCTTCCATTGGGCTCGCCTCAACGACGACGGGGGCGAATGGCTCCTTTGCCTTTAGTGGGCTGGGCGCCGGGACGTACTGTGTCTCGGTTGACGCGAGCGAGCCCGACAACTCGGTCATACTGTTCCCGGGGGAGTGGAGTTCTCCCTACCTCGAAGACGGTCTCGCAAGCCACACGGTGAGTTTGCTGACCGGCCAGGAACGACAATCTATCCGGTTTAGCTGGGAATACCAGCTACCACCGCCGATCCGAAAGGCCGTTCCTAGGCCTGGCCACGATCTGGGCGAAGAACTGCGGCGGTCAAGCCAATGCTTCAGCCGGGTGGAATTCATTTCCGACGTGACGTTACCCAGGAACTCTGAAGTCCGGCCGGGTGATGAGCTTGAGAAGATCTGGCGAGTGACCAACACGGGCACCTGCACGTGGACGACCTCTACCCAACTGGTTTTTGTAGGCGGCGATAGGATGGGTGGGCCGGTTTCCATGGTGCTCCCCAGAAATGTAGCTCCAGGTG
>CAYGCA010000028.1:25517-26509 GCA_964348265.1 uncultured Anaerolineaceae bacterium | reverse complement strand
TGTACCTGGCAGCCGGACTCCTGCTGCCCTCCGGCTGGACATGGACCGCCATCGTGTCTACAGATCAGGTGAGCTCATCGACCTGAATTTGAGTCTGGTCGCTCCCACGCAGGAAGGCACCTACAAGGGTATCTGGGAACTGCGGGATTCGGCTGGCAAGCCCATCATTTTGGGTGGCCGAGGCGGCAGGTCCCTTGAGGTCGTGCTGAAAGTGGGGACTCCTGCTGCGAAAGTGGAGAAGACTTGGCGAGGCGAGTATTTTGCCAACGCCAGGCTGAGGGGCACTCCCACGCTCACAAGAGACGACTCAGTGATCGACTTCGATTGGAAGAGGAATGCGCCCGGCGCCGGATTGCCCGTCGACAATTTCTCTGTCCGCTGGACCGGCAAGGCAGCCTTCGAATCCGGAACCTACCGCTTTCGGGTCCTGGTCGATGACGGGGTACGTTTGTGGGTGGACGACCAGCTGGTGATCGACGCCTGGAAGGACGGCAGTGCCCGTGAACTGACAGCCGAAGTACCATTGGCAAAGGCCACCCATAAGATTCGGCTTGAATACTATGAGCATACGCATGATGCGCGCGTCCGACTGAGCTGGGATAAGGCGCCTTCGATAGCCTTTCCTCAATGGAAGGGCAAGTACTGGACGAACCCTGATCTAAAGGGGACCCCGGCACTGGTCCGAAACGACAAGACCATCGATTTCGAATGGGGGTCCGAGTCGCCGGCCGTCGGGATACCCGCCGATGGATTTTCGGCCCGCTGGTCTCAGAAAGTGAAGTTCAAGGAAGGCCTCTATCGGTTCACTGCTCGTGCCGATGATGGGATCCGGGTCTACGTCGATGACCAGCTCATCCTCGACGAGTGGCATGAAAGTGATGGGGCTTCGGTCTACACTGTCGAGCGCTCAATGAGCGGCAAGCATAAGCTTATCGTGGAGTACTTTGAGCGTGATGGAGACAGCTTGGTTGAGTTCGGCTGGGAACAGGTCA
>CAYGCA010000028.1:7186-25507 GCA_964348265.1 uncultured Anaerolineaceae bacterium | reverse complement strand
TTCCTCCACCTCCTGATCCAACTCACGGTCAGACGACACGCGGGTTCCCGACCCGGAGTCGGGCGATGGAGGTCTACAGCTTCGCCGACCGCTACTGTGAGGCCGAATGGCGAGCCGGCTCTGAGGTGTTGTCCTGCCCTGGCGCCTCCGGCGACGAGCTTCACAGCTTCGTGCTGCCAATTCAGGAGCCCAAGCTTGAGTCGGGCCTTACCGCTCAGGATCTATCGCTTTGGGTGAAACCCGAGGCTGTGGAGGAGGGATTCATCGCGGGCGTCTATCCAGTGATGTCCATTACTGAGGGCGACCGCCTGAGCGCTTACGTGGGCTGTTTGTTCGGTGTCCCGGACTGCAAGGTCCGTTTCGAAATCGCTTATCGAGCTGCTGGAGGCGAGTTCCAGAATCTCGTGTCGGTGACGGATGTATATGACGGTCGAGTCTCCGAAATCGACCTCGATTTGTCCCCCCTCGCTGGGGAGGCTGTCGAGTTTGTCCTGCGGGTAGTTTCGATGGGACCGTCCGAGGAGGCACACGCGGTGTGGGTGGGGCCGCGCATCGTTCGCTGAGGCAGAAAACTTGCGGCTCCAAGACTTGGGGCTGGAGTGAGAGTTGACTCGTAGGGCCGGCTTCGCCGGAAGCCCCGAGGGGCAATGAGCGAAGCCGCCCTACGACTCATGTCTGCACCCACTAGATTATCGACGGCATCCGATCGGATCTCTCAGTTGTCTCTCTTCACCGCGTGGCCACCAAATTGGTTCCGCATGGATGCCAGCAACCGGTCGGCGTAGTTGTCCGGGCGACGCGAGCGGAAGCGCGCGTATAGCGCCTCGCTGATGACCGGGGCAGGCACGGCCAAATCAATCGCTTCTTGCAGAGTCCAGCGACCTTCTCCCGAGTCGTCCACCCAGGCGCTCAGGGTCTCAAGCGTCGGGTCATCGGCCAAGGCCCTTTCGGTGAGATCGAGCAGCCAAGATCGGATGACGGTCCCAAAACGCCAAATACTGGCGATCTGGTGGAGATCAAGCTGGTAGTCTTCCTTGGCTCGCAGGATGGCGAACCCTTCGGCATAGGCCTGCATCAGCCCGTATTCGATCCCATTGTGGATCATTTTGACAAAGTGGCCAGCGCCGCTCGGTCCAACATGCCCCCAACCCCTATCTGGAGCAGGCGCCAGGGTTTCGAAAATCGGCTTCAATGGTTCGACGCCTTCCTTGGAACCTCCGATCATCATGCCGTAGCCTTCGGTCAACCCCCACACGCCGCCGCTTACGCCGACGTCGACCAAGTGAATTCCAGCTTTCTCAAGCTCGGTGGCGCGCCTCTGTGAATCCTTGTAGTTGCTATTGCCTCCGTCGATCACGGTATCGCCGGCCTCAAGCAGCGCCTGCATCGCTGCTACATTGGACTCTGTGGGCGGACCAGCGGGCACCATCAACCATACTACTCTTGGCGGCGCCAACTTCTCAACCACCTCCTCTGTCGAGTGGGCTGGATCAGCGCCCTCCTCCGCAGCAAGGTGAATCGACTCATGGCTCTGGGCATAGCCCACAACTCGATGGCCACCACCCAGCAACCGCTTGGTCATGTTGCCGCCCATCCTGCCCAATCCAATCATTGCTAAGTCCATGGTAAAGGTTCCTTTCGGGATGAAGTCCAACCTCCGTGTAGCCTATGTTCCTCTTGGGGTGCCGCCATACGATAAGGGCGCCCTACTGACAGGCAGCTGAAGTGAGTTGCCAGCCCTGGCCCGGCTATCTCCTGCAGCCGCTAGTGACCGGTCAGTCCGTTCATGACGGGCCATCCACACCGCAGACTCAGCGAGGAGATCCATCTCAATCAGCCGGACAGAGTACTAGTCTGAGAATTCCTGCCGAGCATGCTTCGAAACGTGGTCCACAACCCTCAGGAGCTCGGCCGGATCATCGACAATGTGACTTTCCGGGATGAGGCCCGACTTATGCAGTTGACCCTGCGTAAAGGGCGTGCTGACGGCCACCACTTTCATGCCGGCTTTCTGGGCCGCTTTGACTCCACTGGGAGAGTCTTCGATTACCAGTGACTGCTCCGGCGCAACCTCCAGCTCCCTGGCCACAAGGAGATAGATTTCCGGATCGGGTTTGCCACACTCGACGTCATCACGCGTGGCCACAAAGTCGAATTCGTCCTGCAAGCCCAGAATGTCCAGCACCCGGGTTGCCTGCTCGCAGCGGGACATGGTCGCCAGCCCGGTCTTGCAGGCCATCTCGCGCGCTTTGCGGAGCAAGGCCACATTGTGTTCCCATTGATTTGTGCGCAGGACCTCAGGGTCGGAGAGCATCGCCTCGTAGATCTGCAAGCGCAGTTGGACGTAGGCTTGCCACGGCTTCTTGACCCCGAACTTGTCCATAAGCTCACTTCCCGCGGTCTGGAGGTTGAATTGTTCCATTAGGGTCTTGGCGACCTCGCGCCGCGAAAGTCCCACGACCTGCTTAAAGGCCTCGATGACAGACTCCTCAGACAGCTCAGCAGGGCAAAGGCGAACCGCAGCGCGCGCATACGAAATGGCTTTCAGCCTCTCCGTTTTCACCAGTGTGCCATCGAGGTCGAAGATCATAGCTTGGATCATGGGTTTGTCCAATCCAGGGCAATTGCTGGCGGCGGGAAAGGCATTGGCAGACTTTCCGGCTTGGGCGCTCTTCGTGACTGCCGGCCGGTGGAGGTGGCAATCGTAGCACCCGAGGGGCGCTGGATCAGCAGGCTCGGAGGTTGCAGGCTCATCCTACTTCATTGAGCAGGCGGTGCAATCCGCCGCTGATATCGTCTCCCAGATGGAAGCGAATGACTCGCCGGCCAGTGTTTTGGAGAGCGATTAAATCTCCCTGTGCTTGAGCTTCCTTCAAGACCCCAAACGTGATGGACGACTCAGCTTTTCCGGCCTCATCCGGAATGGGGGCGTCCTCTGGATCATCCGCCGTGAACATGATGAAGAGGCCGTTTCCCCCATCGCCCTTGTGAAGCTGACCGGTGGAGTGCAGATAGCGAGGGCCATAACCGAACATCGTCGCCAGACCTGTCCGACTGCGCAGAGCGGTCCGGAACTCCTGAAGCGTGCGAGTAGTAGCGCTTGTTGGCCGTAGAAAAGCTTGGATGGCGATATAGTCTCCGGCCTGTGCAGGCTCGACGAACCTGGTCAAGGCTTTCTCCGGGTTGTCGGCTGCTGTTCCACCATACACGCTGATGCCCTCACGGCTCAGAGTTGGGTTCTGGCGTGGCAGAGCGCCCGTCTTCATGTAGGCCTCCACCCTCCCTCGAGCCAATACCTTGGCCGCTTCGACATTTGGTTGGTCGAAGGGCTGGATCCCCATGCGCTGGCCTGCAACGGCCGTTGCCATCTCCCAGAGGAAGAACTGGCCACCAAGGTCGTAGAGATCGTGCAGGCGAATACGGACCGATGGATGGCCGGCCTGCTCAATGGCCTCGAACTGGGAGTCGAGCGCTTCATCGCCGTCCAACCGGAGATAGACAAAGAGCCGATCGTCACCGTAGCTTTCAGGAGAGCCGAGTGCCTCGCCGACAACGGGAACGATCCCTTTTCCATCCTTGCCGGTGCTCTCGGCGATGAGCTGTTCCACCCAATCGCCGAACTTGGCGATTCTCGGGGAGGGCACGAGCGTGAGTTTATCGTGGCCGGCCTTGGCCAACTCACCCAGGACCACTCCCAAGTGGGCTCCTGCGTTGTCGCTGGGCATCACGCACGAGTCGCAGCCCGTGGCAACGTCTTCTGCCCGGTCGATCAGGCGAGCGATCTCGGTGCCAACTAGTCTGGCTGGGACCAAGCCGAAGTAGGTTAGGGCCGAGTAGCGACCGCCGATGTTCGGGTCGTTTTCGAAGAGCGCGCGGAACTGGTAGCGATCGGCGAGGTTCGCCAGCAAGGATCCTGGATCCGTGATAGCAACAAAATGATCCCCGGCATGCTGCTCGCCCAGGGCCTCAACGGCCCAGTTATAGAAGTACTTGAAAAAGGAGTGAGTTTCAACCGTCGTGCCTGACTTGCTCGATACAACAATCAGGCTCCGGCTTGGGTCCAATCGCCGGGCGTGGCCGAGCACGGCACCCGGATCAGTGCTGTCGAGAACCGCCAAGCTAGGATAGTCATTACCAGCTCCGAAAACCTCACCGAAAAGCTCCGGCGCAAGGCTTGAGCCGCCCATGCCCAGCAATAGAATGTCAGTGTAGCCGGCAGATGTAACAAATTCTGCGAGGCGCTCCAAGCGGTGAAGGTTGTCCTCCATCCATTCGGGCGAGTGGAGCCAACCCAGTCGGTTGGAGATTTCATCTGGATTAGGGGACCAGACGGTATGATCGTTCGCCCAAATCCGGGGAATCACTCGATCATCTTGGATCTCCTGGAGGGCCGCCTCCACTTTTTTTTGATGTTCTCCAACGGTCGCTTTTTGATGCTTCCAGCCTGAGAGCAGCTTCTGCCGTTTCTCCTCAATGCTCGCCAACAAGTCGTCGAACGCATCGGCAAAGCTCTTGACGCCTTCGACCAGCAGTTGCCCCGTGACGTCATCCAGGTCCACCCCCAACTGATTGAGACGTCCCAGGTGGGCGCGCGCTTCCTCCAAATCTCGGTCGATGGTCCGGGAGACGGTACCATGATCCATGAAAGCCTGGAGCGTTTTCGGTGGTACGGTATTGATTGTGTCAGGGCCAATGAGATTATCGACGTAGAGGGTGTCCGGCAGGCTGGGGTTCTTGGTGCTTGTGCTGCCCCACAGAACCCTCTGCACTCTGGCGCCCTCCTCGGCCAAGCTCTGCCAGCGTTCGCCGCTGAAAATGCGCTTGAACAGATCATAGGCCATCATTGCGTTGGCGATACCGGACATGCCGGTCAAATCGTTTGCCCCCCGTTCTTCGAGCCAGGGGTCAATCTTGGAGTCCAGCCGGCTGACGAAGAACGAGGAAACCGAGGCGACGTTCGAGGGGTCGCCTCCGCTCGCGCGGAATTTCTCAAGGCCTCTCATATAGGCCTCTGATACCTCAACCAGTTGGTCAAGCGAGAACATGAGGGTCACATTCACGTTGATTCCTTGGCTGAGGCTTTGTTCGATAGCCGGGATCCCCTCTTTGGTGGCTGGGATCTTTATCATCAGGTTAGGTTTGGCGACGGTGGAAAAGAGATGTTTGGCCTCCTCAATGGTTGCCTGGCCATCGTGGGCCAGCTTGGGACTCACTTCCAGGCTCACATAACCGTCAAGTCCTCCAGTGCGGTCAAAGACGGGGCGCATGAGATCGCACGCCTGTCGGATGTCGGCGATCACCAGCGCTTCATAGATTTCAGGAATGGATTTCCCCTGGTCGACAAGTCTATGCAGCTCTTCATCGTAATCGCTGCTGCCGGCAATGGCTTGCTTGAAGATGGACGGGTTGGATGTGACTCCACGCAGTCCTTGATCGATCAGCGCCTGTAAGTCGCCGGATTCAATGAATGATCTGCGAATGAAGTCCAGCCAGATGGATTGGCCAAGCTCAGCAACCGCCTTCATGTTCGACATGATCGTCCTCCTGTGGTGGGCATCCCTGAGGGATCGGTAATTGGGGTTTGGTGTCTCGTTGGTTCGCAGCTATTCGATGGACCTCGTACATATCACAGCCAGTCATTCTGCAGGCGGCAGTCAGCCTCCGGGGATCGGTCGCAGCCTGGAGAAGCCGCCTCCACAGCCCCTGACCAGACCGCTGTCAGCTCGCCTAGCTCAATCCATACGCCGGGATCGAAGCCCCATGCAAGCAGCTTGCAGCGTCGGAAAGCAGGAACCTAATTACATCAGCGATCGCCTGGGGGGAGGTCCACTTGGTGAAGTCGGCGTCGGGCATCTGCTGCCTGTTCTGTGGTGTATCAATCGTTCCGGGGAGAATGCAGTTGACGGTCACTCCCAGCTCTTTTACCTCCTCCGACAGACTCTCCGTGATGCGCAGCACGGCGCTCTTGGCTGCGCTGTAAGCGGTCGTTCTTGGGCCCGCTTTGAGGGCAAGGCGAGAGCCCACGTTGACGACCTTGCCGCGTCCATTCTTTATCATTCGTGGAATGACTGAGCGGCAGGCGACGAGGGTTGTGTAGGCATTGACTTCCAGCATCATGTGCCAATGATCCAGGCATTCCTCCTCAAGTGGGCTGGCCGATCGGAACGATCCGACGGTATTTACCAGACCATCGATATGACCGAAACGATCCACGGATGCTTCAACCATCTTGTCGACCGCATCTAGATCCGAGACATCCACCGAGTGCGCCAGAAAATGATCAGAGTTGTCAACGAGTTCAGGGTAAAGCTTCGAAAGACGGTCCTTGGCCCGGTCTACCAGGATCAGACGCGCACCTGCTTCCAGGAGATTTTCGACGACAGCGCGACCGAGATTGCCGGCCGGGCCGGTCACCATGATCACTCGACCTTCTGATTCGAACATCCTCGCTCCTTGTCCAGATTGGTGTGATATCCAAGCTTGTCTCCACCAAATCACTCTAACAGACTTCTGCCCCATGAGACAAGACCTTCTTTGCTTTGGCAGTTCTCTACTGCCGTCTACCGACAGATTGTGTAGACTAGTTGGGATGAAGGCCTCTTGCCGCAAAGCTATGATCATGCATTCAGCCAAGGAGGTAAGTAAGAATGAACACCCTGGGACTTTCCGCGACTGATCTGATTGACATCCTGGAATCCGCAACCATCCTGGCCCTGGCACTACTCCTGGGTAGGTGGCTGATTGGCCTCCTGTTGGATCGGATCGCTCGACGAGCCGTGGGATATACGCGCACGGATATTGACGACAGGATCATTGAGGCTGTGCGTTCGCCACTCTATCTTCTGACGGTGGTCCTCGCGCTGGCATGGGCGCTTGGAAGGCTTGAGTTCATCGTGCGTCCATACCGAGCCGATTTGAACAACGCTTTCTTCATACTCTATCTGACGGTTGCCTTCTTGGCGGGATGGCGTCTGATTGTCAGTTTGTCCGACTGGTATGGGGTCCAGTTGTCGCAGGCCGAGAAGGCTGAGCTTTCCGGGCAGTTGCTGCCCCTGCTTCGAAGATTCGCCCTGATCCTGCTCATGGCGCATTTCGACATAGAGATCACGGGTCTGGTTGCGACGCTGGGGATTGGATCGCTGGCGATCGCACTTGCAGCTCAAGCTTCGCTGTCCGATATCTTCAGCGGGATCGTGATTCTGGTCGATCGCCCTTATCGAGTCGGCGACCGGATCGAGATCCAAGACCTCAATACCTGGGGGGACGTGACAGATATCGGCTTGCGAAGCTCACGGGTCCGCACACGCGACAACCGCCTGGTAATTGTCCCCAACTCGCTGATTGGCAAGAGCCTCATTGTGAACCACTCCTACCCGGACGATAATTATCGCATTCAGTTCCACGTGGGAGTGGCCTACGGCACCGATATCGAGCTGGCCCGAAGGACCATGATCGGGGCTGCCGGCCAGGTGGAAGGAATCCTGGCAAACAAGCCTGTTGAGGCCCTCTTCGTGGAGATGGGCGAATCGGCCATGATCTTCCGCGTGCGGGTCTGGATTAAGTCCTTCGTGGACACACGGCGCGTAACGGACAAACTCAACTCGGCCGTCTACCGGGCGCTCGACGAAGCAGGGGTCCTGATGCCCTTCCCGCAAATGGACGTCCACCATCATATTGAGTCGGTCGACCCCCAGCAATTGCGCGCGCTCCTGGCGCAAGCCCGGGAAACAGGCGCGGAATAGGTCCCCGCAGAGGGGCCCTTTTTGGCCGGGAAATCCATCTGCCCCGGGCATCCAAAAGACCGAACCGGGGGGTGCGTGCTGGGAGGCTAGCTTGTGGACAGCCATGATCAGCCGATAGCTGGATCGAGCGCGCTACCAGCTGCTCTCTCGAGCCTTCAGGACTGAGATCACTGCCTGGTCGGAGAAGCTGGCTCATACGTATTGTTGGGAGCCAGTGTGTGATTTGACGCCTCTCCAATCTATCATTATACTGGCGCTCGCGTGGCCGGATTTGGACTGGTGCAGGGGTCCTGCTGCGGCTGGGGGGCGCTCCTGAGGCGAGCCATCCGGGAGGAGTCTGGCTCAGGTGCTCCCCTGGAGGGGCTGGGTCCGGGTGCAATGGTCCGAAGGTGCCCTCGACGGCCGGACAGGCCAGAGCCGGTTGGCGACTGACGAAAGGAGTTCCACCTTGTCTCTGCTGGGCCTTCGGCAACTCCAGGATGCACTCCATCGCAAGGCTGACCAGGTTCAGCAGGAGTTCATTCACCTCAGCGAGCAGCTGGAGGAGATTGGCCGCAAGTTGCTCGAGGCTGAGGACGAAGAGAGCCGCAGGATGTTCCGGTCTGAGCGCGAAAAACTGAAATCACAGCAGCAAGCTCTGGCTGACGAGATAAATCTGTGGAGAGAGAGGGCGCGCCAGGTTACTCAACAGAGCGGCGCAGGATCGTTGCGCTCCTTTCTGGAGGACCTTCTTTCACTCGAAGACAAAGACCTGGAGCCTGTCGTTGAGCGAACGATCTACCTGCTGGACGCTCCAGCTGAGGAGCTTGATCGATTGAGCGAAGGCCCCGAGGAGAGACAAGCCCTGACGCCGGCGGGGCGTTTGCTTGAGCGCGCCAGGACCGAATACGATCTGAGGAGCGGGGATTCAGCGGCCAGGCAACGAGCGGCGCTTGAATTCGCCAATCGGCCCGGAATTCACCAGGAAGAGGGCATAGCGGGGGAAATCGAGGCCGGATTTGACGATCCCGACCCCATTGTGCGCGATATGGCGATGCTAGCTTCGATTCAGCTCCATCGCTTCCTGGCAATGCATGTGGTGGACCTGGAGACAGCTCATAAGTCGGTCCAGCGTCTGGTTACGATCCAGCACCCAGCCTCGATACCGGCCCTGATCGAGATTGTTGAAAGTCCACGCACGGGGTTCGAGAAAGGTGAAGAAGGCTTGGTGGAGAGCTACAATGACCGCTCTCGGATGGTGGCGCTCCTGCGACTCATTGAGTGGCATACTCAGGAGGCTCAGGCCGCAGTTCAAGCGCGCCAGTTTGATCGCAGCAAGGATATCTCAAGAACCGCAAAGAGGGCCCTGGAACTCTTCCCGGTTCCCTGGAAGGGCGCCCTGAAGTGAGCTGGAGCCCCAATCGAAGGGTCGCAATTGAGTTCGCTGAACACCGACTTCCTTCAGAGGCGAAGGCAGGTCCTTAGGGGCCCGTTCGCATTCCGGTTTGACCTCGGCTGGACTGATTTGCTATAATCTGTGAAATTCTCTATTCTTTCCGGACGCCGGGAGGAGTAGGCGGGTGTGCGCTGACAGAAAAGGTCGGGCCGCTGGCTGAGAGCCACCGCAGTGGCAACCGCTGAAGGTCGCCCGGTGGGATCGCCGAAGAAACCCTCGTCTTCTGGGGACTAGACCGGCGCGGGTGAGCCCGTTACAGCGAAGCCCTGATGTTGGTCGGGGCAGTGAGTGCACGCCCGCGGAAGCAGGGTGTGAAGCGAGGTGGTACCGCGGAGGCCTAGCCCCTTCGTCCTCGACGACGAAGGGGCTTATTATGTTGCTGGGAGCAGACAAGTGTCTCAGGCAGGAGGCTGGCGCATGGACCAATTCGCTCTTCCGAAGACCTACGACTTTCACGCCGCCGAGCAGCGTCTCTATGAGTGGTGGGAGGCAAATGGCTACTTTCGTCCTGAAATCGATCCCAGCCAGCGGCCCTTTGTGATCTCGATGCCGCCTCCCAACATTACCGGCGAGCTACATTTGGGGCACGCGATGGTTGTGGCGATTGAGGACCTAATGATCCGCCACCAGCGGATGAAGGGCGTCCCTGCCCTCTGGCTCCCAGGCACAGATCATGCCGGAATCGCGACACAGCTTCAGGTGGAAAAGCGCCTGCTGGAAACAGAAGGCTTGCGGCGAGACGATCTGGGGCGGCAGGAATTCGGGCGAAGGGTTTGGGACTGGAAGGCCACATTCGGCGGGATCATCACCAACCAGTTGCGTCGGCTTGGGGCCTCCTGTGATTGGGAGCGGGAGCGATTCACGCTTGATGAGGGCTTGTCGCGGGCCGTACGGGAGGCCTTCGTGCTCCTGTATGAAAAGGGACTGATCTATCGCGACGCCTACATGATCAACTGGTCACCCGGGCTGCGGACGGCAGTCAGCGACCTGGAGGTAGAGTACAGCGAAGAGCAGGCCACGCTGTATTACTTTCGATATCCTCTAGCAGATTCGGAAGATTCCATACCTGTGGCAACCACTCGCCCGGAGACCATCCTCGGCGATACTGCGCTGGCTGTTCACCCCGAGGATGATCGTTTCAGGTCGTTTCTCGGGAAGACTGCGCTGGTGCCGGTGCTCAATCGGCCGATCCCGATCATTTCCGATGAAGCGGTGGAACGGGAATTCGGAACCGGTGCCCTTAAGGTTACTCCTGGCCACGATCCGGATGACTACGAGATTGGACTACGGCACAACCTGCAAATCATTACCGTGCTAAACGAAGACGCAACGATGAACGAAGCCGCGGGCCCGTACGAAGGCCTCGATCGCTACGAGTGCCGGAATCGATTGTGGGCCGACATGAACTCCATTGGCCTAACACTGAGGACTGAGCCTTACACGATGCAAGTGCCTCGAAGTCAACGCGGCGGAGAAGTCATCGAACCAAGGGTCTCGACTCAGTGGTTCGTGAAGATGAGTCCGCTCGCTGAACCAGCCCTGGAAGCGGTGCGGGAGGGTCGCATCAAGATCGTTCCCGAGCGATTCGCCAAAGTGTACTTCAACTGGCTCGAGAACATTCGAGATTGGTGCATCTCGCGCCAGCTGTGGTGGGGACACCGCATTCCGGCCTGGTACTGCGCCGATTGTCAGGAGATGACCGTATCTCGAGTAGACCCGAAGGACTGCGCCCACTGCGGTTCACAGAACATCGAGCAGGATCCGGACGTACTGGATACCTGGTTCTCCTCCGGCTTATGGCCGTTTTCAACGTTGGGCTGGCCGGAGCGGACCGCCGACTTTGAGTATTTCTACCCGACTTCGGTCATGGAAACCGGTTACGATATTCTGTTCTTTTGGGTGGCGCGCATGATCATGCTTGGGCTGGAATTTACCGGGCAGGTCCCTTTCGACACGATCTATCTGCACGGCATCATTCGGGACGAGATCGGCCGCAAGCTGAGCAAGACTCTCGGCAATGTGATAGATCCGTTGGACGTGATGGAGGAGTTCGGGACCGATGCCCTCCGCTTCACGCTGCTTACCGGCTCAACGCCCGGGACCGACCTCAACCTCCGTCTGCAGCGCGTGGAAGCCAACCGCAATTTCGCCAACAAATTATGGAACGCCGGTCGACTCGTTCTGCAATCCTTGGAGAAGGCGTCCGCCACCGATGCGGACGATCCGGACCCCAGCCTGCCGGATCGCTGGATCATGGCCAGGCTGAACAGTCTGCTCAGGGATCAGTCAAGGCTGTTTGACACGTATCAATTTGGCGAGGCTGGCCGCCAGATCTACGAGTTCTTCTGGAGTGAATACGCGGACTGGTATCTTGAGATCGCCAAACTGCAAATCCGGGAGGGGGGCGGACGTGGGCGTTCGACTGCCAAAACGATGATCCGGGTCTTGGACACCTGTTTGAGACTTCTGCATCCTTATACGCCCTATGTGACGGAGGAGATCTGGGGCCACTTGAGGAAGGCATGCCTGGCTTCAATGGGAGTCTATGAGCCCAGCGGGGGATGGGAAGAAGCGCTGATCGTTGCCCACTGGCCAGAGCCAGAGCCGGAAGCCGGGTGGGAGGCCGAGGCCGTCGAGTCGTTCTCCTTGATAATTGAGCTTGTACGCGCCATTCGCAATGCGCGGTCTGAAAAGGGGGTCCAGCCTGGCGCACGGATCGCGGTCATTATCGGCGCCGGTGAGAAGTTGGCGCTTCTTGAGAGCCAGCGGGTAAACATCGCCTCGCTTGCGAGGCTTGACCCTGGACAATTCAGGCTTGTGGACTCCCTCGAGGAACCCCCGAAGGAGGCGGTGCCGCTTGTGGTGGGGGCGCTTGAAGTCTATTTGCCTCTGGCTGGGATGGTTGATCTGAGCGCTGAACGGGACCGACTTGATACTGAATTAGGAGACTTGACAGCTCAGATAGCGCGAGTTCGAGCGCTCTTGGCAGGCCCATTCTCTGAGCGAGCTCCCAGCGCGGTCGTCGAGAAGGAGCGGGCCCGCCTCCAGTCGCTCCTGGATTCGAAATCCAAGTTGGAGGGCCAACGAGAGTCATTGGGTCGGGATGAGTGATGCCGTTGCCTGACAGTTGGCCGACGCGGATGCGCCAACTTCCCGGACCGCCGCCTCTACCGATCAAAGCGATTCTCCCCGGTCTGATCTTCATCGGCTTCATCAATTACTCCACAGTGCTGGGTTGGCGACGGATGAGCCTCGGCCCACTGGATGCCTCTCTCTGGATCCTCGCGCTCCTGCCCTGGGCAACTCTGCTGGTCCTGCGCCGATCGCCGGCCTGTTTTGGCTATGTCCGTCGGCGGGCGCTGGCGGAATATGGCTGGGGGATCCTGGCAGGCACAGTCTGGCGCGGGTTGAGTATGGCCTTCAATCATTGGTATTTCCTCCAAGTGCAACTCGGCCTGGACGCGCGCAACTTCTTGAGTGCTGTTATTTTGGTTCCGCTAACGGAGGAGACGTTCTATCGAGGCTACCTGGGACGATCGCTGGCCGCGCGGTTGGGAATGTGGCCGGCGATCATGCTTCAGGCCACCGCGTTTGCGCTTCACCCGGTGCACTGGCATCAAGGCTGGCCAGCGCTGTTGAGCATTCTTGGATTCGGCATCCTGGCAGGCTGGCTGGTTCTCGCGCGAGGCACTCTCTGGATAGCTTGGGGAGCCCACGGTTTTGCCATCCTGCTACCCGAGCTGCTGCTTCTCCTGGCCTAGTTCAGCGTCAGGGCACTGAAACTGGACTCATGTCAAACTGAGGTGCGAAACCCCGCAGACCACAGGACCATGAACTCCCCCTAACAGTCGATTGGCCTCGGCCAGCATAGAGGGCTCCACGCAGGCTCGAAGAACTGAGACTCCGGACAGTGGAGTGTGTCTGTGTGTTATACTCACGCGCTTGGAGGTAGGGTGCGACGAAACAGTCCAGGACTCCTTCGGTGGATCTCGATCGGTATGCTTCTGCTCGCCGTGGGGCTCTTATTCTATGAATTGGTGGCCTATAGTCGTCAGCGTGCACGCCTGCCCGCGAAGCTGATGGTCGGCGGCGTCGCCGTCGGAGGGCTGGACCAATCCCAGGCGATAGACCGCCTTTTGCAGGTATACAGCTCGCCGATTGAACTTCACTATTCTGATCAAATCATCCTGCTCTCCCCGGCCAGCGTGGGCTTCCGCTTGGATACGGAGGCGATGTTGGCCGTGGCCGAACTCCAGCGGACGGAAACACAATTCTGGACCGGCTTCTGGGACTTCCTGTGGAATCTGCCCGGCGAATCTATGAGCGTCCCCCTCAAGTCGGAGCACTCGCCAGTCCAGCTTGAGGCTATTCTAAGGGACATTGCTGCTCGCTATGATGAGCTTCCAACGCCGGCGCAACCACTTCCCGGTCGACCCACCTTCCAGCCTGGATCCCCCGGGCGGGTGCTCGACGTCGGGCGAGCGGCTGAGCTGATCAGTGATGTCCTGAATAGGCCTAGCCTTCGGAGAGTGAACCTGCCCATTGCCTCCATCCAGGCCTCCCGGCCAGCCATGCCCACGCTCGAGACCCTGCTCAAGCAGATCCTTGATGTCGCCGGTTTCAGCGGGCTTACGACGATCTATGTGATGGACCTTCGATCGGGTGAAGAAATCAATATTGTTCACTTCGATGGTCAGGATCTCCCCGGTGACCCAGGCATATCTATGACCGCCGGCTCGACAATCAAGATTGGCATTGCGGCTGCCTTCTACCGTCAGTTTGATGAACCGCTTGATGAAGAAGCGGACCGGTGGATGCAGGAGATGATCACGCTATCCGGAAACGATACGGCCGACTGGCTGATGGAACGGATCGATCCGGTCCGAGGTCCGTTGATGGTGACTGACTTCTTGCAGGAGCTCGGGCTCGAAAGTACGTTCATGGCCGGATATTTCCGGTTGGGAGCCGAGCTCATGCGCGTCTACCGAACGCCTGGCAATCAACGCACGGATGTGAGCACCAATCCTGACGTCTACAATCAGACGACCGCTTCGGAAATCGGGTTACTGCTGGCAGATCTATATCGCTGTGGCGATGGTGGCGGGGCGCTCCTAGCAGCCTATCCCAACGAACTCCGCCCGCAGGAGTGCCAGCGCATCCTCAATCTGCTCGCCCAAAACAGGATCGGTGTCCTTATCGAAGCCGGAGTCCCTGAAGGAACGCGCGTGGCGCACAAGCACGGCTGGACCGGATCGCCTCTCGATTGGATCGGGGATGTCGGCATCGTATATACGCCCGGTGGGGATTACGTCCTGTCCATGTACCTCTGGGATGATCCCGAGATGATCTGGGATTCGACCTCCAAGTTAATGGCAGATCTTTCCAGGGCGATCTACAATTTCTTCAACCCACCTTCGACTCGAATGAGCTCTCCTAGCAGCTAGGCTGCCACCCCCAACGGGGGATCTCTGTCCCGATTCACCCCGGTTCGGGGGTCATTCCCCTGTAAGGTTTCTGTATACTTCGATTCCCCAACTTCGGGCTATGCTGGAGCTATGGACGAAAGGCCCAAAGATCCGGCAGAGTTCCGGCTAATTCGCTGGACTTCGCCCGCAATCACGATCACCGCTCTTTTCATCTTCATCCTCGTTTTGACGATGGCGCTCTTTGCCCTTTCGGCGGCGGTCCATAGGTCGCGCGGGATTCGGGATAGAGAGGCACCCGCTTCGATGATTCCCAGCCAAGCCCGGTCTGCATTTGTTGAAGTCGACGTCAGTGGTTATCTAGAGAGAGTATAGGAGAACGCAACGTGGAAACAAATGTGTCATGCAGTCAGGATAGTTGTCCGATCCTTCCTCCGGGTTGGGAGTTGATCCTTCCTGAAGAGCCAGAGTTGCCCCCCCGAGTGAGCAAGCAAGCGGTGACCCGCCTGGCCTATGCCTTTGGCCTCACCCTTGCGACCCTGCTGCTCATTTGGCAGGTGTAGCCCACAACCTCCGCAGGACCAATTAATTGCCGGTCCCTGCCTCGCAATCAGTCCTTCACAGGTCGTTTCAGCGTCCAGGTCCCCTGGACAATCCATTCGCTAACTAACCGATTTCCTATCAGCCTGCGGGGTCCCATCCTTCGTGTGGTGGGCCGTCGGCTGCTTGGCGCCTGTGGCGCTGGGCCGGTTCTCTCCCGTCTCACCTCAATGAACCCGAGATGAGGACATTCGTTGACTGGCCGGTCGTTTCCGCCTAGAATCGAACCCATACCGGATTGTCGGCCAGAGGCAGCCTAGGCGGGATCAGGCCGGAGCTGGGTGCCCCATCCGGGATTCCCCCCTAGGAGGTGATTCTGATGTCCGAGGCAAGTTCCCCAAGCATCATTGAGACACTGGAGAAGCAAATCGAGGCGGGGGAACTGGATGGTGGATCGTTTCACCGATTCGTCCAGAAGGAGATCTATCCTCTGCTGGCGAGCGGTGAACTCTCAGAATGGGATTTTGCCGAACTTGTCGTCAAATGGTCTCGCCGTAATTATCCCCTCGGCTGGCAACTGGTGACTTAGGCGTCGAGCCGTCACGAGCTCCCAGGAAGAAGGAAGCGCAGTGTCTTCAACGAGGTTGGCTCTCACCTCTGGAATCCGCCTGCAGGGTTTCGCGTCCAGCTGACCCGTTTGAAGTCCGTGGGGCCCGGGTCCAAGTGCGTTCGCAGCCCTCCCCCTCCAGCCTCCGCTCCTCTGGTTGTCTTGGCTGAACCATTCCCGTCGAGCGCTCCGCGTATAGTATAATCGCCATCCATGCTGGCCAAGCCTGGTTTGCGGCAACATGTGCAGGGCTTCCTGCCCCTATTTGGACTGGGGGCCGGCCTCATCTTCCTTAGCCTCTCGATGGTTGGCTCTCGAGCCCCTATGGCCCAGCAGGCTACCCCGGCGCCGACGGTGACCGGAACGCCGTCGGGTCCCTTTATCTTAGTGCCCGATGAAGTCAACGTGAGGTTGGGACCAGGAACCGATTACGAGCTTGTTGGCGTTCTGATAGCTGGTCAGCGGGCGCCGGCTCTGGGTCGCTCGCCGGGGGGAGATTGGATACAGATCGATTACGTTGGGGTTCCCGGAAACGTTGCCTGGGTGTACGCCCCTCTGGTGCGACTTGAAGGCGGTCAGGGCTTTCTGCCGGTGGTTGAATCACCACCCACACCTACGCCAAGGGTAACGGCCACCATTGATCCGACCTTGGCTGCTCAGTTCAATCTGGGGGAGGCGACACCAACTCGCCTGCCGACTTTTACACCCGCTCCGCCCATAATCCAGCCGACTTTTGGCCCTGAAGCGCAGGCGCAAGGGCGGGCTTTTCCCCCGATCCTCGCCATTCTGGGGCTTCTAGTGATCGGACTCTTTGGAGTAGTGATCTCCTTCTTGCGGGGTGCCTAGAGGGGTGACCCCAAGCCTGGGAATGCCTTGCCGGGCTCTGCGTCGTTGGCGGATCCGGGAGCGCGGCCCGAAGGTGGTGGGAAGTTAACAGCAATCCACGGCCCACGTCACATCACCCATACGCGGCAGGCTTGTAGAGCGACTGTTGGTGTGAGGGATTGAGGCTGAGTCCTCGTCGCCCGCGCTTAATGCTTTCAATGGAGTGCTTTGCTCCTGCAATTGAACGAGGGTTGCTGAGCGGATCGCTGGTTCTCTCTTGGCGCGCAAATGGCAGGTCACTATGTGACCTGCCAACTTGAGTACCGCAGATTGGCCCAGCTTCTCCGCTAGCAATAATCTGAGTTGCCGGCGCTCCCGTGGGCGCTGCTGGCTGATGCCGCGCCTTGACTCCCGGTCCTGAACGAATGCCCACACCCGCAAGTTGAAACCGCGTTAGGGTTCTCAACTCTAAAGCCACCCCCCATTAGGTCATCCACATAGTCTATTGTGCTTCCAGCGAGATAGCCGATAGAAATGGGATCGACCACAACAAGAACATCGCCAAAGGCAAACCGAAGATCGTTCTCGCGCGGCTGCCCCTCCAGGGCCATGCCATAGTTGAGCCCTGAACACCCGCCACCAGACACAAAGACTCGCAGTGCATGATCATCTAGCTTGCGTTCCTCCATCAAGCTCCGGACCCGGACCGCCGCGGTCTCGCTCAGCAAGAGTGAGGGCACTTGAGTCTGGGTGTTTTCATCCTCAATCTGAAGAAGATCCATGGTTTCTCCTACCAATCTATAGGCGGTTTTTCAGACTACTGTCCGGGGACCACAAAGATTGTCACAGTCTACCAATGAAACCCCCGGCTGTCAATTGGTCATGGAAATAACAGCTTTGGACGCCCAATCCGCCGCTCTCGAGCTCTGGCACCTTCGAGGCCAAGTGCTCAAATGCCTCCGGCACCCCCTTGGGCACCTCTGTCTTGACATCCGGAGAGCGGCAAATGGTATAATGCACGAAGTTTGTTACATCTCCCACTACTCTTCCTCTTGGTTCCTAGGGGCACGGATCAGGCAGGAGGTCGCCGGTACATGACAGACCAACCCGATTTGACGGAATTTCTTCAGAATCCCGATTTCGACGTCCCGGAGGATATCCGAGGCCAGGTGGCGATAACCACGCTGGACAAGATCTATAACTGGGGTCGACGGTCTTCGGTTTGGCCGATGATGTTCGGCCTGGCTTGCTGCGGCATCGAGATGATCTGTACAGCGGCAAGTCGCTTCGATCAGGCTCGGTTCGGGATGGAGATCGTCCGCCCCAGCCCTAGGCAGACGGATCTAATGATCGTTTCTGGGACGGTCACGAAGAAGATGATTCCGCAGATCGTGCGCCTGTATAACCAGATGCCAGAACCGAAGTACGTTATGGCAATGGGGGCCTGCGCTTCCGGTGGGGGGCCCTTCAAGGAAGGCTACAACGTCGTTTCGGGCGTCGACAAGTTTGTACCTGTGGATGTTTATGTGCCCGGATGCCCTCCGACCCCGCAGGCACTGCTAAACGGGCTCATCAAACTGCAGGAGAAGATCGACCGGCAATCGATCAAGAAGACCCGATGGTACCAACAAGTGGCTCTGGATGCCATCCCGATCCCCATCCTCGGACCGGATCTAATTGACCCGCGTGATTTCCCAAAGCTCAAAGCTAACGCCCAGGTCCAGCAAGAATCCGGGCAGACCGGGCCCG
>CAYGCA010000028.1:2882-7076 GCA_964348265.1 uncultured Anaerolineaceae bacterium | reverse complement strand
GCCCGACGATCTAGAACGTCGATTCCCTGGTGCTGTACGGCACGATGACCGGGAAGGCCACGAAGGATACATCGTCCAAGCGGACCGCATCTTTGAAGTCTCGGCGGCACTTCGGGACGAATTCGATTACGACTATCTTTCATCGGTAACGGCCGTCGACTACTTGCCGGATGGCCTGATGGAGGTTGTCTATCACGCCTACAGTACCCTGGGCGGTTCGGCCCTGGTCTTCAAAGCCCAGGTGCCTCGCGAATCGCCTGTGGTCCCTTCCCTGGTATCAGTCTTTCCCGGAGCCGATTTCCAGGAGCGGGAGGCCTGGGACCTGTTCGGCGTCCGCTTCTCAGGCCACCCCAATTTGCGTCGAATCCTGATGTGGGAGGGCTTCGAAGGGCATCCGATGCGGAAGGACTATAAGGAGGCCTACTTCGAGGAGGAGGGCAAACCTTTCGGCAACCGCTGGCCGGAAGGCAATGTCTACCGCATCGAAGACAAGACACAGTACTTCAAGAATGTTACTTACCCTGCAGGATTCTCCACAGACGGCTGGACCCCGGAGGGGGACACCGGCCTGTATGCTGGAATGGGGAGGGTGGAGGGCGCCGAGGGCGAAGGGGGAACCCTAGAAACCGACCAGATCATCGTCAATCTTGGGCCTCAACATCCTTCAACCCACGGCGTTTTCCGAATGGTAGTCACGCTTGAGGGTGAGACCATCATCGATCTTCAACCGGTAATGGGCTATCTTCACCGGAACCACGAGAAGATCGGTGAACGCAACACCTATATCATGAATATGCCGTTCACTGATCGCCTTGACTACATATGTTCGATGGGCAACAACTTTGGCTATGCTCTGGCGGTTGAGAAGTTGATGGGCATTGAGCCGCCTGAAAGAGCCCAATACATCCGCGTGATGATGGCCGAGCTGACGCGCATCGTCAACCACCTGTGGGCGATCGGCTTCCTGCTCAACGATCTGGGTGCGTTCTTCACCCCAGCGTTATATGCCATTACCGAGCGCGAGCTGATCCTCGACGTTTTTGAGGCGACCGCAGGCTCACGCATGATGTGCAACTATTTTCGCTTTGGCGGCCTTGCGCGCGATCTGCCTCCCGGCGTCTTGGAAAAGGTAAGGGAGCTGGTCTTCGAGCGGCTTCCAGAGCGGATCGATGAATTGGACCGCTACTTGACCGAAAACGAGATCATTCGCTCGCGCTGTGTGGGCGTCGGAGTCTTGCCTCCTGAGAAGGCGATCGCGTTTTCAGCCGCGGGGCCTGTGTTGCGGGCCTCCGGAGTGGCCTATGATGTTCGCCGCGCCGATCCCTACGGGATTTACGATCGGTTCGACTTCAACGTGGTTGTGCGCGAAAACGGAGACGTCTACGACCGCTATCTGGTCCGGGTGGACGAGATGCGCGAGAGCCTTCATATCTTGCGACAAGTCTTGCGCGACATGCCCGAGAAGGGCGAAATCCAGACGGGTAAGCCGGTCTACCAAGTGCGGGTTCCGGCGGGCGAAGCCTACGGGCGGGTTGAAAACCCGAAAGGAGAGCTTGGATTCTACGTGGTGTCCAATGGAAAGCCGAACCCATGGCGCTATCATGTTCGGGCGCCTTCGTTCATTAACCTCACTGCCCTGGGTGAAATGTGCAAAGGGCAAAAAGTGGCTGATGTGGTGGCGATCCTCGGCTCGATCGATATCGTCTTGGGGGAAGTGGATCGCTAGTCGCCCCGCTGGTGGAGCTGTGGGAGGAACTTGAGACGGCTATGTATGGAATCGGAATTTTCAAGGGCTTGGGCGTCACCCTCAAGCATTTTGTTGAGACCTATGTCGAAGATATCCGCTGGTTGGGGCGGAGATACTACAATCCCGAGGCCATCGAGGTGCGCCAGGGGCCCAACGCTCGAGGGATTTTTACCGTCCAGTATCCTGAAGAGAAGCTGCCAGTTCCGGAGGAGTTTCGCTTTATCCCGTTTCTCATCTATGAGGAAGATGAGGACGGAAATAGGCAGGACCGCTGTACTTCCTGCGGGATTTGCGCCAAGGTGTGTCCGCCGCAGTGCATATGGATCGTCCGCTCAAACAATCCGGAGACGGGACGGCCTGTCCCTGAGCCTGTGGAATTCTACATTGATATCGACATATGTATGAACTGCGGCTATTGCGCAGAATACTGCCCCTTCGACGCCATCAAAATGGACCACAATTTTGAATTGGCGTCCTATGATCGCTTCGAACAGCACATCTTCAATAAGCAGATGCTCGACAAACCAATCTCATACTATGCCTCCATTCGTCCCCGGAATTATGCCCGCGAAGAGGTAGTTCGGGCTGAGAAGGAAATGAAGAAGCGGTCTCGAACGAAGGACTAGGGGTCGAGAAGACTGGTGCTGAGGCCGACCGGAGGCTGGCGCTACCGAAAAGACACAGAGATTCTTTTCCCAATGCGGGTTGCGCCATGCATCCGCGCTCTGCGGGGCAACGTGTGGCGGAAGCTGGTTGACCGCGTCTGGCAGGCAGCGGATGGTGATCCAGACACGGTCGCATTTAGCCTCGCTATGGTGCAGCTGAGTGGCTGCATGACTTGTCATACAGATTGCTATCGTGCACTGCGGGGCTGCACATTCTGTGCCTCCCAGGCCGTCAAACGATACCGTGGTTCGGATAAGGACTTGCTGGACTTGTTCGAGGTCTGCAAATCCAAGGTTAGAGCCCACCTCGGATTGGACGGTCCTCAATCCGAGATCAACGGCAGAGACAGGTTGGAGGAAACCTGTGGCTGAAGACGGTGTCATTGCTCACGAAGTTGTCATGCAAGCCTTGAGCGAGGTCGTCGAGCCTGCTTTGAGTGAGGATTTGGTCAGCGCCAACCTTGTCCGAGACGTATCAATCGCGGGGGACGAGGTTTCGGTCACACTCAAGCTCATCAGTCCGGCCAGCCCCTATCGGGATGAGATCCAGAGGTCGGTTGTCCAAAGCCTGGAGGCGATCCCGGCGGTGAGCAAGGTCAAGGTTGCGTTCCAGGTAGACATCCCATCGGATGGGCGGACAAGAGGCCTAGCCAGCTCGCCGATTCGGAATGCGATCGCGGTTGCATCAGGTAAGGGGGGAGTCGGAAAAAGCACCGTTTCGGTTAACCTTGCCGTCTCGCTGGCGCAATCGGGGGCCAGGGTGGGCCTGCTGGACGCCGACGTCTACGGGCCCAATGTGCCCACGATGATGGGTGTTGAGCGGCTACCGGGCCCAAGCGAGGGCAAAATGATGCCGGCCGAGGCGTTTGGTGTCAAGATCATATCGATCGCCTTCCTGGTCAAGCCCGGACAGCCGCTCATATGGCGCGGGCCGATGTTGCACTCGGCGATCCGCCAGTTCATCAGCGATGTCAACTGGGGTGAACTAGACTACCTGATCGTCGACCTCCCGCCTGGAACGGGCGATGCCCCTCTGAGTTTGACCCAAACGATGCCTCTTTCTGGTGCAGTCATCGTGACCCTTCCTCAGAAGGTATCCCTAGAGGATGCTTTGCGCAGTCTTGAGATGTTCCGCACGATGAAGGTCCCTGTGTTTGGCGTCATCGAGAACATGAGCTATCTCGAACTGCCAGACGGGAGCGTGATGGATCTCTTTGGCCAAGGTGGCGGCGAAAGGATGGCAATCGAGGCTGGCTCGACCTTTCTGGGGGCTCTCCCGATCGATGCCAACGTTCGATTGGCCGGGGATTCGGGTGTCCCCGTAGTAATTTCTCACCCCGAATCGCAGGTCTCCCGGGCCTTGACCTCGATCGCAAGTCATCTCGCGGTTCGAGTGAGTGTTGCCGCTCTGCAGCAGGGCGAGCCGATCCCTATACAGATCATAGATTGATCCCCTCAGGGTTCCAGTCGCTTAGAGGCGCAGGCTCCTGCTGAGAAAGGCTGTGGATCGCCAATTCCAGGTTTCTCGCTTGGCGGTACGCCGGGCGCCTGGTCAGCGCATTGCATAATCTCCTCCCCTGGGATAGATTCTGACCCCGGGGTTCGTCGATGAGGTGTTCATGGCTGAGGTTGGAAACCTAACTCAGATTGCCGCGGTTCGCTTCCAGAAGCTTGGGAAGCTCTACTATTTTGATGCCTCCGAGGTCTCCGATCTCCAGATCGGCGATCAAGTTATCGTCCGTACTAGTCGTGGGCGGGAACTTGGAGAGCTGGTGACCTTCG
>CAYGCA010000028.1:0-2872 GCA_964348265.1 uncultured Anaerolineaceae bacterium | reverse complement strand
ATCCCGCAATCTGTGGAGTCGCCGGGAACTTGAAGTGATGATTGAGTGCCGGGCCAAAGCGGCGGAGCTGGGCTATCGGGGCATAAAAATCGCCAAGGCAGAGTTCTCCTATGATGGCTCGCGCCTGACTTTCCTCTTCAACACTGACGCGGATGAGAAGGTGGACCTGAGCAAATTGCGTAAGCGAATCCAGAAGCTCTTCAAGGAGGCCCGTGTATCGTTCCGCCAGATTGGTCCGCGTGACGTTGCCAAGATCATCGGCGGGATGGGCGCCTGTGGCCTGGCCGAGCGCTGCTGTTCGACTTTTCTGACTCAGTTCAGTCCGGTCTCAATAAAAATGGCCAAAGCCCAGGGAATCTCTCTCAACCCGCATGAAATCACCGGTATGTGCGGCCGTCTGAGGTGTTGCCTGGTCTATGAATACGAACAGTATGCCGAAGCCCGCAAGGAACTGCCCAAACTCAAGAAGCGCGTTGTCACTCCCCTAGGTGAGGGGAAAGTCGTTGACGTATTCCCGCTAAAGCAGTCCGTGGTGGTGATCCTGGAGGACGGCAAACGGGCTGAGTTTCTGAAGCATGAAATCGAGCCTTATGAAGAGCTGAAGGCCTTGAAAGAAAAGGCCGACGCGCCCTGCGACCGACATGAGAACGGCGGCTGTGATTGCGGCAGGGGCGAATCAAAACAGTGATGGCGGACACAAAGGAGCGGCCGGACCAGGTGCTGGTCATTTTGGCCCATCCTGATGACCCCGAGTTTTTCTGTGGCGCAACCATTGCCCGCTGGACGACCGAAGGACGGGAAGTCGTCTATTGTCTGCTCACGCGCGGCGATAAAGGCTCTGACGAGCTGGGGACGAATCCCAGAGAATTGGCCAGGACAAGAGAGCGCGAGCAGCGATCCGCGGCCGAGATACTTGGCGTTAAGGAAGTTATCTTCCTCGACTTCCTTGATGGACACATCGTTCCAAATCCGGAGCTGCGCAAAGAGATAACTCGCATCATTCGGCAAGTTCGTCCGGACATCGTGCTCACCAGTGATCCCGGCGTGTACTACTCAGACTTTATCAACCACTCAGATCATCGCGCAGCCGGACAGGCGACGCTGGATTCCCTCTGGCCGGCAGCCCGATCGGCAATGTACTACCCTGAACTTTCCGAAGAGGAGGGCCTTGAGCCAATCAAGGTCCACCAGGTTTACATCGCCGGCGCCTCGCGTCCTAATACGACTATCGACGTCACCGGTTTCGTCGAGCAAAAACTGAGCGCGCTTGCGGAACACAGGAGTCAGATAAAGGATCTGAAGGCGCTTAGAGAACGACTGCTTGCGAGAATGCGCGATCCAAACAGTCCGCCCGAATACCCGCGGTACGTGGAGAAATTCCACCGCCTGGAGCTTTCCTGATCCAGGCGATTCAGGACCCGGTCGCCTCTAGGATGAGGGGAGATGGTGACAAAAGAAGAGATCCGGTTGCTGAGATGACTGAACTCGAGCAAGTCTTCCAGCGTGTCGGAGACCGCGGGTGGCTCGTGGTCGCGGGTGATGTGCCTTCTCTTGGGGGCGATTTCCCAAGGTTGGCAGACCGAATGTTGGCGGTTTTGGATTTGTCCCGGCCTCCCCTGGCTGTCCAAGCCTCAGGCATCACTCACTCGGAGGTGGAGGCCTTCCTCGAAGAGCTTGAGCTTCTAACCGATCAGGTGGCAGATCGAATCTCCCTCGACGAACTGCGGCGCAACGAGGTTGGATCCGCTGGCCTCATTATCATGGCCGGCGGCAGCGTGGAGCAGTGGGCGGACGCCATGGAGGCGTTGGAGAATGGTGTCTTCTCTCCGGGCTGGCTAGAAGAAGGCAGCCTGCTTCTTGTGGCCGGAGGGGCGGCCTCCTTGGTCGGGCAGTGGAGGTACATGAAGGAGGACAGGAAGCTTGAGCCGGCCTTGGGATGGTTGCCCAACGCGCTGGTTCTCCAGGGGGATCCAGACCCCGTGGTGAGAGAGGTAGCTCGTGATCTTCTTTCGGGCGAAGACCCTGTCTATGCTCTCGGTCTGCCGAGGCGGGCAGTCCTGGCCCTCGGGCCAGCGGGGGAGGTAGAGGTTTGGGGTGAAAAAGCCCCCAAAATCGTGCTCGGAAAAGCCTGGAGGCAGTCTTGAGCAGCGGAAACGGCTACCTTCCACTGCTCACCTTCACTAGGCCGCCTGAGAAGGTGGTCTCCCTTGTTCCATCGATGACGGAAAGCATGTTCGACCTGGGTCTGGGCGAGCGGCTAGTCGCCGTCACCGAATATTGTCGCCCCCCTGACAATGCAAAGAAACGGCTAGAAGTTGTCGGCGGGACGAAGTCGCCTGATATCGAAGCCATTATCGAGCTGAGCCCTGATCTTGTCATCGCCAATCAGGAGGAAAACACCCAGGAGGCTGTCGAAGCCCTGGAGGCCGTTGGCCTCAAGGTCTGGGTGACCTTCCCGCGCAGCGTTGAATGGACCAAGCAGGCTGCCGCGCAAGGACCTCTGGTGCGCCTATTCTGCCCCATCTGGAAGGGTGAGAGTCCCAAGGGGGGCCAGTGGTGGATGACTTTCAATCGGAAGACCTATGCGCATGATCTCTTGGCGCATTGTGGTGCCGAGAACGTCTTTGGCGATCGCGAGCGCCACTATCCACTGGCCGCGGACTTGGGGGAAGCCCCTCCCGAAGATCCTAGAGGACGCGACACCAGATACCCGAGGGTGACCTCGGCCGAGGTTTTGCAGGCCGATCCGCAAGTGATCTTGTTGCCGAGTGAACCCTTCGCCTTTGGCCAGGCGGATCTGGTCGAAACAAGGCAGAGCCTGTCGAATACGCCTGCACTGCGAGAGGATCGGCTTTCGCTGGTTGATGGCAGT
>CAYGCA010000027.1:29632-30479 GCA_964348265.1 uncultured Anaerolineaceae bacterium | reverse complement strand
GGGCGTATAGGAAGTCGACAGGGGAAGGGCGTGCTCTCGAAAGGCTGGATCGTCCTTGGAAAGAGCCGCCCTGGCAGGTCGGCCGTGCTTCTGCGCCTGGTTAATGAAGGCAGTGATGTAGGGCTCGTCGAACACCAGGTTGTCGCGATAAACAATCATTGGCTCTCGGACTGAGGGTATTCCTTCGCCAAGGGACAGTTCGATTTCACGGGTGGCGTAAGGCGCAAGTAGGTCGCGCTGTAGCAGCCACAGCGGATGGTTGCGTATACGAAGGTCCCGCGCTCGTTCGTTAAAGGGAGGTACGTGACGGTCGTCACACAGAATGATTTTGAGCATTCGCTATACCAGTTCGCTTTTCATACCTCTGAACCCTGCAAAGTACCAACAAGTCTGATCATGGTCACAGATATGTCTCTTCGATGTTCTTCTTTCCCTTGACGGGGACCGCCTCCTGAGCGAGGAAGCTCTCCAACGACCTGCGGAATCTCTCCGGCTCATCGAGCATAGGGAAATGACCGGACTCAGGAAAGCGCTCGATCTGCGCGTGGGCTACGCCAGCCTTCAGCGGCTGCCACTGCCCGGGATGAACGATGATGTCTCTATCCCCGTACATGCCCAAAACCGGCACTGCGATCTCCCTTAGGCGTGGGCGAAGGTCTGTGTTACGAAGCGAAGTGATGCTGAGCAGAAAGGATTCGAGTGTCGTCTGGGAAAGATCGCCGACGATCATTTGATACCAGTTCCGATCGCGAGTAATGAAGGGCGCAGCCAGTCGCAAGCCTAGCCGCAGTCCGATCGGGAAATGATAGGCCACAAAGGCGATCGGTCGGTAGCCTGCCAGCTTCAG
>CAYGCA010000027.1:28442-29622 GCA_964348265.1 uncultured Anaerolineaceae bacterium | reverse complement strand
CGTCGCGGCTAAGGATGAGCCTTCAATAGGGGAGCCCACCACAGCAACCTTAGTCACCCGATGAGGGTATTTAATTGCCAGCATTAGGCTCACAGTGCCTCCCATGCTATGCCCGACGAGGGGGGCTTCCTGGATGCCGAGGTGCTCCATGAATTGGTTCACCATGCTGACAAAATCGCCGATGGCGAAGCTTTCCCGCTTCTTGCCCGAGTCACCAAAGCCCCAGAAATCAAGGGCGTAGATTCGATGCTTGCGACCTACCTGCTCCATTGTCGCCTGCCACAGGCGCCATGACTCGAGCCAGCCATGTAACAGGAGCACCGGAGGTCCCTGGCCGTATCTTTCGTAGTGAACAATACCTTGCTCAGTCGTTAGGGAGCTCACCTGTCTCTGTCCTGATAGATTTCAAGAAGCGTTACTCTCATTCATTTCTTCCAAGATGCTGTAGAGAAGCTCAAGGAGCACGTCCTTTACCGACTCCCTTTCCTTTGCGACGCAGTGCAACATCTTGCGACCACTATCGAGCTTCAGGGCGATTCGCAAGTCATCAACCGTCCACGCATCCTCCAGGTCTTGTTTGTTGGCGGCCACAACGTACGGTGTCGGGGCATAAGCTCGAAAAGTGTGCAGGATGCCTCGAGCTTCCCTAAAGGTTTCTGGTCGGGTGCTGTCGACCATCACAATAAAGCCAAGCATCCCTTCGGAAAGGATCTCCCACATGAAATCAAAGCGCTTCTGTCCAGGTGTTCCAAAGAGGTAGAGTACGAGATCGTCGTCGACTGTGATTCGGCCAAAATCCATGGCAACAGTCGTCGTTTCTTTTACCCGCTCGGCCTCGGTTGTGATCCTTCGCTCTGTTGAAACAACGTCTATCTCGCTGACCGTCTGAATGAACTGGGTCTTGCCTGAATTGAAGGGTCCGGTTACCACCATCTTGACATTCTGCATCACGGAACCTCGCTTATAGGGAGCGTATTCGGTCAATCAGACGGTTGACAAGCGAGACCTGTTCCTGGGGGTCCATGGGTTTGATTCGCTGAGCCTCTGGGGGCAAGGGCATTCCTTCAGGTCGAATGATCCTTATCAGCCCGGCCTGCAGGAGCCCATAGACGATTCGGCGTATCTCAAGATCGCTCATTTTGTTGGTCTTGGCGATCTGCCTAATTGTATTCTTCGGGTT
>CAYGCA010000027.1:18392-28384 GCA_964348265.1 uncultured Anaerolineaceae bacterium | reverse complement strand
CCTCGATGCCAAAGGTTTTGGAGATGCGCAATGTCTTGTGCGTCACCCGCTCATAGAGGGTGAGGATGCGGTTCCGCTCGTCGGGTGGAAGGACGTCTGCGTCGAATCGGAAGAAGCCGTCGATCCAAGTGAAGAGCCGATAAACGATATCGAGCACGTTCTGCCGGATGCTGGTCAAGATGTCTTCCTGCTCCAAATAGCCAGCATTGATCAGCATCAGACCGAGCTCTTTGTCGCCCTTGTCGGCTGCGTGTGTCCTAATGATTTCAGCTTGCCTGGGGGTGATTTGGCCTGTCTTTTGCAGGATGCCGGTCAGCGAGCCGTCTTCATTGCCAAGCTGAGCGAAGACGAGTTTTCCGCTATGGAATGCCACCCAAGCGGTCTCATTCGGGCCTTCGATCGTCAGCGTGCCCGTCTTGCGCGCTAAATTGACTAGGTTCAGCAGCTGCGTGACAGTGAAATCGCGCAGGTTTCCTTTGAGCGCCATGAAGGCCCTTCGAGCCTGAACTGGGAACCTACTCGGTACTTAGGTGGCGGGATTATAACCCGCCTAGAGGTTGCGACGCAAACTTCAGGGGTTTACAGTTGGCTTACAGTCGAGAATCGATGCCGCGGTGATGGTACGGCTCTGATTTTGACTGGGATGGGAAGCTTAGGCTTCAACAGGCCTCAGGCGCGCCAGAAGCCACGGTGAAGTGGACGTACCTCTTCCACGGTAACAAAGGCCTCGGGATCAAGCTTGGAAACCATATCCCGTACATACTTGATGTCGCGCCGGCGGACGCTGCAATTAATCAAGGTTACCGTGCCGTCCTTGCCGCGCCCGGCCACTTCAGTCGCCGCATAGCCTGCGTTTCGAATCGCCTCGGCGATCGCGCTGCCCCGACGAGAGCTGATAACGCGCACATGACCGTGGCCGATCGCAAGTTTGCCCTCGATGGTTATGCCGACAACGGTACCAGTGGCAAAGCCGCCAGCGTAGCCGATCACGTTCCAGAGATTGTCCAGGTTGCTCAAAACGCCCGTGATAGCAGTCACCCAGAGGAGAGACTGGGAGAACCCTAGCAGCCAGGCAAATGGCCGCCGACCACGGATTACAAACAGAAGGCGCAGGGTGTCCAAAGACACGTCGATCACCCGGATCGCAAAGATGATCGCAGGCATTAGCACAGGTGTGACAGGAATGAGGTCAAACATAGCCAAGTCCAGGTCCCATACAATTCGTTAGCGTCGATGAAGGCATTCGAAAAGTTGAGGTATCGGCCGAGAAGGCTGGCCCGAATCCAGGCAGGAGCATACCTCAGGGCTGTCAACGTATCAAGGCTGTTGTTGCTCAATTGGACATCGCAGTTCGACACGGAATTCCGCGCAGAGCAGCCGCTCGAATCCCAGCGTGGGCTGCCCGTCGGATGGACGCCGCGGTGAGGTTCTTGGAGTAGCAGAAGCCGTCATTCGGCCGTCCCTGGGAAGCGTCCCTGCACGATCGGCCTCGGGGGAGGACGCACTTTGCTGTACGCTGAGAAATCGCAGGTTCGCCCTGCGCGACAGCGGGCTAGAGGCCTTCGAAGAGGCCGATCTGTTGTGCCGCGCGCCTCTCAGGAAGATAGGCTCCCATACAGGATTCGTTGTTGTTGACCGACCTGAAGGGCATGGCCAAAAGAGAGCGAGAAAAGGGTCGTCCTGCCAACTGACTGCCATGACAGGTGGATGCGCTTCATCTGGCTTCGGCTAGTGACTTGTGTTCAATCCTGACATGGACAGGAATCTCATGCGGAAGGAACTCGGCCAGACCCATGTTCTGGTTTCTTCCCCGGCGACGGTGGTCTATCCCGAAGAGCCGCGACTGCTTAGGGAAAGGGCGCCACCTCCGCCCGGGGAAGTTGTGGAAGCACAGGTTCCGGGGTGGGTGAGGTGAATGCAGCTCTGGGGAGCGATTGCCATTAGCGATGGCTTCGAAGGTCAAGGCCGTGGCTCGATGAATGGTGGTAAGCTCGGGCGAGCTCAGCCGCCAATCGAATCGTGGGTAGGCACAACATGCGGCCTCTCCTCATGGAGGATACTTGTGACTTTGACCGTAAGCCTCTCGATCGGCGCGGCTGCCAGGTAAGCGGGATGGTCGTTTTCGCTTCATCCGGTCATCCCCGAAGCCCCAGAGCCGATCCGATGAACCTTCATATGGGCGGACGGCGGGCAATCGATCAGGCGTAGTCCATCCAAATGCCAGCCTACCCGCCAAGACCGTTCCGAAGGCCAGGTGGTGAGCTGGCCACTCAGGACTGCAGGTGCCAGAGCCAAGACTGCCAAGCCTGGACTTGGCCGGAAGCCAAGCACCCAGAAAGATGTGGAAGGTGACGATTCAGGCGCGAGGCAGACCGGTCTGGGCCGGTGACCGTCCAGGGGGAATGCGGGGAGCTAGCCTGGCGGTGAGTCGATGGATTGTGGCCGACTGATGGCCCATCAACCATCAAGAGGAATCAGTGTCGGGCATGGGAACGCCAAGGATATTGTAACCCGAGTCTACAAATACCACTTCTCCGGTAACGGCCTGAGCCAGATCAGATGCGAGCCACACCGCCGCGCCGCCCACGTCCTGGGCGGTCACGCTCCGTTTCAGAGGGGTGAGTTCGGGGTATCTGGTGAATAGCTGCTTGAAACCGCTAACTCCCGCCGCGGAGAGCGTTCGAATCGGTCCGGCCGAGATGGCGTTGACTCGAATGCCAAGCGGTCCCAAATCACTGGCCAAATAGCGTGTGGAGGCTTCTAAGGCCGCCTTGGCCACCCCCATCACATTGTAGTTCGCGGTAACCTTCTGGGAGCCGTAATACGTGAGGGTCATCATTGATCCGCCATGCGGCATAAGTGGAATTGCTGCTCGTGCTAGAGCGGTAAAGGAATACACGCTGATATCCATCGCTGAGCGGAAACCGCTGCGGGTGGTTTCAAAGTAGTGTCCTTCGAGATCGGCGCGGTCGGCGAAGGCGATAGCGTGGACCAGTATGTCGATCTGCCCAAGCTCACGCTTCGCTTTGGCGAAGACTGCCTCAATATCGTCATCGCTGGACACATCACAGATTTCGATGAAACTCGAGCCGAGGGATTCGGCCAAGGGCCGCACCCGACGCTCAAGCGCTTCACTGGCATATGAGAAAGCGCATGAGGCGCCGTGCGTGTGCATCGCTTGTGCGATACCCCAGGCGATGGAGTTCTTATTGGCTACTCCGAAGATCAGGGCGGACTTGCCCTCCAGCAATCTCATTACAGCTTTTCCTCCTCCATGAGCAGTCGGACCTGGTTTTGATCGACATGGAAACGCCACGGCTTGCTGAGCCAGGGTTCCGGCACGTTGTTCAGACCCACTCGAGGACCCGTGGTGATGAGGTTGTCGGGGATCTCAAGTGCCGGTTCGATGTAGAGTCTCGCCGCCGCGTGAGAGATGTCGTAGCCATTAAGCGAGCCGTCGATAGCCAGAGCCTGGCAGAGTTTTGCCGGGCCATTCGTCAACTCTTCGTCCCGGCGGAGCCGGCGACGGCGCATTGCCTCCAGGCCTTCGACTGGAATAAGACCGCGAATTAGGATTGCGGCCGGGCTACCTTCCGGCTCGGTAGTGATATTAAGCATCCAGTGCATGCCGTAAGTGAAGTATACATAAGCATGCCCGGGCGGACCCCACATGACAGCGTTGCGAGCTGTTCGCCCATGACGGCAATGGCAAGCTTGGTCCTCGGTTCCAATGTACGCCTCGGTTTCAATGATTAAGCCCGATAGGCGCCTCTGATTGTCCTCCAGCCTGATTATGCGGTGGCCTAGCAATTGACGGCTTACGACCAGAGTGGGACGGGCGAAGAAGTCGCGGGCTAGCTGTTTCATCCAAGTGATCCTTCTCGGCACAGCCCCCTCAGAATGACATGGCCTATCGTGACTGGTTTGGCGTCGCACGCGTGCTGGGCAGGCTGTCTTTGAGCACCCGGCAGATGCAGTGTCATTGGGGAAGCCTCTTCCAGTCAGCGGGGCATGGCACTAGGCTCTAGAAGCTTTCCGATATGAGCTCCAGCTTCACTGTCCGCACAAGTCTTCCCGGGGGGTTCACCCTGCCGTGCGTGAATCTCGACTGATCAGACCATTAGCTCGGGCCCAGGTAAGCCGTGCAGCAAGAAGCCAGCCAAGCCTGTGCCGGCTTGGTGTGCCTCCTACCAGCCTTGACCGGAGGCGAGTCCGGCCGCCTCATCACAATTCGCCGATGGGCTGGAAACGAGGATCGCGGTCGATCATGCGCTTCAAGCCTTCCTCAAGGGGGATCTCTGGCTGGTAGCCCAGTTTCTGAGTAGCCAGCCGAAGGTCCGCGCACATCCGCGATGGTCCGGGGTCCTGCTCCTCGTTGTACATCCAGTCGGCAGTTGAACCGATGGCTTCCATAACCGCCTGGGCTAGGGCAACAATGCTGACCTCTTGACCGCTCCCGACATTGATGTTGTTGTGGTCCAGCCCTGGTGCGGTAGCGGCGGCCAGCATGGCCCCTAAAGCATCGTCCACGTACACGAAATCACGGGTCTGTTCGCCTCGCCCGTGAACGACGAGGCTGCCTCCGCGGGCTGCTTGGCGCAGAAAGTGCGGAATGACAGGCGGATGGGTGGCTGGTAGGGGTTGGCCGGGGCCATAGGCGTTGAACACGCGCAAGGCGACGGTCTCAATGCCCCACAGGGTCCCGATTGTATGGACATAATACTCGGCTGACAGCTTCGAGACGGCATAGGGCGAGCGAGGATCCGGTGGGGTATCTTCAGTCAGGGGCTGCGCTTGCTGGTCGCCGTAGACTGCGCCGGAGGAAATCAGGACGACGCGCTGGACGCCGACGTCGCGCATCGCCTCCATTACGCTAACTGTGCCTCCCACATTCACGGCGTTGTATTCGCGTGGATGGAGAACTGATTCAGGTACGGAGACCTTGGCGGCCAGGTGGTAGACGCAGTCAATATCCTCCAGCAGCTTCCAAAGTTCGCGCCGGTCGGATACGTCTCCATGGGTAAGTTGGACTTCAGGTCTCAGATTCCCCGGCTTTCCGGTTGAGAGATTGTCCAAACCGCGAACGAAGTGTCCCTCACGTGCCAAGCGGTTGGCTAGAGTAGAACCGAGGAAGCCGGCAGCGCCGGTAACGAGAAAGTTCATCGCAGGAAGGACTGGTGAGGAACTAGCCGCCGCAAAATTCCAGAGGTTGCTCGATTATAGCACAAGCGACTCCTGGGCTCGCCAGGCATCCTCGGATGATATGATGCTGCCAGTATGAGATCGTCCGTCTGGCGTTCAGGGGTCGATTCGATCCTGCGTATCATTGTGTTCCTACTGGTGCTCTCACCCCTAGGCGGCAGCGAAGTTCAACAGCGTGAGCCAGCCCAGCTTGTTCGCAGATTCACGCGACCCATAGAATTCGATTTTGTTGATTGGACGATCGGATCAGTCCAGGCCAAGATGGAGCAGCTCAGCCTGGGCAGCAGCGGATACCTGCTTGAAGACTCGAGGCGTGCGCTGGTCTTGGACTACCTGGAGCTTACCGGCCGGGCCGCTCAACTCAACGCCCAACTGGACGCAGTTTTCAGTGATCCATCGATCCCCGATGTGGAGGCGGCGCCTGTTCTTGCTGAATTGGCATTGGTGCGGGAACGCCAGGACGAGCTCCAACCGACGGCCGAGGCCATCCTCCAAGAGCAAGTGGCGGTAGTTCTGGACGACTTGGGTCTGAATCTGGGTGGTTTCGCCTTCCCGCCAGTGGCCTTCCAATTCAGTCGCACACCTCTTGCTGTCATTGTGTCCCCACGTCACGTCATTCGGCAAGATGCGAATATCATGGTGCAGCCCGGTCTCCTGATTGATGAGCGCGTAGACTTGGAGGCTCAGCTCGAGGACGCTCTGGATGTCTCGGCCTTGGTGGTTCCGGTCGGTGGACTTGGGAGCTACCCCACAATGATCCAGCAAAACAGCTCATTGGTCTGGGTGGTGGAAGTTGTTGTCCACGAATGGGTGCACAACTACCTCTCGCTGCGTCCCTTAGGTTTGAAGTACAACGTCTCCTCGGAGCTGAGAACGATCAACGAGACGGTTGCCAATATTCTGGGTAGGGAAATCGGTCGACTTGTTTTGGAGCGCTACTACCTCGAGTCCTTGCCAGCCTCCTCGCCCGCAGTGCAGCAGGACCTGGAGGCCACCGGCGACCAGGAGCCGCCCGCCTTTGATTTTAGAGCTGAAATGCGAGAGACTCGAGTGACGGTTGATGAACTCCTGGCGCAAGGAAGAGTCGAGCAGGCGGAGCGCTATATGGAAGAAAGACGCCAAACCTTCGTGGAGAATGGATATCGGATTCGCCGTCTTAATCAGGCCTACTTCGCCTTCTTCGGCGCCTACGCTGATGAGCCGGGAGGCGCAGCTGGCGAGGACCCAGTGGCCGCGGCTGTGCGTGAGTTCTGGCGCCGGATTGGCACGCCGGCCGTATTCCTCCGCCGTGTGGCCTGGATAGATGATTTCGATGAACTCAGGGCACTCCTGGAGAGAACTCCTCCGGTAACGCAGGAGACACGATAAGCTCAGGCAAAGGGCAGGAGGCGAAATCTGAACGCTTGCAAAGATGGTTAAGTCCACAGGAGATTCTGAATTCGGGGATTTCCGCCCTTGGAATCCAGGAGCTTGCCTACTCCCCCGGGATTGGGCAGATATCGGCCGCGCCATAGGAAGGGTTGGCGTACCCAAAATAGAGCGCGTCCAAGATTTCGGCCGAATGCGTGATTGCAAACGACTGGGCCGCAGAGCACGCACCTGACAGGTCTGCTTCAGCCTGATATTCGGTCCAGAAAGCCTCTGCGAGTTCGGCAAAGGCGCTTCCGGGAGCCTCCGGTGAGACGTTTTGCACCAGGCTGTCATAGGCAGCTTGGGCTCCGTCGAGATCACCAAGCTGCAAAAGAGCCAGCACACGGCGGAATCTTGCGTAGGCAGACAGATTGGCCCTTTCAGCTTCGGCATCCGCCCAATCCCTAAGGTCATTCGCATGAATCACCTCATCGTAGAGGCTCAGCGCGGCCCTGTAGTCGCCTTCCGCAGCTGCCCGATCGGCATCCCAAAGACGGTGGATGCGATAGTTCGAAGGCTGGATCACATCCCCCTCAGGGGTGAAGGCAGCCTCTTCTGAGTTCCATGTCCAACTGCGTGTGATTGGGCGGTATGGGCCGGCACCGGCCGAACTGACGCCGGTGCCTGTGACTCGGATAATGTGAATTCCTTGGTCTGGCAATGGCCGAACCTCAATGACTGGATTGGGTAGGTCGCTGGAGGATCCCTGCAGGCGGTTTTGCAGGCTGGCCTCCGCCCAAACGAGAACCTCAATAGCTTCAAAGCAGGTGTTTGCCCCGCAGGTCTTGCGGCCGATCAGGACTTCAGCCTTCAGATCACCATTGAGATCCTTGGCAGCGTGGATGATGGGGGCACTCAGGTTCGGAAAGCTTGGGGTTGTGTAGGTCAGCCGGTAGCCGGTCCCGCGGCAAACATATGCGAAGAGGGTGCCGGTTGGCGGGTCCACTTCAGAGACCGGATCGATCAGGGAAAGGATCAGGTCCTTGAAGCCATTGCCGTCTACGTCCGCTTTGGCAGCGAAGCGTCCGGTTAGCAAGCGACCTGCCTGCGCGTCCAGCAATGCTTGCAGAGTGGCTGGTGAACCGCCCGCGTTTAGATACCGCTCAACTTCGGAGGCCGCGCTACCCAGGTGGCTTAGATCGGGAGGGGGCGGATTCCCCGGGGGCGTTGGGCAGCTCTGGCTGCCCTCGACCGCTGCGGTGGCAGCTGAAGAGGCGAGTGCAGTGCTAGTGGCTTCAACGGCGAGTTGCAAAGGCTCCAATGTGGGGGTAGGAAGTGGGGCGAATCGGCAGGCCAGCGTGCCCAGCAGAAGCGTGGCTCCGATCCCGTACTTGACACCATTGGAGCGCCTCAGTTCCAAGGTACGCGCCGCCTTCCTAAATTCGAGACAAGATATCTTACCGCTTCAAAGATTGCAATGGCAAGCCCCTGAACCGAACGGCGCATCGCAGAAGGCGGCAGGCGAAAAGCTTGCTTTATACTTCTGGTATGGACCTGGCGTTTCCTCCCGGAACCGCTGCCGAGCGGCGCAGCCCCCTTTCCCGCTTTCTGCCGCCGCTTGAGGCGGGGATCGTTACCGGCTTTTTGGAGGCTTTTGGAGGGCCTGGCGATCTCTTGTTGGATCCATTTGGGGTCTCCCCTCGATTGGCCATCGAGGCTGCGCGTGCTGCTCGGGCGATGGTGGTTGCAGCCAACAACCCGGTAACCCGTTTCGTTCTCCTACACACACTGAAGCCCTTCACCTTATCACAACTGCAAGCTGCGTTGGCCCATCTGGCAGCTCTGCCAAAGGACGGCGGCCGGCTGGAGCCGTTCCTTCTTGACCTCTATCGATCCCAGTGCTCAGAGTGTGGAAACACAGTAATAGCAGACTACTACGTCTGGGACCGAGAGCTGGAAGGCCTCGTTCTTAAAGCGTACGCTTGTGACGGGTGCAATCACGCCGCTGAAGAGCCGGCGACGAATGTTGACTGGCAGTTGGCCGAGTCCTTCGGCGGCCATGGGTTGCAATATGCCTTGGCTCTGGAGCAAGTCGCCCCGAAGGACGATCCCTATCGTCTGCACGCAGAATCGGCGCTCGCCGTCTACCCTGGCAGAGCGCGATTTGCACTTATCACCTTGGTCGCCAAATTGGAGCAGCTGGACCTCGAGCCAAGCTTGGGCTCAGCCGTACAGGCTCTTCTCTTGTCGGCCTTCGACTCTGCCAATGCACTTTGGGGACATCCTGAGAGCCGACGCCGACCGCGTCGACTTGTGGCTTCGCCGCGCTACCGAGAAGTGAATGTGTGGAGAGCATTGGAGCAGGCAGTGGACATCTGGGCGCTCCCTGATCCGGAGATCGGCCTGATTGAAGCTACGTCTGGAGAAGGCATTGAGTCGCCGCAGCCTGGCGAGGTCCTAGTCTTTCCGGGGCCGGCGCGCGATCTGCTTCCCCGAATCTCAGACTGGGATCTTCACGGACTGCTGACCGTTCTGCCGCGTCCCAATCAGGCGTATTGGACTCTATCCGCCTTGTGGTCGGCTTGGTTGTGGGGCCGAGAGGCGGCGGCCCCGGCCAAGGTCGCCCTTCGCCGACGCCGGTATGGCTGGAATTGGCATGCGGGCGCGCTGCGCAAAACGCTGGCTCGCCTCGCCGGCAAGCTACCGCCGGCTACACCGGCGGTGAGTTTGATTGCGGAAGCCGAGCCCGGGTTCCTGGAAGCGGCGCTGACAGGCTTGACGGGTGCCAGTTTTCAATTGACCGGGCACGCACATCGTTTCGATACTCAGGAGGCAATCTTAAGCTGGCGGACCAAGCGACCTGACGCCCCGTTACCTTCGTCCCAAGATCTCTCAGCTCAAATGAAGGTTGCGGCTAGACGGGCGCTTCAGGATCGGGGGGAACCAGCTCCGTTTGCCTTCCTGCATGCGGCCGCTTGGTGTGATCTCGCAGCAAGCGAGCAGCTGGCATCCCAATGGGAGATTGAAGGTGGACAGCTTCTCACGGCCTTGGGACGCCAATTCGAGTCGGCTCTCAGCCAGTGCGAGACCTTTGTTCGACTTGATGAACATAGTGAAATCGAGAGCGGACAATTCTGGCTTACGGACCCCTCGGCTTCTGATGCTCCCCTTGCAGATCGTGTCGAACGGGCCGTACTCGAACTCCTGCGTGAAGAGCAGATCCTAGCCGCGATACAGATTGAGAAACGGGTCAATGAGGCCTTTCCCGGGATTCTCACACCTGATAGGCGTCTCATCGCGGCCTGTGTGCGGTCATACGCACAGGAAGCCAGCCAGCCTGGAGTCTGGCGATTGAGGCCTGAAGACCAGGCTGATGCACGCTCTGCAGATCTCGAGGAGATGAACCGGCTGCTGAAAGAGATTGGCGAAGCGATGGGTTT
>CAYGCA010000027.1:2832-18382 GCA_964348265.1 uncultured Anaerolineaceae bacterium | reverse complement strand
CCCGATGCATGGACCAAGAAGAGCGTGCCGTTGTGGAAGGCAACGAACCCCACACGCTGAAAGAGATTGGCGAAGCGATGGGTTTCGCGGTTCAGGCCGCGGAAACGCTGTTTTGGCTGGACAGGGATGAGGTAGTGAATTCATTCCTTGTCATGGATACTGCTTCACTGGGAAGCGCGCTCAGGGAAGATGCTCACTTATCTTCGACGGTCGTTCTGCCGGGTGGGCGGGCAGCCTTGGTGGCGTTCAAGGCTGGCCGGGACCCACGGTTGAAGGCTTGGCTCGCAAGCGGCGCTGGCGTGATCAAGTTCCGCCATGTGCGTCGGCTCAGGGAAGACACTACCCTGACGCCCGAGAACCTGCCTGATCGTCTGGCGATCGATCCTCCAGAGCATCAAGATCCCCAGCTTCCTTTGCTCTAGGGAATCGACAGGGACTCTTCCAAGTTGCCATGAGCCTGCATGGTGCATGCGCAGGAGGAGGCCTTCAGCATCGAACCTCCCGACAGGACAAGGGTTTCAACTGACTGAACTTCAGCTGCGCTTTGAGAGGGCAGGCAAGAGGATATTGTTCATAAGCGATGATCGCCGCGTTGGGACGCGGTTGTAGGCCCGGGAGAAGGTATCAGGTAGTAGGGACAGGGGTTGGGGTCTGGGATGGTGTTGGGGTTTGGGAAGGGGTCGGGGTGGGCGTTGGCGTCTCGGTAGGCACTTCAGTCGAAGTCGCGGTAGGTGTCGGCGTCGGCGTAGGCGTGGGCAGGGCGATGGTCAAGCGCAAATTGACTGTCGTTTTGCCTCCCTTCTCGCTTCGGACTGTGAGCCGGAGTACGACGGGTCCATTGGGAAGATCAGAGACGTCCCAATCGATCAATTTGTCAGGCTGTTTGAATTCGGTTTCACTTCTTATGAGATCCGGGAAAGTCACGGGATCCTGACCAATTCCATATTCCAGGATCCAATCTTTGAAATCCTCGGTGGCACCGGCCATGCCAAACAAGGCCAGCGGGCTGGACGTGACAGTCGTGCCTTCGCTCGGCTGGACGAAGCCGATGATGGGTCGTGGGCTCTCTGAAGTGCAGGATTCCGTCGGGACAAAAAAGGCTTCATCCCTGGAGAAATTCATTCTTTCCGCCCATTCCTGGCCGGCTTCTTCCTCCATGATCCACTTTTGACCCCAGGGATCTTTCAAGTTCATTCCGAGTTTCTCTTCGGCAAAGTCAGGACACTCAGCGGATGCGAGGAGGAGAGAATATGTGTCGACCCAGACCTTCTTCCAAAGGTCCTCCTCCTTGGGAAGGGGTGGCTGATCCGCTGCGAATAGCTCAACTCTGTGGGAGGGACACCACTCGGAAGGGCGCGTACCTGAGATCGCGCAAACTACCTCCTCGATGATTCCCGGCGGCCTGGAGAAGGGCGTCGGCTGGTTGTCGGTCAGGTGCTCAATCGCGATTTGCATCACCTGGTTCCAGATTGGGGCGGCACCGGTGAGACCGGATGTATTTTGCATGGGGGTGTAGTCCGCGTTTCCCACCCAGACCCCCACGGCAACATCTGGATTGTAGCCCAGGGTCCAGTTGTCACGAAAATCGTCGGTGGTGCCTGTCTTGCCGGCGGCGAGGAAAGGAAGGTTGAGGGGTGAATTGGGACCAAAGGCCGGCGTACGAGCTTCGTTATCGGAGAGGATGGAGGTGATGAGGAAAGCGTGCTCCGGCCGGACGACCTGCTCCAGAGGCGGAGGCTCATATTGGTATACAAGCGCTCCAGTGCGGTCTGTGATGCTCGTAATGGCCACGGGTGAGACCCTCAGACCTCCAGTGGCATAGGTGGCGTAGGCCGAAGTGAGTTCCAGAAGTGTGACTTCGCCGCCTCCAAGGGTCAGGGCCAGCCCGAAGTCGTCGCGGACGAGGGTGGTGATCCCCAGTCTTTCGGCGAAAGCTATCAATCCTTCTTCCTCGACGGTAGCTGGATCGTCATACACTCGGACGAAGTCTAGGGTCTTGACCGCCGGTATGTTGTAGGAATTTGCCAACGCCGAGCGGACCGTTGCCGGGCCATGGAAGCGCTTGTCGTAGTTCACTGGTTTGTAGGGAGGGCGGGGATCGTCCGGGTTTCCCGAGGGAGGGAACTCGGATGGGACGTCCCAGAGAAGCGTGGCGGGAGTCCAGCCTTTCTCGAGAGCGGCGGTGTAGGTGAGCGGCTTGATCGACGAACCGGGTTGTCGGGGACGAATGGCCATATTCACCTGACCATCGATCTCCTCATTCCGAAAATCGGCCGAGCCAATCATGGCCAGGATCTCCCCAGTGGGGGGGTGCAGGATGACCACTGAACCGGTCGACACTCTTCGATCGGCCAGCGCCTCGATCTGGAGGCGGACCATTTCCTGTGCCCTCTCTTGCAGAAACGGATCGAGGCTGGTGTGGACGGTGAAGCCGGAACGGTAGATCGTTTGTGGATCGTAAAGCTCTTCCAGTTGGGCGCGGACATAACTGACCCAATGCGGAAAGCGGATCTGGACGTCAGGCGGCCTAAAATCGTAGTCATTGAGTTCAGCGGCAGCCGAGCCAGCCTCCTCCGGAGACACGCAGATCGGCTGCGGAGAGTTGCTGACGAAGATGCACCCCTGTTCCTGGCTTTTCTGCACCATCAAGGTTAGCACCTGGCGCTGGCGAGTCAGGGTTGCCTCTCGGTTTGTGAAGATATCGTAAACGGAGGGAGCCTGCACAAGGCCGGCCAGAAAAGAGGCCTGGCTAAGCGTTAGCTTTCCCGAGGAGGTGCCGAAGTAGGTCTGGGCCGCAGCCTCGATGCCATAGGCGAGGTTGCCGTAATAGACCTGATTCAGGTAGAGCTCAAGAATCTCGTCCTTCGTATAACGGCGCGTGATCTCCTGAGCCAGCATAATCTCGCGCAGTTTGCGCATTAGGGTGCGCCGGACACGTTCCTCGGGGCTTAGCAAGAGCGACCGAGCCAATTGCTGGGTAATTGTCGAAGCGCCGGAGAGCGGCTCGCCGATCTGATAGTTCTGCCAGACGGCGCGCCCAATCGCGAGTACGTCGAAGCCGGGGTTGCTGTAGAACTGTGCATCTTCTGTGGCAACGATGGCCGCCACGGCGTAGGGTGAGATCTGGTCGAGGTCGACGTATGTACGGCGCCCAGCTTGCGGATCCAGGATTTCGTAGAGCAAATTGCCTTCGCGATCGCGGATCCTGGTCGTCTCGAATTGTGCGGCCTTATCTCTCAGACCCTCCACGGAGGGCAGACTGGAGGCCACGGAGAAATACTGGTAAACGAAGAAGGAGGCAACGGCTAGGGCCAAGCCCGCTCCAACGAACACACCCAAAATGATCATCCGGAGCAGACATCCGCCCAGACCGCTGATATTTGCGAAACGTGCAGGGGCGGAGGGGATGGAGGCTAGCGGGGCTGGGGAGGGAGGAGGGATGTCATAGGCTGCTGGACTAACGCGAGTCGCCCCCAAATCGCGTTCTGAGATCCTCTCCGGGGGAAGCATGCCATGGCGGTCGAGGCGCGGAGGGGGGGGACTCTCCTGGCTGGGTTCAGGGGATGTGACGGGCGTACGCTCGCCAGGCGCAGGTTGTACTGGCTCCTCTTTGGCTTTGGCTAGTTCGCGAGGCTGCCTCGCTTGGGGTTTGGCTCCCAAGCGATCTGCGAACCATCCGCCTGTCAGATCAGGCGTGCCTGTGGGATGCCGATGGGGGGCAATTCGCCCCTCATCCTGATCGTCTTTCCGATCTCTCCAAGCTTCTTCGACAAGGCGGCGAAAGCGGCTGGAAGGATCCTCTTCTGGAGTTTCCTCTCCGGTTGAGTTGTCCGGCGACCGCTCCTTTGGTTCATCAGTCATTGCGGCAAATTATAGCATGCCTCCTGATCCCACGAAGCGTACTGCCCCGCATATTCGAGGGAAGGTGCAGTCGGCGGGTCAGGATCTAGCTATCCTCCTTGCCTCGAACGAGGACTGTCCAGCGCCCTTTCATGACGGACTGCTCTTCCTGGTTTAGGACATCGAGGCTGAGAGTGCAGGCACCCCCTCCCAGTCGTGGCATAGCCTTTGTCTGTTCAACCTCCATCAGGACCTGGATCGTGTCGTTGATGAAGATCGGCAGACTGAACCTCCAGTTGGAGACCTCCCGGAAGGCGAGGACTGTTCCTTCAAGAATGCCTGTCTGAACGGCGAGCCCGGCAGCGATTGAAAGACCAAGCAGGCCATGCACAACTCGCCTGCCGAATGTGCTCTGGGAGGCGTAGACCTTGTCTGTGTGGATGGCGTTGAAATCGCCGGTTAGGCCAGCGAAGACTACGATGTCGGCCTCCGTTATTGTACGTCGAGAGGTAACGAAGCGCTGGCCAACTTCGAACTCCTCGAAGTACATGCCACGGCCAAGGCCTGATGAAGAGTTCATGGACATCTCCTAGGGCGCTTGGTGCCATTCTAGCATGCCTTCTCCTTTCCTTTGGCACACCGTACAATTCTGGTTGATGCGTGAATGGTCTCTCTCTGTGGACGACGCACTCTCATTGCGGATCGCGGCCGACGCCCGGTTCACTATCCCGGATTATGGCGACGACCAAATCTGGGAATTGAACTTGGGGAGCGGCGAGCCGGCGGCTGTCTCCATTGACACAACGTACGGGCTGCGTGCACTGAGTATGCGTCTGTTCCCCGGTTTCGCTTGGCGCGGCAGCAGCAGGCTTGATCCGGCAGACTTTTCCACTCCCCCAGTTACCCGGCAGTTCCTTCCCAACTACATTCGACTGGAATTCAGCCCATTCCCGGACCTTAAGGTAGGGGCGGAGTACTGGGTCCCAAGTTCGAAGATCCTCACCGGTCGATTCACGCTTCAGAACCTCGGCCGAGAAGCCTCGCAGGTTCGGCTCCGCCTACATGCTGTCTTCAGGCCGATCGAAGATGGGCACGTCATGACCGAGGCAACCGTCGGCGGCGCGACCGTGCTGGTCGGCCGCAGCCGCGATCTCTCACCAGTCCTGTTTGTCTCGGGAGGGGCAGAGATCGATCAAGTTGCCCATCCGGCCCTAGCGGTGAGTCATCAATTGTTGCCAGGCGAGTCGGAGGCCGTAGTTTGGTCGCAGGCCGGCTACCACGATCTGGAGGCCTCTTTTGGAGCAGCCCGGGAGACGGCGGGGCACAGTTGGGACGCCGAGATCGCCCGCCTTGAGATGAGCAACAGTTCACTGGTTGAGCTTGAGACTGGGGACGCTTCCTGGGACGCCGCCCTTGCGTTATCCCAGAAAGTCTCTCTAGGCTGCTTCATGGGTCCAACCGAACGTCTTCCTTATCCCTCCGTCATCTTTGCCCGGCTGCCGGATCGTGGCTATTCTGAACGAGGTGATGGCACAGACTACAACCTGGCTTGGGACGGTCAATCGGCGGCCCAAGTCTATGTCAACCTGCTTCAAATCCTGCCGGCAGCGCCAGACCTGGCCAAGGGAGTCCTACAAAACTACCTCGCGATACAGGCCCCTGACGGGGCTATCGACTGGAAACCGGGGCTTGGAGGCCAACGAAGCGGTGCGCTTTGTCAGCCCCTCCTGGCGACGCTCGCATGGGAGGTCTATGGGCACACCGAAGACCGGGCCTTCCTAGAAGCGCTGTTCCCTGGGCTGGTGGCGTTTTTCGATTCGTGGTTCACGAAAGAACATGATAGGGACCAGGATGGGTTCCCCGAATGGGACCACACCCTCCAGTGCGGCTTTGACGATTGTCCGAGCTTCGTTCGCTGGCAAACATGGGGAGAAGGACTTGACATCACGAAGGCCGAAACGCCGGACTTGATCTCCTATCTCTACCGCGAGTGCCAATCCCTTATTGAGATGGCCAGAATGTTGGGCCGTGAAGATGCTCTGCCAGACTTGGAGCAGAGAGCCGACAAACTACTTGAGGCGGTTGAGAGGAGCTGGTCGGAGGAAGCCTCCATGTACCAGTTCATCGATCGGGATCAGCACAATTCACCGCCCGGTGAGGTCCTGGGGAAAGGTCGGGGAGAATTCGCGCTCGAAATTGAGAGGAAATTCGACCCGCCTGTGAGGATCCTAATCCGATCCAAGGGCGCGGAAGGGGCTTCACATGCGGCCAAGGTCTTCATTCATGGCCGGGGTCGCCGCGGTCGCGGCCGGGTTGAACGCCTGACGGAAAGTCGTTTTCAGTGGTTCTGGGGCTATGGCACCGCCACTAGCGACAAAACCTACGCGGAGGTTGAGCGGATCGAGGTTCGGGGTTTGAACGACGAGTTTGAGACTGAAGTTCGGCTCCCGGACTACACCAGGCAAGATCAGCTTGGATTGCTGCCTCTCTGGGCAGGCATCCCGGACCAGGCCCGGGCTGCGCAGATCATACAAGACACAGTCCTGGATCCGAATCGGTTCTGGCGTCCTTTCGGGATTGCGAGCAATTCGGCTCAAGACGAATCTTACGCTCCGGACAATCGTGGGGGAGTTGGCGGGATATGGATGTTCTGGAACATACTGCTCGGTCAAGCTCTCGTTGATTACGGCTATGTCGACGACGCTGCCGAGTTGATTCATCGCCTAATGGATGCAACCATCCATAGCTTGCGAACCGACAAAGCCTTCCGGGAAGCGTACAATGCAGACGAAGCGGAGGGTATGGGCGAGCGGGATCATGTTTGGGGAGTGGCTCCTCTATCACTCTTCCTATATACGCTGGGGGTCCGACTAATCTCGCCCCGCAAAGTGCAGCTGCGCGGTCGAAACCCCTATCCTTGGCCGATCCTCCTGCGCTGGCACGGGCTCTGCATTCGTTGGGAGAAGGAATTCGCGACTGTGACCTTTCCCGATGGAGGCGAGATACGGGTTGAAGGAGAAGAGAGAAGGACCGTTGAGCAGGTGCGTGAATGAAGTTTCTCACTGGTGTGATGCTATAATCCCTGCACTTCATTCTCTGCGGGCACCCATCCGACAAGGCCATAAAACGGAGAAGGATTCCAGGCTTGTTCAAAATAGGGCTCGCTGCTGGCGAATCTTCTTCTGAGTTGCTCTCCTTTTTCCTGGCTTTGGCCATCCTCATCGCAGCTGCCAAGATCGTTGGCAGCATTTCTGTTCGCGTTGGTCAACCGGCGGTCTTAGGCGAGTTGGCGGCGGGTCTCTTGCTTGGCCCCACCTTCATCGACCTCCTGGCCATGCCCGCCTTCAGAGAGACCGACATCGGCAACACCATCCACCAGATCGGTCAGGTAGGTGTGATCTGGCTCATGTTCTCTGCTGGCATGGAAATCGAATTGCGGGACCTGCGCCGTTCTGGAAGACCGGCGGTCTTGAGTGGTGTGCTGGGCGTTGCAGTGCCGCTACTCATGGGCTCGCTCGTCGCCCTCGCGTTCGGGATCCCAACCGTAGACGGGGTCTTTATTGGCATTACTCTTAGCGCGACCAGCGTCAGCATTTCCGCTCAGACCCTACTTGAGTTAGCGCGACTTCGCTCGCGTGAAGGGGTGGCATTGCTCGGTGCGGCTGTCATCGATGACGTACTGGTGATCGTTTTCTTTTCCGTCTTCACGGCTTTTGTCTTGGGAGAGAGTGGTCCGGCGGCAATCCTACTTCAACTTGTGCAGATGATCGGCGGCTTGCTTCTGGTGGGGTTGCTGGCTGTCTATGTGTTTCCAAGAATCGCTGAGTGGGGTGCCGGATTGAGAGCCAGCGAGGGCTTGCTGGCCATCGTCCTGGCAGTGGTGCTCTCGCTCGCTTGGCTTGCTGAGTTTGTGGGAGGTGTCGCCGCTATCACGGGAGCCTTTCTAGCCGGGCTGGGGCTTGGGAAGAGCCACCTCAGGGGGGAGATAGAACGCGGGTTGCATGCCCTGGCCTATGCCTTTTTCGTGCCGCTTTTCCTGGTGGACATAGGGCTGCAATCCAATGTACTCGCTCTCCGAGGCGAACAGGTCACCTTCGCCTTGGTTGTGATCGCCATTGCAATTTTCTCGAAAGTAATAGGAGGCGGCCTAGGGGCGCGGATCGGCGGCTTCGATACCGGTGCTTCCTTCCTAATGGGAGTGGGGATGGTATCGCGGGGTGAAGTGGGCCTTATCATCGCCGGGGTGGGGGTCATGGAGGGCATCCTGCCGGCGGAACTGTTCACGATTATTGTCCTCATGGTCCTTACCACCACATTGGTGACGCCTCCCTTGCTGCGCTGGGCATTCTCAAGAGAGGAGGCAGCGAATGCCGCTACAAATCAGTCTGGTGGTCTATGAGCCTGCGAAAGTCGACGCTGTCCTCCGGGCATGGCTGGAAGCTGGCGTGACGGGGCTCACCATCTATGACGCCAGCGGCTGGGTCGATCATATTGGGGAACGCTATGTTCGGGATGATCTCCCCTTGTTCCCGTCTGTGCGCGAAGTAATGCGAGGCAAAGAAGAGAGAAACCGCGTCATTTTCAGCATTCAGCCGGATGACTTTGACGTCGAGGGGCTATTGGAGGTCACGGAGTCCGTCCTCGGTCCCCTGGACGAGCCTGGAACGGGTATTTTCTTCGTTACGCCTGTTTCCTTGGTCAAAGGGTTACGTCGGAGCCAAGAGGATCCAGGTTGATCGGCGGAAAGGTGCTTTCTGCGGTGCGTATGCTCCAGTGTCAGATCGGTTGAGGACCTCTTCAAAAGGGAGGGGTAAAGGCTTGAACTTGCCCGCTGGCGTCTGCTTGGGATGGTCACCTGCAGATTTGACCTGTGAAGTGAGAGCGTTTTTGATTCCTGGATTGGCGCTAGCTGGCATAAAATAGCTCTAGAGGGGAGAATCAGGGGGATCATTCACGGGGGCGCGGAGCTTGGGTGCGGACGGCTTGACAGCCCCTTGTCTGCCTGAATTGAGGGGTTCTTGAACGAAATCATTCAGATTGAGACCCTCGTACTCGAACTGCTGCTGATCGTCTCCGTCGTGGCCATCCTGGTGCGTCGGTTCCGCATCCCATACACGGTTGCGCTTGTGCTGGCTGGCCTGGCGCTGTCCTTCCGATCCCCCTTGCGGATCGACTTGACGCCGGAGTTGATCCTCTCCCTGCTTATCCCTCCGCTGGTGTTCGAAGCTGCCTATCATCTCAATCTCGGCAAACTTCGGAAAAACCTGACCACTATCGGCTTGCTGGCCGTGCCGGGGGTAATCCTCACCATGCTGATCGTCGGGGTGGTCGTGAGCTGGGGAGCAGGAATGCCGCTCGGCATAGCACTCATTTTTGGGGCGTTAATCGCCGCCACTGATCCGGTTTCGGTCGTGGCGCTCTTCCGCAAGATGGGGGCACCAAAGCGCCTCGAGGTTCTGCTTGAGGGCGAAAGCCTTTTCAACGATGGCACAGCCATTGTCATTTTCGATCTAGCTGTGTCGGCATTTCTCGTGGGCGCTTTTAGTCTGAGGGATGCGGTGTTCGACTTCGGGCGTGTGGCCGGAGGTGGCATTCTTGTTGGTGTGCTCCTGGGATGGATAAGCGCCAGGCTGATCGCGCGTATCGATGACCACTTGGTGGAAACAACCTTGACGACCGTGTTGGCCTTTGGTTCGTTCCTCGTGGCCGAAAGCCTGCATGTGAGCGGTGTGCTGGCAGTCGTCGCGGCAGGGTTAGTCAACGGCAACATTGCCTCGGAAGGGATGTCGCCGACGACTCGGATCATTGTCCTGAATTTCTGGGAGTATGTCGCTTTTCTGGCGAACTCGGCCGTATTTCTTATGATAGGGCTCGACATTGACTTGGGAGCCCTGCTTGCCGCCTGGCGTCCAATTCTGTGGGCGATTGGCGGTGTGCTGATCGCGCGTGGGGTTGGGATCTATCTTCTATCTCGCCTGGGAAGGGACATTCCTACCCGATGGCGACACGTCATGTTCTGGGGTGGACTGAGAGGCGCGATTGCGCTCGCACTCGCCTTGAGCCTGCCAGCCGCTCTTGGTGCTGCCCGCGAAACTGTGATCCTGATGACCTTCGGCGTGGTTCTCTTCAGCCTTCTCGGTCAAGGGCTGACGATGGATTGGCTGATGCGACGGCTTAGACTGATTGTGAGCAGTGATGAACAAATTGAGTATGAAAAGCGACGGGCGCGTGCCCTCGCTGCCCAGGCGAGCCAGGATCACTTGCGGCGCCTTCATCAGGAGGGGATGATCTCCTCCCATACCTGGGACCGGATGAGCCCAATCCTCAATCAGCGCATTGAGGCGCTTACAAGAGCTGTTCAGGAGGCGCTGCGCAAAGCGCCTCAGCTGGAGTTCGATGAGGTGGAGACCGCCAGGCGCGAGATGCTTCGCGCCCAGAGAAATATGATCGCCGATCTGCGACGCGATGGCGTGATTAGCGATGAGACCCATGAGGACCTGGTATCCGAGATCGACCTTGTGCTGGATACGCGTTCCGATTATTGGCCCTCGCAGGCGATCTTGTCTGGCCCGGTACCAGCCGTGGATTCGCTTGTGGTCGCGGTCGTGCAGGATTTGGATCTTGAGTCGGTGCTTAATGCTCTGGCCATTCGAGGAATCCCGGTCACCCGGATTCAGAGCAGAGGCGGCTTCCTCCGAGAGTCTAACCACCTCCTGCTGGTGGGCGTGGCTGAGGAACATCTAGAGGAGGCCGTGTCGGCTTTGAGGCGGGCCAGTCGAGAGCGGGTAAGGTTTGTCGATAGCCCGCTCGGAAGCTCACCGGTACCGGTGGCGGCTCCTACCGAAGTCAAGATTCACGGCGTCACTGTCTTTGTGTTCAAGGTGAATCGTTACGAGGTGCTCTGAATGTGAAACTGATTATGGCCATCCTCAACAGGAGGGATGCTGAGAACGCGCTGGATAGCTTGGTCCAGAGGGACTTTCGTGCAACGAGTCTCGCCTCGACGGGCGGCTATTTGCGACGCCGCAACACGACGCTTCTAGTTGGTGTTCAGGATGAAGTGGTCGATGAAGCGATCGATATAATTCGCGATGCGGCCTCTGAGCCGACCGGTCCCGAACAGGGAAAGGGAGTCGCTTTTGTCCTCGAGGTAGAGGATTTCGAACAGTTGTAATACTCCCCTCTTTCGGACTCGGGGATTGACTGCCTAATTCTCGAGCTCTTGAAGCGTGACCAGGCCCGGCCGCCTCCCTTCCTAGCATGGAGATTGAACTAAAGAGTCTGCCCCTTGGATAGGGTGACCGGCGCTGTGTCTTTTCGCGGAGGACACCCTGCCTGGCTCGCTGCAGACGGGCTCAAAGCAAAGATCTCCTATAGAGGAAATACAATATGGGGTCGACTCAAGCCTACGGCTTTGGCAGTGATCACCGATTGGCTACTCCGGTAAGCGGTGGAAGGCTCGATTGTAGTAGATCAGAGGCCGCGCCTCCCTGGCCACCTTTGCGTCGAGCACTTTGCCGACGAAGACGGTATGGGTACCGTGGTCCGAGGCCGATACAACTAGACAATCGAAATAGGCTAGGCAGTCCTCCAGAATAGGAGCGCCGCTCACGCCTGTCCGGTAGCCGAGGCCCTCGAATCGTTCGCCCACCTCTGCGTCGCGGCTGGCAAAGCGTACGGAGAGTTCATCCTGATCATCGGCAAGCACTGAGACAGCAAATGCACCGCTCGTGGCCACCATACCGTGGGTGCGGGTTTTTTGCTTGAGGCACACGAGGATCAGAGGCGGGTCCAAAGAAACCGAGGTAAACGAAGTGACCGTCATCCCATGCGGAACCCCGGCATACTGGGCGGTCACGAGAGTTGTTCCGGATGTCCACTGACGCAGCACCGCCTTCAGCAACTCGGGATCAATCATGGCCAGTCACCGGCTTGCTCACAGCACATGGTCGTCATGATAACGCTTCTTTGTTTGGGGCGTCAAGAAGAGCGGTTTGCGTCGAAAATCGCTTTCAAGATTGAGGGCGCGAAGTCGGTAAGATCTGACAGTCGTTTCGCAAAGGTGCGTCGCTTTTCTTTTGGGCCGATTAGCAGTCCCGGTACGGGGTTGAGAGTGTGGCCTCGCTTATTCATATCCTCGAAATTGCCATGATCTGAACTGAGGACAATCAGATCCTCTCGATCCTCCCATGCTTCAATCAGGCCGCCCAGGACAGCGTCCAGCGATTCAAGCAGCCCAACGCCTCCTTCAAGATCTTGCTTGTGTCCGGCGTAGTCGCTGAGCCAGTAGTCGAACCAGCAAAGATCACAAGCTTCGGAGAGCTTGGCAAGCAGCTGTCCCGCCCTGGCGGGTTGGTAGACCGGCGCGGGCGGAAAACTGGGCTGGGAATGCCACCCTTGCCCTGTAAAATCTGCCGACAGGGCTCGACCAGCTTGCAGATCTTCGGCTGTCATCAGTGGCAAACCGGCAGCGCTAGCCGCAAGAGGAATGGCCGAGAACAGCCTGCGACCTGATTGGATGGCCTCAAAATAGCCCGGAGGATAAGCGTTGACGAGCGCGGCCGAGCCGCCGCGCCGAATGGTCTCTTTGAACAGGTTGTATTCAGCAAGGATGGCCGAGATGGCTCTATTTGGTTTCGGTCCGTAATGTCCTCCGATCTCGGCTGAGACGTTTCTGCCGGTCAGCAAGGCGGCTTGGCCGGTAGCGGATTGAGGGGCACCCTCGACTCCCATGCGAGCATCGATCTCTAGGAGGGTGGCTCTCTTGCCCACGAGAGGTGCCGATCCCGCAATAAGACGCCGGCCTTCGAGCAAGCCTTCCAAATTTGGCATGTTGGCGAGCGCAAAAGGGTTGAGGCTGGGATCGGGCGGTCCCAATCCAACGCCATCCATGAACAGAAACAGGATGCGCGTCATGGGCCCTTCCCATGCCAGATGAACCAGGCGGAAGGCCTTCCCCGATGCTCACCATATTCGACTGAGGCTAGCTCGAAGTCGACCCCAAAGTGGCGGCGAATCTCTTCCTCGGATGGCCAGCGGGTGGCTTCGCCACCACTGGAACCCAGGAACGAATACAGCAGAAAGACGCCGTCGGGTCGCACTGCTCGAGTCAGGCTGGCGCTGTAGCGTGAGCGGTCGGTTGCAGAAAGGGTATGGAAGCAACCTATGTCAAGTGCCATGTCGAAAGGTCCCTCTATGCCGATGAGTCTGGTTACGTCGCCGCGTCTGAAATCAATCTCAAGCTCAGCAGCCTCGGCTCTCCTTTTCGACCTGCGGATCGCCCTGGCGGAGATATCAATTGCAGTGACCCGCCATCCGTGCTTTGCCATGGTAATTGCATTGGTGCCCGTGCCGCAGCCTAGCTCGAGTGCCTCACCTGGGGGATGAGATTTGAGGAAGTCCAGAAGTTCGGGCGGTGAGACGCCCGAGTCCCAGGGGATCCGGTCGAAAAGGTAGCGAAACTCGAAGTGCAAGCGGCGTCTCATGATCCTGCATTTTTCTGATCCACTCGGCGCGGATCGAAGGTCCCTGCGCTTCGCCACACTTCGCAGCCGTCTGTGGCGAAGAACATAAGCGTTGGAATGACCTCCACCCCATCAGGCTGAGCCATCTCTATTCCTGCCGGGTCCTGGGGAAAGGGCCGGGGAACCTGAAGGCGCAAGTGATGCGGGCGCTGTATTCCGTCAGCGATGGGCTCGAGAGGAATGCAGGCCATTCACCAGGGGTTTTGGAGCGATGGCAAAACGGGAGTGCCGCTCAAGGGAAGTACTTAGATACGGCCAAACCCCCTCCCCGGACTCCAGCCGGGTCTGAGGAGCCAAAGAGGAAGGCCCAGGATCAGGGCAGAAGCTGTGGATGGAGGAACAGCGCTTGCGCCCCTTCCATCACTAAGCAAGCTCGCAGCTGGGACCGCAAGTACCCCTCCGCCTAACGGAATGGACGAGTGTTGATCGATGGAGCGCATCAGTCTCTCAATAAGGCCCCGATATCCCTGGAGCCAAAGGACCAGTGCATTGTAACATCATCCCCTCTGTCGGGTTCCGGCCAATCCAGATGAAGATTACGCCTGGCCGCGCAGGTCGCTCAGGGGCCGTTCGGGGACAAGGGCCCGAGCAAATCTAGACCTTCCAAGCCCGGACTGGGTGGACCGCAAAGCTAATCCTCGCCGCTCCGTTCTGACAGGACCGTCGCAGTGAACCGTCATGGAGAGGTCACTCGCCGCGGGAAGGGGTCTGCCAGCGAAGCGGGGCGCTCCCCAAATATCAAATCTTCTTTGACATCCATGGGCTACTATCTTAGAATCGCCTCACCAAGAAACTCAGATCCCACGGAGGACCGCGCCTCGCATGAAAGAATATGCTACGGAGTACATCCGCAATGTCGCCCTGGTTTCGCACGCCGGCGCAGGCAAGACGTCGCTGGGCGAGGCAATGCTTTATGTGACAGGCAAAACCACTCGTATGGGCAAGATTGAAGAGGGGACAACGGTGTCAGATTTCGAGGAGGAGGAGATCCGGCGCAGGCTTTCTCTTTCGACCTCGATCCTGCCGGTCGAGTTCAACGATCACAAGATTAATGTCCTTGACACGCCAGGTTACACGGACTTTATCGGTGAAGTGGTCTCCGCGCTCAGCGTGGCCGACGGAGCGGTCGTTCTGGTGGATGCGGTCGCCGGTGTGGAAGTCGGCACTGAGGTCGTATGGGCTTACTGCCAGGAATTTGATCTGCCGCGCTTTGTCCTCATCAGTAAAATGGACAGAGAGAATGCCAGCTTTGAGCGTGCATTGGCCTCGATCAGGGATCTCTCGCCGGATTCGACCTTCATTCCAGTGCAACTACCTTGGGGCGAGAACCAGGATTTCAGAGGTGTTATTGACCTCCTGCATAAGCAGGCCTGGTCGGGCAAGAACCTGGAAGGCGAAGAGGTTCCGGCCGATCTCTTGGGAGCTGCCGAGGAGGCGCAAGTTGCTGTTATCGAGGCGGCAGCCGAGGGCGACGATGAGCTGCTTGAGAAGTATCTCGAAGGAGAACAGTTGTCGCCTCAAGAGGTCGCCCGAGGCTTCGTAAAGGCGGTTCGATCCGGCATATTCGTACCCGTCTTCGTGGCTTCTGGCACCCAAGCGATTGGCGTCTCCGCCCTCTTGCAGTCCGTGATCGATCTCATGCCCTCCCCGGCCGACTCGTCCGCCAAGCTCGCCGAGGAGGGGCAACTTGAGGCCTCTGACGCCGGACCCTTGGCGGCGTACGTCTGGAAAACCACTGCCGATCCTTTTGTGGGAAAACTCACCTACCTGCGTATCTTCTCGGGGCTTCTTAGTTCGGACAGTCGAGCCTGGAATCAGAAGCGGGAGACTGAGGAACGCCTAGGAACAATTCACGTCATGCAGGGCAAAGAACAGATTCCAGTCAAAGGACTGCATTCGGGCGACATCGGGACAGTCGCCAAGCTAGCTGAAACAGGCACAGGCGACACCCTTTCGGACCGCGGAAAGCCAATCGTGGTGCCGGTACCTGAGTACCCGAACGCCCTGTATTCGGTCGCCATAAACCCCAGAACTCAGGCGGACTCCGCCAAGCTTGGTCCTACGCTCACCCGTCTGTGCGAGGAGGACCCTACGCTTTCGTGGTTTGCGCAGCCGGCAACGAGCCAAACGATCCTGCAAGGCATGGGCGATCAACACATCGATGTTGCCATCCGGAAAGCCGAATC
>CAYGCA010000027.1:0-2822 GCA_964348265.1 uncultured Anaerolineaceae bacterium | reverse complement strand
GTGGACACAGCCCCGGATTCCGCCACGGAGCGAGATGGCCTCGTCCAGGAAGCGATGGAACTGACCAGCATCTTCGGTGCAATCCTCCGGAAAGCCGAATCGAAGTTTCAGCTTGGTCTGGTAACGGAGACGCCCAAGGTTCCCTATTTGGAAACGATCACCAAGACAGGCTCATCCCAATACCGGCATAAGAAGCAGACTGGGGGCGCAGGCCAGTTTGCCGAGGTCCATATGCGCATCGAGCCGCTTGAGGAAGAGGAGTTCGAATTCATAAGTGAAGTCTTTGGCGGCGCGATCTCCTCCGGCTACCTTCCCGCCATTGAAAAGGGCGTGCGTAATGTTCTGAAGCAAGGGGTGTTGGCAGGTTACCCAGTTGAAAAGGTGAAGGTTGCGGTGACGGATGGCAAGGAGCATCCTGTTGATTCGAAGGCCATCGCTTTCGAGATCGCTGGCCGCGAGGCCTTCAAGCTGGCTTTCCGAGATGCCGCACCAGTGCTTCTTGAGCCGATCATGAATCTGCGGGTGATCGTCCCGGAAGCCAATATGGGCGATGTGCTGGGCGACTTGAACACCCGCCGTGCTCGAGTCCAAGGCATGGAAACCGAACGGGGTCGGAGCGTAGTCACTGCCCAGGTCCCCCTGGCTGAGATTCAGCGGTATACCACTGACCTCCGGTCCATCACCGGCGGACGGGGGATTTTCAGCATGGAACTGAGCCACTACGAGATCGTTCCCCCGCACGTGGCTGAAGACGTCATAAGGCAACGCGAAGTCGAAGAGGCTGAAGCATAGACTTCTGGCAAAGGGCATCTCAAGGCCGGGGAAACCCGGCCCTTTCTCTACCTTTGTCGGGTGTGCAACTCAAGCCAGACTCATGGTGTTGGATGGCGACCCGAGATGAGGTCGGACTGGGTGCCGATTCAATTCATTGGCGAAGAGATTGAGGTTTCTTTTAGCCGTCCGCCCTCCCTAACCAAGAGACCTCATGTGCCGTCGGCCTTTGTGTGGAGAGGCAAGGTACATTCTGTAACAGAGGTGGTGTGGGAATGGCTTGACTTTGGGCGCCGCGGGCGGGTGGGCGAAGACATGCAACCCGAGCACCTGAGGTCGGTGCGGCGGTTTGGATCATGGGGTGTGGGCCGCTTCTATTTTCGCGTGCGAGTCGAGGACGGCCGCGTCTTCGACTTGTACTATGATCGGGCCCCAAAGGACGCGGCTGACCGGCAGGGGCATTGGTATCTGTGGCGAGAACTGAAGCCGTCAGAGGCGGGGAGGCATCCCTGAACCTCAGGATCTAGGTTCCACTTGCAGCCTTGGGCGGATTTGGCAGCCGTGCGATGCTCGGATTGAAATAGCCCCTCTATCTCAGTCGCGAATCGTAGATAATCCACCATCGCTCCCCCCCCGCCCAGGTGGGCGAACGGTCTACCTGTCAGCGGGCGGCGGTGGTCCAAAGCCAGACTTCATATAGGCGCACGGCTCAGGCCAGCCGCAAGTGGATGAAAACCCGTGGCGCCAGGAAGGTTATCCAGAACCCGACGGCAGCATAGCGAAGGTAGCGAAGCGCCTGCGACAACAAGTCCTCCCCCTCGGGAAAAGCCGCCCTCAAGCCGTAGAAGATCAGGATCACGCCCAAGATCCCCAGCACGTAGCGGGCCAGCCGCCCCCAGATGGGGCCTCCGGCCTGGAAATCTTCCCTTGCGAACAGCAATGCGCCGCCAGCCGCCAGGCCAAAGAGGGCTCCCGAGAGAGCGACTGCCGGACTGGGTGAATAGGGGCTGGCGTTCGCGGGCAATGCAAGTGCAGTTGGCCTGCTGCGCAGCGCTCCCGAGACGACCAGATTGAGGCTCAGGAGGCCTATCGAGGCCAGAAATGCCGCCAGGATGCGAGCGTAAAGGGAACGCTCATTGAGCCATCGGCGCCCGGGACCCTCAAGCTTCAGGAAAACCCAGAGGAGGACGCCGCCGATGGCCAAGCCAGCCAGGACGTCCGAAGGAAAATGCACACCGAGTTGAAGGCGCGACAGGGAGATCAGGAAGATGAGTGAGCCAAAGGCGGCGAAAGCCCAAGTGCGTCTCAGCCAGGCTGCGAGACGTCCCCAGACAGACGCTGCGTTCTGAGCGTGACCAGAAGGCAGGCCAAAGCTGGTTTCCTCACTCAACGCACGAACCTCTTCGCTGACCCAGGAGGGCCGCGGCCATCCAAAGCTCTGTTTCAGGAGGCTGTTTAGCAGGCTGCTGGAGAGCAGGATCAAGCCAAGTCGGAAGCCAAGACTGGCGTCATAAGACCAAAGGAGGGCTGGGAAGATCAGCAGGTAAAATTCCTCCTTCCCCAAAAAACTGAAGAACTTCATCGGACCGATGAGCCAATCGCCGAGTTCCTGGAGCCATACATTGATGGGGATGCCCCAGGCGAGCCACTCATTCATGTCCTATCCTCCGAAAACGATCTGGCCGTGGGGCTTGCAGACCAGGGCGGCGCAGCAGGCGAGGTTCTGGCGGGAGTGGGCAGAAGGGATAGCGAGCAGGCCAGCATTGTAGAGAACGGTCAGAGCCGATCGCTTGGGAGGAACCCGAGGTCGGCCCTAGAGGCTGGGATACCAGTCCAGAGCTAGTCAGATTATAAGGGAGGGGAGCAGCGTGGGCAAAGGCGTTCAGCCTCACGCGAAATGCTCCAGACTGATAGGTGGCTGTCCGCCTCTCCAACGACTAACCAAAGGGATGGCAGCTCGCCCTCTCCGGGGGTCGCGAGTACTGTCTTGAACCCTACGCGGGGCTGGCTTTCTCAGCAAGCTTGACAGTCCATAGGGCCTACGTTAGAAT
>CAYGCA010000026.1:18101-30989 GCA_964348265.1 uncultured Anaerolineaceae bacterium | reverse complement strand
CGTGGGCGGCGAGTGTGAGCTACGCACAGTCTCTTCACGCCGCTCTCCCGATCTGGTCGGGCGTGCCGGTCGGCCAACCGGTTCCGGCCAGAGATGAAGGAGACCGAGGTCTAACGCACAGGAGGCGAACGCACATGGCCGTTGTCAGTATGAAGGCTCTGCTTGAAACGGGGGTCCATTTTGGGCATCGGACGCGCAAGTGGGACCCTCGCATGAAGCATTACATCTTTACAGAGCGAAACGGGATTCACATCATTGATCTCCAGCAGACGTTAGAGTCGCTGGAGACTGCGTATGAGCTGGTCCGAGACAGCGTCGCCGACGGCAAGTCGATCTTGTTTGTCGGCACCAAACGCCAGGCGCAGGAGACGATCGGAACCGAGGCGACTCGCTGTGGCATGCCCTACGTCAACTATCGCTGGCTGGGAGGCACGCTCAGCAACTGGCGCACGATCCGCTCCCGGATCGATGAACTAAAAGCCTTGGAGCAGAAGCGGGACGATGGCGAATTCAACCTGCTCACCAAGAAGGAGCGGCTCAACCTTGAACGCAAGATCGAGCGCCTCCAGCAAAGACTAGGTGGGATTCGTGAGATGAGGACTCTGCCCAAGCTGCTGTTTGTGGTCGATGTGCGGCGCGAGGATACCGCGGTCCACGAAGCCAACTTGCTGGAAATCCCGGTCATTGCCTTGGTCGATACCAACTGTGATCCGACCAAGATCGACTATGTCATTCCGTCCAATGATGATGCTATTCGGGCGATTAAGCTTCTGACGTCCAAGATAGCGGATGCTGTGATTGAAGGTCTTTCTCTGCGCGAGGAGGAAGAAGAAGGCGTGCCCGTGGAGGTGGCTGAGGTTCTGGAGGAACTAGAAATGAGCGACGAGGAGTTGCTCGGTGAAGCCACCTTGGCGAAGCTTCAAACCGGTGAGTATGACGAGGACCAAGGCAGGACACCTGTTGAAGAAGGGACCGAAGCCGAGGGTGAAGCTGAAGATGAGAGTGAAGCGACGCCCGAGGCTGAGGCGGGACAACCCGAAGCCGATCCCCATTTGGAGGAAGAGACACCGGTCGAGTCTGAAGAGTCGAGTCCAGAATGAACGTCACCGCTGATCGGGTAAAAGAGCTCAGGCAAGCAACCGGCGCGGGCTTTCTGGACTGCCGCAAGGCTCTTGAGCAGACAAACGGTGATATGGAAAAAGCCGTCGCTCTCCTACGCGAGCAGGGATTGGCCAAAGCCGCCGAACGAGCAGGCCGCGAGACCTCAGCCGGGATGGTGGAACTCTATCGCCATGGGGAGGGACGAGTGGGCGTAATGGTGGAGGTCAACTGTGAGACCGATTTCGTCGCTCGGACCGACGCCTTCCGTCATTTCGCCCATGAAATGGCGTTGCAGATTGCTGCCAACGATCCAGGCTGGATCCAGGTCGAAGAGGTGCCGGAAGAGGTGATTCGATCGGAGCGAGAGCTGGCCAGACAAGGAGCCCTTGCAGACGGGAAACCCGAACATGTCATTGGCAGAATCGTCGAAGGAAAGCTGGAGAAGTTCTTCGAGGACAGGTGTCTAATGCGGCAACCCTATATCCGGGATGACTCGAAGACCGTGGAAGAGGTCATGCAGGAGGTCATCAGTGCCACTGGGGAGAATATTCTCGTGCGGCGTTTTGCGCGCTGGTCTCTAGGAGAAGAACTTGATTGATAGGTCCGGGCCAACCTCGTGTTGGCCCCTTTTTTTGGCGAGAGGCTTGGGTCTGGGAGGCTGTAGCTGAGGATCCTATGAATCGTCCCGTCTATTCTCGAATTCTGCTCAAACTTGGGGGTGAAGCCTTGGCCGGCCCACGGGGTTTTGGCATTGACCCTACGCGCGCCGAAGGAGTCACAAGCTATTTGAAGCAGGTGCTGGACCTGGGTGTTCAGGTTGCAGTAGTCATTGGGGCTGGGAACCTCTGGCGGGGTCGCGAAGGCATTGAACGCGGCATGGAGCGGGCCACGGCCGACTATATGGGTATGCTGGGAACAGTGATGAATTCACTTGCCTTGATGGATGCGCTGGAGCGCGCGGGCATCGTCACTCGGGTGATGTCGGCCGTTGAGATGCGTGCGGTCGCCGAGCCCTATATCCGTCGTCGAGCCATCCGTCATCTCGAAAAGGGACGGGTTGTGATCCTGGGGGGCGGAACCGGCAATCCTTACTTCTCGACGGATACCGCGGCAGCTCTGAGGGCCATGGAAATAGACGCCGAAGTTGTGATCAAGGCCACAAGAGTCGATGGCGTGTACGACAAAGACCCTGAAAAGGATCCGGAGGCCAGACGCTTTGACGAGATCAGCTACATCGATGCCCTGAATCGTCGCCTAGAGTTCATGGACAGCACGGCGATCTCCCTGTGCATGGACAACAACCTGCCGATCATTGTCCTGAACATGTGGAAGCCAGACAACTTGCTCCGGGCTGTTACTGGTTCTGCGGTTGGTACCAGCATCACCGACTAGCACCAAGCCAAGGATGATTTGTCGGGAACGGGGAGCACTGGGCAGCCGACGAGTGTAGGCGGGGTAGCCACCCTCTCAAGATCGTAGAACCGATTCGTGCACATCAGCAGTGGACACGGTCGAGCGTGCCCAGACCCATAGATCCCAGCAGCATCACATGAAATGAGCTGGCGATGTCCGGCTCTTCGCATTTTCAGCTATTTTGCGCTATCCTTTAAAGCGCGCTATTCGCCCGGACCTAAAATCTCGCAAGGAGCTCCAGTATGATTAATGATGCCTTGGTGGAGGCCGAGTCACGTATGCAGGGAGCCATTCGGGCCTATGAAGATGACCTGGGCACTATTCGAACCGGGAGAGCCTCGCCGGCGCTGGTTGAGCGCCTTGACATCGACTACTATGGGACACCGACGCCCCTCCAGCAGTTGGCGACAATTGCCGTGCCCGAGCCGCGCATGCTGACTATTAAACCCTTCGACCCTGCCAGCCTCAAAGACATTGAGCGAGGACTGCATGCCTCGGATCTTGGACTGACCCCCACGAACGATGGCAAGATGATCCGTCTCACCATTCCTCCGCTCACAGAGGAACGACGGCATGAGCTGGTCAAGGTAGTCCGAAGCCGGGCCGAGGATGCTCGGGTTGCAGTGCGGAATATTCGCCGCGATGTCCATAACGATATGCGCGAGTTTGAGCGAGAGAAGCTCATCTCACAGGATGAACTCCATCAGGGCGAGGAGGAACTGCAAAAACTAACCGACCGCTATATCGATCGGATCAACGAACTGGGGGAGCGCAAGGAAGCTGAAGTCTTAGAAGTGTGAAGCCTGCGGCAATGGAGAAGGATCGTTCGCAAGGAGAGGGTTTGCCTGAGAGAATCCCGGCCCACGTCGCCATCATCATGGACGGCAATGGGCGCTGGGCGCGTGCCCGTGGCTTGCCGAGGCTGGCAGGCCATCGCGCCGGTGTTGAGAACCTCCGACGACTGCTTGAGGCGTGCGTCGAGTTCGGCATCAGAACTCTGACCATCTACGCCTTTTCCACCGAGAACTGGGAACGTCCGGTCGAGGAGATCCGAGGGCTGATGAGCCTCCTTGAGGATGTCATTGACCGTGAGCTGAATGAACTGCACGCCAATGGGGTCCAGCTCAGACACATTGGTCGCCTGGAAGGACTTCGTCCAGAGCTGCAGGCTAAGGTGCGGCATGCGATCGAAATGACGCAGCATAACCAACGCCTGATTCTCAACGTGGCCTTCAACTATGGCGGTCGGGACGAAATCGTTCAGGCTATCGCCAAGATGATTGCTGACGACGTTCAACCCGAACAAATCACCGAAGAACTCGTCAGCAGTTACCTCTATACTGCAGCCTCGCCTGACCCCGATTTGATCATCCGCACCTCCGGTGAATTGCGGGTGAGCAATTTCCTGATCTGGCAGGGCGCGTACGCGGAATGGTACGTGACGCCAACATTTTGGCCGGATTTCGGCCCTGAGGAGCTGCGCAGAGCCCTCTGGGAGTATGATCGGCGCGAACGTCGGTTTGGTGGTATTCCCGATCCCGTTCAACCCCGTTAGTGCATGCTTCGCCAACGGGCCATCGTCGTTATCCTGCTTCTGCCCGTTTTTATTGGACTCATTGTTGCTGGTGGTTGGTACTACTCGGTGGCAGTCGCCTTGGCTCTCGGCTTGGCGGCGGCGGAATATGGCCGGATGTTTCGACATCACGGTCTGAGACCGGCCCTGCCGGTTATTGTTCCAGGGGTTGTATTGATAGCCCTGGCCCGCCATGCGTTCGGCTTCGAGTTCACCCCTCTCCTTCTCAGTTTGTTGTGCCTCGCCGGCATGGCGTGGCACCTCGTCGATTACGAGAGGGGCGCGCCGCGATCAGCCACGGATTTCAACGTCACGCTGACCGGAACACTGTACCTGGGCTGGATCGGCGCATACCTGATTTCGCTGCGGAACCTTCCAGAGGGACAGTGGTGGTTGCTGCTGGCTCTGCCGGCCATATGGCTGGCAGATACTGCCGCCTACTTCGTGGGACGAGCGATTGGCCGCCACCCGTTCTCGCCCCGTCTCAGCCCAAACAAGACATGGGAGGGCTACCTGGCGGGGGTAGCCGTGGGAGGCCTCGGCGGTGCGGGACTGGCTTCGGTCTGGTCGGCTGTTCTGGTCAATCCCCCAAATGGCATGGACCTGCAAGGGGGGGCGATTCTGGGCACAACCCTGGGAGTCCTGGCGCCACTCGGAGATCTTGGCATAAGCATGCTGAAGCGCGAGATCCAGGTGAAGGACACAGGGCGTCTTCTGCCCGGACATGGAGGCCTCCTCGACCGCATGGACTCCTGGCTATGGGCGGCAGTTATTGGCTTCTATGTTGTTTCCTGGCTTATGACCAGGTAGTTGGCCCCCGATCTAAGGCATAGGTTTGGAGAAATGCACATGGATGATCAGCCTTCGCGCAATTTGGCATTGGACCTCGTGAGGGTGACTGAAGCGGCGGCCATGGCTGCCGGCCGCCATATGGGTCGCGGCGACAAAGAGGGCGGGGATCAGGCAGCCGTGGATGCGATGCGGCTAATGCTGAGTTCGATCGATATTGATGGCATCGTTGTTATTGGCGAAGGAGAGAAGGACGAGGCGCCGATGCTCTATAACGGCGAGCGTGTTGGAACCGGCACGGGAGTGCCGGTCGATGTGGCTGTCGATCCCGTCGAGGGCACTCGTCTCTTGGCGATGGGACGATCCAACTCAATCTCTACCGTGGCCATCGCCGAGCGCGGCTCGATGTTCAACCCCGGCCCGATCGTCTATATGCATAAGATCGCGGTTGGGCCCGAAGCCAAAGGCCAGGTCGACCTCGACGCCCCGATTGCTCATAACCTTGAAGCAGTCGCTCGGGCCAAAGGGGACGACATCGATGATCTCACGGTTGTGATCCTTGATCGCCCGAGGCATGAGGCCTTGATCCGGCAAACAAGAGAAGCCGGGGCGCGTATCCGCCTCATCACCGACGGCGATGTCGCCGGCGCCCTAATGACAGCCTGGCCAGACTCGGGCATTGACATCCTCATGGGCATTGGCGGCACACCTGAGGGGGTCCTTGCCGCCTGCGCGCTAAGGTGCATGGGGGGCGAGATTCAAGGCAGATTGTATCCGCGGACCGAACAAGAAGCGGAGCAAGCCCGCCATCTCGGCTATGATCTGGAAAAGATTCTCACGACCAACGACCTTGTTGGCAGCGATGAGATCTTCTTCGCGGTTACGGGCCTGACTGATGGCGAACTGGTCGATGGCGTCAAGTACTATGGGGATGGCGCCAAGACGCACAGTCTCGTAATGCGCGGGCGTTCGGGGACGATACGCGAGATTCGCGCCACCCACCGCTGGGAAAAGTTGATGCGGCTGAGCCAGATACAGTACGATCGAGGCTCCCGCCGGTCCTCCCCCGGAAAGGGATCCACAAGGACGAGGTCAGCTTGATGTTTGGGTCCGAGTCACTCGAAGATATGACATCTGCAGAGTTGCGTGCGCTTGCTTCGGAATATGGCATCACGGGCGTCACCTCCATGAGAAAGCCGGAACTGCTGGCGCACCTAGAACAGGTGGAGCGTTTGTCGAGCCTCAAGGTCGGGGAGCTGCGCCAGCTCGCCAAACAGGCCGGGCTGAAGAACGTCGGAGGTCTAAAGAAGCAGGCGCTGATTGGCCAGCTGGTGGAGGCGGAAAGGGGCTCCAGGCCAGCCGACGATGAGATACCCCGGGAGGCTCCTGCCACACCGGAAAGGCTGGTGCAAAGGCCCTTGATGGCTCAAGTGATGCAGCTGACCGGTGGCCTCGGGGTAGTGCTCAGCCTGCTGAGCATCGTGGTGGTCTCTTGGCTGGCCTTCCGCTGGCGGGGCGGTCTCCAGTTGCAGGTGACCAGGGCCGCGGACCAGGTGCGCGGCTTGGCCCTGGTGCTCGAGGCAGCGAGCGGCGGGCTGGCTTCGGCCTCGGTTTCGCTGCGGTCTTCAGCGGAGGCCCTGGCGGCAACGCAAGAAAACCTGGAGAATTCGAACCCTCTCCTGGAGTCGCTCAACGCCTTCGTGGGGGAAGAAGCCCCGGATGTGATCGAGGCTACTCGCCGGTCCCTTCTTTCAGCCCAGGCTGGCGCAGCGGCTATTGATCAGGTTCTGCAGGGCTTGGCCAGCCTTGGACCGCTGACAGGTGTGGATTACGATCCGGAGCAAACGCTTCAGGATAGCCTGGCTGAGGCCGCTGCGGGCTTGGCCCCGCTGCCCTCAGCCCTACGAGGGCTTGAATCGGACCTTGATCTCGCCGCGAGTGATCTCGACCTAATGCAGCTGAGAATCTCGTCGGTGGCGCGCGATCTGCACACGCTGGCCGAAAACTTGGAGCGGATGGAAGACACGCTGACTACTCAAGTTGGCGCACTGGAAGGTCTTGCGGACACGCTCGACCAGGCAGCCGGGCGCGCATCCAATTGGCTTGTCGTCGGCGCAGCTGTGCTCAATATCCTGCTTGCATGGAACGCGGTTTCCCAGTATGCTGTCTACGTCGTAGGTAGCCAATATGCTCAAAGTGCGGAAGGGAAGAGTGTGAAAACTCGGTAAGACGGCCGCTGGTAGCGCGGCAATGACGGGTGGTTGCACACCTGTTGGCGGCGTGTTATAATTTCAGCGTTCTGTCTTGAAAGCAGATTGCCCTCAGGGCAATTCCCCGCTCATTAGCCCATAACTGCAACATGTGAAGCCCTGAATTGTGTCTCTGGAGACAGGTCCCTTGACCGGGTTTACCTTCACAGCAGGCGTTCGACGATAGAGGTTGGTTGCGTCCGGTCCGTTGCACGTAACTGGTTTCTTCTGTTTCAAATGGAGTCTTAGGCATGAACATCACAGAATTGGAGGCCATGAATCTCTCGGACCTGCGTGAGATGTCCAAGGATTTAGATATCCAGGGCGCCACCCGGATGAAGAAGGACGACTTGGTCTTGCGTATCATGCAGGCGGAAGCGGAGCGCAAGGGCCTCGAGCTCCGAGGTGGTGTGCTGGAGGTCATGAACGAAGGGATGGGATTCTTGCGGGCCGAGCACTACCTTCCTGGCCCGAACGACATCTATGTTTCCCAATCTCAGATTCGGCGTTTTGGCCTGCGTACGGGCGATATGGTGATAGGCCAGATTCGACCTCCCAAGGACTCCGAAAAATACTATGGGTTGCTGCGGGTTGAATCGATCAATGGCATGGATCCCGAGGAAGTGAAGACGAGGTCTCGCTTTGAGGAGCAGACGCCGATCTTCCCTGAAGAACGCTTCGATCTAGAGACCGATCGCTTCACCCACGCCACTCGCCTAGTGAATCTGATCGCCCCAATCGGTAAAGGGCAGCGCGGGTTGATCGTTTCGCCTCCCAAAGCTGGCAAAACGACCGTGCTCAAGCAGGTGGCCAACGCGATTTCGACCAACTATCCGGAGGTCCACTTGATGGTCGCCCTCATCGGCGAAAGACCCGAAGAGGTGACGGATATGGACCGTTCGGTGGATGCCGAAGTGGTGGCCTCGACCTTCGACGAGCCCGTCACCTCGCACGTCAAGGTTGCGGAGATGGTGCTTGACCGCGCCAAGCGGCTGGTGGAATGCGGCCGCGACGTGGCCATCCTCATGGACTCGATCACGCGTCTTTCGCGCGCCTACAACCTGATGGTCACACCTTCGGGGCGGACGCTCTCAGGCGGCCTCGATCCGGCGGCGCTCTACCCTCCCAAGCGGTTCTTTGGCGCAGCTCGAAACCTCGAAGAGGGTGGTTCATTGACGATTATTGCGACTTGCCTGGTGGATACCGGCTCGCGTATGGATGATGTCGTCTATGAGGAGTTCAAAGGGACCGGCAATATGGAGTTGCACCTGTCGCGTCGGTTGCAGGAAAGACGCATCTTCCCGGCTTTTGACATCGATCGCTCGTCCACCCGGCGCGAGGAACTGCTCCTTGGCCCCGATATCACGCAACGCGTTTGGCTGCTGCGGCGCATGTATGCCCAGATGATTGCGACGCCGCCGAATGGCGCTGGAATGGATATCACCAACGCCACCGAGGCGATCATCCAGCGCATGGCGCGTACAGAAAACAACATGGAGTTCCTTGAGACCCTCACCGTAGAGGACTTCTAGCGTGAGCGTGTTTGGGCTGGGGCTCCGGGTTTGGCTGAGAAACAACACGGCCCTGATCCTCACCCTGATCGTCCTCTCGGCGGCTATTCTGGGCGCTTGGCTCAATCAGACCTGGGACGGATCCCCAAGGGCACAAGAGGCCATCCCGACACCGCTCCCGGATGCCCTCTCTGGGGGTGAAATTCTATTACCTGCTTATGCTCCCCCTCCAGACGGGAGCGACAGCCTCACGAGGCGGAGCGAGCTTCTCACCATCTTCCCCAATCGACCGCGGGTGGAAGTCCTGCGCTACACTGTCCAGGCAGGTGACAGCGTGTTCGGTATCGCATCCAAATTCAACCTCGAACCTGAGACCATCCTTTGGGGTAACTTCGAAGTTCTGAATGACGACCCGCATCTTCTGCGACCGGGTCAGGAGCTCAACATCCTCCCGGTAGATGGCACCTTCTACGAATGGCAGCCTGATGACACTCTAAGCACGGTGGCCGAATTCTTCGGCGTTGATGCGCAGGCGATCCTTGACTGGCCGGGCAATGAGCTCGATCCGGTCGAGCCGACGATTTCCTCCGGACAGTGGTTGATCGTTCCCGGAGGCCGTCGGGCCTTCCGGCAGTGGCTGGTCCCTACCATCGCTCGCGGTCGGGCAGGCGTCGGAACCGCGTACGGCCCAGGCGGTTGCAGCGGGGATTTTTCTGGCGGGAATGTCGGCGGCGGAGGCTTCATATGGCCCAGCGCCAACCGCAGCATTTCCGGCAACGATTTCTGGGCCGGGCACTTGGCGATCGATATCGCCGCAGGTGTTGGAGACAGCGTCTGGGCGGCCGACGCCGGGGTTGTGGTCTTCTCAGGCTGGTCGACCGGAGGATATGGGAACATGATTATGATCGACCATGGCAATGGGTGGCAGACTGTCTACGCCCATCTCAGCCGGACCCTGGCGCCGTGCGGACAGAGCGTATCGCAGGGAAATGTCATCGGCTTAGCGGGCTCGACGGGGAATTCCACTGGAGCTCACCTGCACTTTGAGGTCCGGTTCCAGGACGGCTTCATCAATCCTTGGTTTGTCTTGCCCTAGGGCCGTAACAAGAGGCTTGCCTGTGAGAAATCCTCTCACGTCGATCCAGCGTCGGGCACAACGTTTGCCCCACGATTGAGGCCCAAATGGTCACCTTGACCTCTCCAAAGACTGTCTGATAAGATACTGCCTCTGAGAGGAACTTTGAGTGCCCGACAGCCAGGAACCAAATCCGCCTGAAATTCCTAAACCGAAATCTCACCCACGAAGGCGCAGCCTCCATGACTGGTGGTTGGAGCAGACTCGCCGTGGGTTGCGCACGCCGCTGATGCGCTTTGCGGGCCACCTGGGTTTGCTGACAGTCATAGCCCTCGGGGTTTGGGCGACCCGATTCGGCTTTGACAGTCTCCCCGTGGCAGCGTCGTTGCCTCTTGTAGCTGAGCAGGCGGCCGACCCGGCAGCGCCAACCGAGATGCCGATCGAGGAGATTCGTCTTGAAGACCTGCCGGTCTATGCAGGGGCGGCCTTGGCCCCTGAGGGCATCCTGCGCGGCGTCGACGTGCATACCGTCATACCCAGCCGACCTCGGATGGAAGTCAGCCTTTATCAAGTGCGCCGGGGTGACACACTTTTCGGGATCGCCGAGCAGTTTGGGCTTCGGCCGGAGACGATACTCTGGGGCAACTTTGAGCTGCTGCAGGACAACCCTCATAACCTCACGCCTGGACAGGAACTCAACATCCTGCCGGTAGACGGCACTTACTATCAGTGGCACGAAGGCGACGGGTTGAGTGGCGTGGCAGACTTCTTCGGAGTGGAGTCGCAAGTGATCGTCGACTGGCCGGGCAACGATTTGGATCCGCTGACCGACCCGGCAAGCCCTGGGATCGAGGCGGGGGCCTGGCTGGTCATACCGGGCGGCGAGCGAGAATTCCAGAGTTGGCGTGCGCCCTCGGCCACCCGCGCCGAACCGGCCGTCGCCAGCGTTTCAGGCCCAGGGGCCTGCGGGGCGATCTATGACGGACCGATCGGGACAAGTTCCTTTGCCTGGCCGACCCCAGGCCGAAGCATCTCGGGCTATACCTTCAGCGGCTATCATCCTGGCGTGGATATCGGCGGTAGCATCGGCAACGCGATCTTCGCAGCCGACAGCGGAGTCGTCGTCTATGCAGGGTGGAACTATTTTGGCTACGGTAATTTGATCATCATCGACCATGGGACTGGCTGGCAGACGCTCTACGCTCACCTGAGTTCGCTCAATGTTGGCTGTGGCCAGGCAGTTTTCCAGGGCAATGTCATCGGTGGGATGGGCTGCACAGGAAACTGCAGTGGCCCCCATCTGCATTTCGAAATGAACAGCGAACTGTACGGTCGGGTGAACCCGCTGCTCTATCTTCCCTAAGCTTGCCTGAGTTCTCAACTCAATCGAGGGCGCCGCTCTAGGGGGGGACCTGAACCCTTCCCCCTCAGCCTTCCTCTTGAAACCCTTGGGCCACAACGCCACCCATCTGAAAACTGAATGGCTCTTCAGGTTCGGAAGCCTGTTCTCCCCGACCGGGGAGGGGGGCTTGGAACCACCCCAGGGACCTCCGGGAGGGGGCCAAGCACCCGGGTGAGCAGCTTTGCCACTCGCCACAACAGACGCATGAAAAGGTCCCAACGACTGAGACGATAAGACCACCAGGCGATGTGCCAGCGCAGCAAAAGGTATCGGCCGACGCGTGAAGATAGGAGCTGGTGCCGGTAGTCGTGAAAGCTGAAGATCTGCCGGCTGAACGCCCGGTTGAGCGTTTGGGCGGCCACCTCGCCGTATCCAAGGGCAACAGAGATACCCTCTCCGAAGAGGGGATCGGCACCCGCCGCGTCACCCACCAGCAGAACGTTTGGGGCTGAGAAATGGTTGCGCGGTGAGAAGCGATGAATCGGATGACCTTCGAAGTCGGGTTGATTGATCTCCGGATTGCTGGATTGCAGTCTTTCGATCAGCAGGCGCGGCAGCTCAGCGCGCCGGCGGCTAGCAACAAGTCTCGAATCATACAGCCCGCGGTTCATGTAGGGCTTGGCGGCAACCAGGCTGGGGAAGTCCCAGTAGTATCCCTGCAGGTTCCTGCGCAGGAGGCTGAAATCGAAGCGGTCAACGCGTTCAGTATATTCAGGCTCAAGTCCGCTTGCGGGCGTCACAATCTCAAGCAAACGAGCGACCCGCGGTGGACTTTCCCGAGCGTCTATCCAGCCACGCACCATCCCCCGGGATCCGTCGGCCCCGACGAGCGCCTGCGCATGGAAGGTGTCGGCCTGCGTGTGCACCAGAATGCCGTCGGTGTGCCTTTCCAGCTTCACTGCATGGCAGTTCTCCAGGATCGCCACACCGCGCCGGCGCGCATGATTCGCCAGCCAGGCATCGAACTCCTGCCGTTGTGTCACGACGATGGCCGGGGCGCCTCTCACGCCAACCGCCCGCCCCCGATACTCAAAGCGAGCCGTTTCAACGTAGATCATGGGAATGTCCAGCGCCAGCCCCAAACGCCGCAACTGGGCGAGTCCAAAGGGTGTCAGGCCTCCAGCGCACAGTTTGTGGCGCGGGTGGGCTCGCTTTTCCAAAACGACCATACGGTCGCTCCAGCCTGGATCGAGCTGGATCAAGCTGAGCGCGGTAGAAAGGCCGGCTGGACCAGCACCCACAATGACGACGTCGAATCTGAGCACGCCTGGATCCTATTTCGCTCTCAGCCCTGGGGATTTCAAGCGTCCGGGTTGGGGCCTTCGTCGAACGGCTCGACTTGACCGGTCGCCAGATCAACCCGCATCGACTGGCCACCGAAACCGTGAGCCATATCGTGTCCCCGAACGATCACAACTGTCACGCCTGACGGAATGCTTATAACTTCCGAACGAGTGAAGGGGGCGGTACTGTGGCTGTGCAGCAGAATCCTCTTCCCAAGGACGTTCCGACTAAGATCTTCCACCTGCCACCAGTCCGCGAAATCTGGGGCTTCGCCGTCGTCGTCGTGAAATAGAGAAACGTCGAACCGAAATTCTCCGTTTCCTAGATCCGCAAAGCGCACATCGACCACGTTGGCTTCCCTCAGGTCGAGATCTGAGGTCCCCGGCGTTGAGGTAGGTTCTATGGGGCTTGAGGTCACTTCGTTGTCCCTCCTAGGAACCGCTTCGGCGGTCGGCCGAGGGGTCGGGGGCTGCGCCGGTGAAGCGCAGCCT
>CAYGCA010000026.1:2339-18091 GCA_964348265.1 uncultured Anaerolineaceae bacterium | reverse complement strand
CATTAGGCCAAGCAAGAGAATGCTGGAGGAATGGAATCTGAGCAATCTGAGCAAGGAAACCCTTTCGTCTGTCTATTGGGATAGCGGTCGATTCTCTATCTTCCAAAGCCTGTCCCGTCCAGAGGGTTGAAGGCTGAATGGAGTACCCCTGCCTATGGGTTGGGCTTTATCCAGGCGTCGCTGCGCTCTACGCAATTAATACCATAGGAAACTCCTATCTTGAACCTCAAGGACCGAATCTGGCTGGGGTACAATGGGGTCGAAAGTCAAGATCTTGAGACTCATCCCAAGGATTCTGAATGTTCCCCCTCCGCGATACCGTACGCTCTCGTACCTTCCCAGTGATCAACTACAGTCTGATCGCCATCAATGTGCTCATTTTCTTCTTTGAAGCCTCTCTGGGTCCGAGGGGGTTTGAGCAGTTGGTGTCCTCCCTCGGGCTGGTTCCGCTCCGCCTCCTGAATGCACCCATCTTGAGTGTCTTTACCCTTTTCACCTCCGTTTTTCTACATGGTGGCTGGTTCCACCTCATCAGCAACATGTGGATGCTCTTCATTTTTGGCGACAACGTCGAGGACCGGATGGGTCCCTTCCGGTACCTGGCTTTCTACTTGCTCGCTGGCGTCGCAGCTGGCCTGACCCATGCCTTGATCCTTCTTAACGTTCCCGGGTCACAAGCCGCCTCGTCTGTGCCGACCGTCGGCGCCAGCGGAGCCATTGCAGGGGTTCTGGGGGCCTACATCCGCTTGTATCCGCGCGCTCGCGTCACAACGCTCATTCCGGTTTTCATTCTTCCCTGGTTTATTGAGGTACCTGCCTACATCTTCCTGGGTGTCTGGTTTGTGTCACAGCTGTCCTCCGGAGTGGGTTTGATCTATCTGGGCAGGGCGGGGGATTTCGGCGGGATTGCCTGGTGGGCTCACATCGGCGGGTTCATCTTTGGGGCCCTGATGGTAGGCCTCTTCAGCTACCGTCCTAAAGTCTATCGCCAGTGGTACCCAGATGAGTACTGGCCCTGGTGAACGCTGGAAGGAGAAGAATGCGAGATGGATTTCATCAATATCCTGTGGATCTTCTTCATCATCGCCTCCCTTCAGCCGGTCATCCGGCAACGGATCCTTGATTCGGCCCGCCGCCGGCTGCTGCTGAAGTTTGAGGAGGAACGCGGTAGCCGGGGCATTGTTCTCATCCATAGGCAGGAAACGCTGGCTCTGCTTGGCTTCCCGCTGGCGCGCTATATCGACATTCAGGACTCGGAGCTCCTGCGGGCCATAAAGCTCACCGACGACGAAGTCCCCATCGATTTGATCCTGCACACTCCGGGTGGCCTTGTGCTGGCGGCAGAGCAGATAGCTTATGCCCTGTGCCGCCACCCGGCCAAGGTGACTGTCTTCGTGCCGCACTACGCCATGTCTGGCGGGACGCTGATTGCCCTGGCAGCGGATGAAATTGTGATGGACGAAAACGCGGTACTCGGCCCGGTGGATCCGCAGCTAGGCCAATCGCCCGCAGTCTCGATCTTGAGGGTGCTTGAACAGAAGGACATCAACGAAATCGAGGATCAGACTTTGATTCTGGCCGATGTCGCAAAGAAGGCGATCGATCAAGTCCAGACCACTGTCCAGCGAATCGTGGCACTGAAGGGGCATATTGGTGAGAAAGATGCCGCCGATCTGGCGCATACCCTCGCTTCTGGTCGCTGGACGCATGATTACCCGATCACGGTGCCCGAAGCACAGGAATTGGGCCTGAGCGTCTCGACGAACATGCCGGAGAAGGTCTACCAGCTCATGAGTCTGTACCCGCAAGCCAGACAGCGACGGCCATCTGTGGAATACGTTCCGAGTCCTTATGCTCCGCAGCCGGCCGGAGAACCCGGTGGCGATGCGAGTTCGTCTATCCCTTTCCGTCTATGAATCCGAGGTCTGGGCACTAGAAACAGATCGAGGATCCCCCCGTGTAGGTTTCAAAACCCGAATCACATTTCGCCCATGGTGGGCCTGAAGAGAAAGGAGTGTGGGCATGTCCGAAGATAAGGTTCGAACGGAAGAGTATCGGGTGACCGGCGATGCCCTGGTCGCCAAGATCAAAGAGCTGGTGCACGAAGGCAACATCCGCCGCATTACGATCATGAACGAGCAGGGAGAAACGCTGATTGAAATCCCCCTCACGCTCGGAGTAGTCGGCGCGGTGCTGTTGCCGGTCTGGGCTGCGATCGGGGCCATTGCGGCGCTGGTGGCCAAACTTACGATCGTCGTCGAGAAGGTCGAAGAAGCCGGGTGAGGAGGCGCGAGCTGGGATCAAGCTTTTCACGGCAGGAATCCGTCTGCGAGGGAAAGGCTGCAACCTGTTGGAGGCGAGGCCGATGACTCTGTACATGCTCCTGAAATGGCTCCACATCGTGCTCACAGTGGTTGCATTGGGCACCAACTTTACCTATGGCTTCTGGATCCGGCGCGCCGGCCAAACGCCAGAGATGCTCCCTTTCACGCTGGCCGGTATCCGCGCACTGGACACCCGTCTCGCCAATCCAGCCTATGCCGTCATTTTGATTACGGGCATAGGTATGGCGCTCATAGGCCCATTCCGATTTGAGACCCCCTGGATCCTGATTTCAATCGTTCTATACGCAGTGGTGTTCTTGGTGGCGATTCTTGGATATACGCCTGCGCTTAAGCGCCAGATCGGGCTGGTGCAGAATCCCGGTCCGGACTCGGAGGCCTACGCTTTGGCGGCTCGACGGGCGAACCTCCTTATGGCCGCCATCATCTTTCTTGTAGTGGTCATCGTCTCTCTGATGGTGACCAAACCGGTTCTCTGGGGCTAGTTGTCTCCTACAGGTGAGTTGAGGCCTCTCATTCTGACCCGTATCGAAACTGAGGCCATTCAACCGGCAATCTCAAGGGGGGATCGCGGCCGTGGGAATGACGAGCTCCTACCCTCGCTCACTACCTCGGGACATCACGATCCACTCCTGCCCACCGTGATGGCGTGACAGGGTGAGCTGGGAGGGCCTGGCAGCCGTTCAACTGGCTGGCCGTACTTCACAAGGCCTTGCATGGGCAGCGCACGCTGGCAGGGTTGCCCTCATGGCTGCACCGGAGCACCAGCCCAGCCTGCCGGGAAGGGTTGAGGCTTGCATATCCACCGTAGGAGGGTAATTGGGCAAGAATCCCCACTTGCAATTCTGCAGATTCGATGCAAAATGTAGCTAGCCGGATGGAGATCGAGTGAAAGTGAGGTGAAAACATTGTTGAATGCCCCATCCGAGAAGGGGCAGGGGTTAGCTGAGTACGGGTTGGTCATCGTTTTGGTCGCTGTCGTAGTCATTCTTATCTTGGCCTTGCTTGGTCCTGCGATCGGCAATACCTTCAGCAATATCGTGAGCAACTTTTGATACCTCGGCGGCATGCTGGGCCAACCGGTATCATTCTCCTGCCAAATGCTGCAAGAACCCTATCGACGATAGGGTTCTTCGCGTCTTGGGCTCTTGCCCGGATCGAAATGGCCAGGATTTGTGTGATTACTGGCAGGCTCCTATCAGACTTCGGACACCTGACGAGCTCCCTTTCTTGGCGCGCGCTCCGCCTGGCGGGTCAACAGCGGCCAACTGGCCTTCCGAGCAGGTCTTTGAGAGGACTTAGCCTCCCCTCAGGCCTGCCCGGCCGGTTGTTCGGCGGGCCTTGGCGGTCTAAACGGGAAGTTTGCGATGATACTCCTGAAGAAACGCGATCGAAGGGGCTTGCCCGCTCGCTTGGCATGGCGGATGCCAACGCCCCATCCTCAAGGGCGACTTGCGTTTTAGAAGGGCCAGTTCCGGTGTCCTCCCCGATGGAGATGCCCAGTCCGCTTGAATCGCTTCCCGCCAGCATGTAAGATAGGGTAAGGCGCAACCAGACGCACGCCGGCGTCAGCTGAGTGCAGCTGCGCCTCCACAGGCTGGGGATGACCTCAAATGTGGTTGACTCTTGAGTCCAACTTCGCTTGAGGTTGGGTTCCGAATTCTTGCAGATGTTCATTTCGGGTAGCAGCGAAAGGAGCGAGAATCCCAACATCGAAGGCGTGAGTCGCGATCATTTGGTCCTTTCCCGACTCGTCGGTTCTGAAGGGGGCCTGAGCCCCATGGGTAGCGGAGGGAGGGAAGAATAGCTGCGCTCACGGAAAAAGGGGCTGTCGAAGAAAAGCTGGTTGCCGCCCAGAATGATTTTGGCTTCCGGCTGCTTTCCCATTTGAGGAAGCTGGATGCGGGCAAGAATCTGCTCGTCTCTCCTGCCAGCATCGCAATCGCGCTTGGCATGACCTACAACGGAGCTCGGGGCACGACGAAACAGGCCATGGCGGATGCGCTCGGAGTGAGGGGACTGAGCCTTCAGGAAATCAATGAGGCCAACAAAGCGTTGCGCATTGGAATGGAAGCACTTGACCCCCGGGTCGAACTGGAATCCGCCAATTCGCTATGGGCGCACGAAGGGATCGAGTTCGAAGCCGACTTCATTCGAAGGAATGAGGAGTTCTACCGTGCGAAAGTAACCAGCCTGAACCTGGGTGCGCCCGAGGCCTTGTCCACCATTAATGGCTGGGTGAACGAGGCAACAGCAGGGAAGATCGATGACTTGGTAGGGCCGGGTGATCTTATTCAGGCGATCCTCCTGCTGCTCAATGCAATCTACTTCAAAGGCATGTGGCATCGGCAGTTTGACAAGGAGGCGACCTCCGAGGGCACCTTTAGCCTACCGGATGGTGGCCGGAAGACCACCCTGATGATGCACCAGTCAGGGCGCTACAGGTACTTCGAGAACAGGCAATTCCAGGCGGCAAGCCTTCCTTATGGTGATGGTCGGGTGAGCATGTACCTTTTCCTTCCAAACAAGAAGACCTCACTGACTGAGTTCCAGAAGAACCTGAATTGGGAGAGCTGGAACGTCTGGATGAGTCAGTTTCGCGAGGTGGAGGGCGACATTAGTGTGCCGCGCTTCAAAGTGGAATACGAGGCGGAACTGAAGGAAGCCCTCGAGGCGCTGGGGATGGGTATAGCCTTCCGATCAGGCGCGAATTTCGAAGGAATGTGCGCCGGGCCTCTGCAAATCAGCGTGGTTCGACACAAGAGCTACATGGAGGTGAACGAGGAGGGAACCGAGGCCTCGGCTGCGACGGCGGTGAGCATGGCGAGGGGCTTCCCTCCCGAGAGATTCTCGATGATCGTTGACCGGCCTTTCTTCTGCGCCATTCGGGATGACCAGACCGGTCTAAACCTATTCACGGGCGTCCTATTGGATCCCAAATAGGGTGGCTGCCTGGCTCGGCGCTTGGGAGGCGCCAGCCCCGAATAGGGGTTCTGATCTGGCGCTGGCGCGGCCTCGGATCGCCCACGAGGGCCCCAATGTTCGTCATCCCGCCGGAGCTAGGATTCCGAGCCTTGTAGACCGCGTGGCAGTGGGCAGAGACTCTGCGGAATAGGAGATGGGAGATGAAACTTGAAGGTCTGCACCTGCTTCTGACCTATCAATGCAACCTTGAGTGCGATCACTGCTTTGTCTGGGGCAGTCCCTGGCAAACGGGCACGATGACCCTAGAGAACATCCGGCAGATCCTCCGGCAAGCTGAGGAACTTGGGACGGTAGAGTGGATCTATTTCGAAGGAGGTGAACCGTTCCTCTATTACGCCCTTCTGCTGAGGGGCGTACAGGAGGCGGCTCATATGGGCTTCAAGGTCGGGATCGTTTCGAACGGATATTGGGCGACTGATTTGGAAGACGCTACTGAGTGGCTGAGACCGCTTGCAGGCATGGTTCAGGATCTCTCGATCAGTAGCGATCTCTATCACTGGAGCGCAGAGCTCAGCCGGCTGGCAGAAAACGCTGCGGCGGCGGCCGAGCAACTGGGCATTCCGATTGGGATTATCAGCATCGCTCAACCAGAAACCTCCAATGCAGCCTCAAGCTTTGGTCAGCTACCGATCGGTGAGTCAAAAGTCATGTATCGCGGGCGGGCCGCGGAGAAGCTTGTCATAAATGCTGATCAGCATGCCTGGAAACAATTCACGGAGTGCCCGTACGAGGACCTGCGGGACCCGGGCAGGGTGCATGTAGACCCGCTTGGAAACCTCCACATCTGCCAGGGGATCTCATTGGGCAACCTCTTTCGCAGGTCGCTGAGGCAGATCTTCGAGACCTACGATGCAGAATCGCATCCCATCACCGGTCCGCTGCTTGAAGGGGGGCCAGCGGAGGTAGTTCGTCGGTTTGGGCTCTCTCATCGAGAGGCCTATGCCGATGCGTGTCATCTATGCGATGACGCTCGTAGAGCCCTACGAGATCAGTATCGAGAAATCCTGCTTCCCGATCAGATGTATGGCGTGCCGATAGACGCCTGAACGCTTTCCACGGCGCGGGCTTTTTAGCTGTCAGCCTTTTCCCAACTGAAATTCGGCAGGAGGTTCAATGGCGTTTGCGAGATAGCTGCTATTTTCAACCAGTCTTGCAGTCTGCCCCACGATCCACTTTGCGGGACTATGTGACTCGAAGATGAATCGGGGGGATGAGAGTGAGAACGGAGCCGGGGGCCGCCGATTACACAGCAGAGGCGCGGGGAGAAGACCAGTTCAGCGGTGGGCCTGGCAGAGGTCCGACCTAGCTCCCTCTCTAGGCTTGGCGGGCTCGGGGCTCCAGCCTGGCACTCTCCCAAGCTGTCGCCGGGGCATGAGATCTGCGCAAACGTTGGCTTCGCTTTTTAGGCCAGGAGAGATCGACCTGAACTGCTGATCGCGCCTGCAATTTCGAGGGTAGCCTCCCGAATCGTTCGGTCATTCATCGCCCGAATCCCTCTGGGTACCCCTTACCCCAAACTGCCTGAAGACTCCACGCGTATTGACAACGACCCAGGGATACTCTGCCGGTCCTAATGCAGTGATGATGAGTCGCTGCGGCCTGGAGCACCGAGCGCTTCGGCCGAGGTTCCCTGTAGGAACCCACGTGTAAGGGTACTGCAAGTCCATGGGCCGTTCTCCAGCCCTATACTGAGGACACAGAGCGAAAGGGTGTCTAGATGAATACGATGATGAGTGGACTGATTGTTGGTGTGATTCTCGGCCTGATCGTAGGTGTTGGCCTATCGGCTCTGTACCTTGCTCTTTCCGAACGGTCGCAGGAAGTGCAGCCTTCCGAGGCTTGGATTGATGAAGCCATCGAGAGAGCATTCGAAGCGGTCGAACGGAAGAATCGCCTGGAGATTTGACTAACTCCCCAACTTGACCTAGGCCCGTTGAATTCCCCTGCCGGCGAGGATCGGCGGGGTTCTCTCGGCGAAGACCCGAGCCTCCCTCACCCTGGAATATGAAGGAGCGCTAGATCCTTTCCACCACTCCGCTCCTCCCCCATGGCCTCAGAAGGTCCCAGCGGCGCGTTGACTCCCCAGTTTGTTCTGTGCTAGAGTAGCGGTAGCCATTGAGGAGGGGTTCAAGAGATCGCGCCCGCCGATCCGATGAGTCGGACGTAGCAGGCGCGTCTTTCTTTCTACAATGACGGATCCCTGTCTGGAGCAAGTCGCAAGCTGAGAGGGGTTTTCGTGGGCGTGATTTGTCGTTATGCATAGGTCTGCCCCGGCGGCCATAGCGATCCTCATCGCAGTTCTGGTTTCAGGATGTGTAGCGGTGGCGCCCATGACCGAGCCGACCACGCTGACGCCTCGCGACCTTACGTTGGCTTCCGAAGAGGCGCTTTCTCGGAATGGCTTGCCAACTCACCTGGCATCACCCTCAGCCGATCTGGAGAGTCCTGCGGCCGCTGCGACGACCGCAGATCGAGCCTATGGGCCTGACGAGACGGAACCCGCACCCGTGTCCTTGAACAAACTGGAAAACCTTCTGGTGGGATACACTCTGCTGTACCCTGCTGGCTGGCAGGTTAGGCCCCAGGTCCTTGCGACTGATCATCAACCTCCGGAGGGTTCCGGTTCGGACGCGGTCGTGCTCCACTCGTTTGTGCAATTTTGTGCAAGGCCTCTGCGGGATGGCTTGAGTCTGGAGGGCTTCATGCGCCAGACGTACGGTGATACCTTGGCTGGTCTTTTCCAGCTCACAGAGCTGTCTGGACTGGTCGCCTTTCGGGCCACAAATGAAAACCAGGACACGACGATCTTCTTGCAGACAAACAACCACCGCATACAGATCGTCTCCGCGGTCGTTGCCAATCCAGACAAGCGCTCGGAGAGACTCGCTCAAGTTGAGGCAATCTTGGAGAGTGTTTCGTTCATCCGGCCCTGAGCCGGTCTAGGAAGGAGACTGTATCATGCAGCATGGCATTCGATTTTTCTCTGGCAGGCGGCTTGGTACGCCTGCCCTCACTATGGGGCTCGTTCTCTGCCTGGCGCTCATGAGTGGTTCTGTCCCTTCAGCAGCCAGGGCGCAGGAGTCGGATGATCCACTCCAGCTGCTTGCACAGTTGGGTCCTTTTGAGGCCCCCTCGGCCGCGTTCGAAATGCACATATTGCGTCAGGCGGGGCTGATGCCGAGCTCGGAATCGACCCCAGGCCTACTCTCAAGATTCCTGCACAGATTGACTGGAGGGGGCAACATCGGTCCGCCGACTGTTCTGGCCGGTGGGGATGTCATCGTCAACGATCCGACCGATGACACCCCTGAAAACACCACGCAGAGTGAGACTACCCTAGCTGTGCTGGGCAATACGATCGTCGCCGGCTACAACAATTCGGGACCTGGAGGTTTTTCGGGTCTCTCCCGATCTACGGATTTGGGAGCCACCTGGACCGACCTGGGGGGCATCGGCCAAAGTGGCGATCCCGTTCTGGCGGTCCATGAGGCCTCTGGCACGTTCTACTATGCCGAGCTTGCCAGCTTCGCCGGCATTGGGGCCAGCCCGGGCATTGGGGTGGCCATTTCAGCAGATGATGGTCAGACTTTTCCAACTCTGGTCAATGCTGCCCCCGTAGCCTCTACATTGACCGGTAGTCAGGACAAACCGTGGATCGCAGTCGACAACACCGGCGGCCCACGCGATGGCGACATATACGTATGCTGGACGCGTTTCTTCTTGGGCACCAGTGAGCTGCGCTTTTCGCGCTCCATTGATGGAGGTGCGACCTACCAGAATGAACAGGTTGTTGCTCCTGGAGGCGCGCCCTTCGGGTGCAGCATCGAGGTGGGCCCCAATGGCGATGTCTACGTGTCCTGGGCTCAGCGCAGCACTGACGACATCCTCTTCCGCCGCTCAACAGACGGCGGGATCATGTTTGGCCCAACTGTAACGGTGAACTCACTGCCGACACGGGCCCCGGGCACGGATCGAGTGGTTAACTGTCTTGATTTCTTCCGCACCACCCTGAATGGCAACATCCGGATGCTGCATCAGACCTGGATGGCGGTCGATACGACCGGCGGTCCCTTCGACGGAACCATCTACCTGGTCTGGGCTCACGACCCGGGGGGCAACGTTGACAACAGCGACGTACACTTCAGCTTCTCGACAGACGGAGGGGCAATGTGGAGCCCTGAGATTCAACTGGGGGGCGGGGGAGGGGCTACCGACCAGTTTGAGCCGTTTGTTGAGGTGGGCGGTGCCGGCGCCGTTTCTGTTGCTTGGTATGACCGCCGGAATGACGCCGCTAACAATTTAAACGTCGACGTTTACAAAGCATTCTCGAGGGACGGTGGACTAAACTTTGACCCCATCATCCGGGTGACAGACGTGACCTTCGGCGTCCCTCCGATCTTGCCCAACTTCGATCCCAATGTTCGATCGTGCTATATGGGCGAGTACATAGCGATCGCCGCCGACCGGCTCAACTTCTACTACTCCTGGGGTGACAATCGGAACATTCTGGTCACGCCTAATTTCCCCGGTGGTCGGCCTGACCCAGACGTCTTCTTTGATACCCAGCCGGCGCCGATCGTGAACGAGGCCGATCTGACGATATCCAAGTCTGATAACCCTGACCCGGTTATCGCTGGCGAGCAGCTCTTCTACGATCTTACGGTCACAAACGATGGGCCCGATCTTGCCCTGGATGTGGTCGTTACGGATAACCTTCCTTCAGGGGTAACTTACTTCTCAGACACCGACAACTGTGTCGAAGGGCCGGTGGGAACCCTCACCTGCGATCTGGGCGATATGCTTTCCGGGGATATGGAGCAGTTCACGATCGAGGTAGCGGTGGACCCGGACCTGGTGTTCAACGCTGGTGGACCGACCACCATCACAAACAACGCTTCGGTGACCGGGATAGCCATTGATCCCGATCTTGGCAACAACAGTGTCTCAGAGGATACGGCTGTCGTGGCGGCCGCCGACCTGGAGATAGTGAGCTTTGAGGCTGTCGATCCGCCGCTGGAGATCCTGGTTGGCGAGCTGGTCGACCTCACGCTGCGCACGGTGATCACCAACAACGGGCCGTCGGCGCCGATGGATGTTCAGCTGACGACCACGGCTACCGCCTCCCCGGGCGCCACGGTGGTGCCGCCAAATCTCGTGATCGTGGAGCCAGCCCTTGGCCTGAATGAACTGCGGGAGGTAGAGGAGGTATTCACGGTCAGCTGTCAGGAAGCCAGCGGTCACACCTTCGAATTCGTAAACGAGATCGAGCCGCTCGACCCGGCCGACAGCGATCCCGATCTGAGCAACAACCAGGCTGAGGTGATGGTGGCGATCGAGTGTGTGTTACCGGTGGCGATCAACATCAAGCCAGGGAGCGATCCGAACTCGATCAACATGCGCAGCAGCGTACCGGTGGCCGTCTTGACGACCGCAGCCGGTGAGTACGGCCTCCCTGTGGCCTTCGACGCCACCACGATCGATCCACTCAGTGTACGCTTTGGTCCAGCCGACATTGTGTTCCCCGAGACGGGAGGCGCCAGCGAGCGACACAACCGAGGCCATATCGAGGACGCCTTTGAGCTCGATGAAGTGACGAAAGACGGCGACGACGACATGGTCTTGCACTTTAGAGCGTCGGAGTCGGGCATCCAACCGGGCGACACTGAGGCCTGTGTGAAGGGCGAATGGGTGGATCAGGGAGGCAATGTTCACAAGTTCTTCGGCTGCGATGCCATCCGTACCGTGCCCCCGGATCATTCGGGCAAAGGGAATAGCGTGCCGCAGGATCCCGCCGGTGGCGGCGAATCCGAAGAGATGGGACTCCGTCGTCAAAGGAGTCTTGGCGCCTAGGTGAGAAAGTTCGCTCAAGCCTCACCCGGGCGCTGAGCATGGAAGTGCGCGCCCTGTGCCTCTTCTGTCTGAGCTTCGATGATATCTGGCTTTGGGGCCGGAAAGACACGTGAAGAGGCCACAGGGCGTTCTCAAGCCGCACGCTCGGGCCTGATCCTTTGCGAGTCGATCCTGTGGTTGAGGTCGATCGCGGATACTTGTCTGGGGGTGAAAAGAGTGACCATAGTCTCGATCCATAGCCTAGCCGAGAACATAAACCAAGCCGGCCTAATCGGCTTCCAAGGCAGAGAGGTCCGGACCGCCGAAGTGAGGGGATGGTGACCTGGTTTATCGCAGCGACATTTGAAATGGCTTCTAGAACTTGAGAACTGCGGTGCCCAGTGGATCCACTCGGCGAGTCTGATCATTGAGAGAAGAAGGAGACACCCCATGCCTACAACAACCCGCTCAAAGCAGCGGCTCTTCAGTTTGCTCATGCTGTTCGCCCTCCTCGTCCTGGCCGTGGGTCCAGCCAGCGCGGCCGGTTTTGTCCGTGGCATTGTGATCAGCCTAGACGGAGAGGACTACTACTGGGCAGGCCCGCCAGATGCCCCGGGTGGCGCTCGAGACGTTCCGGGTCACTACTGGGTTCAGGCTGGCCCGAACCAACTGGTGGGCAAGCACTTCAACACCGGTCCGTTCGGGGCGCCAAGCTGGTGGTCCTCAGATGCGCCGGATGGCGAGCTGCTCTACATGGCGCCAGAAAAGGCAGAGCGCTACGCCTCACGGGGCTATGTCCACTACCATGAGCTGCTGAGGGTTTCGGACGGCGAACCCCATCCAACAAAGGTGGGTTGGTTCCGGCACCACGCTCGGACGAGCTTCACACTGGACGGCGGCCCGCGACCCGATTTGGCCCATGAGGTGACCCCAGGCGTTGATTTCGAGTTCATCCCGAACTACGCCGTTCCATATACACCCTAACCCAGAGCTAGGGGCCTCTACGCTCTGCTTCTGCCCGGCTGGTCTTCGCTGGATGGTTTGACCGCGCGGGCTGGAGCAATGTGCTTGAAGCTTCGGACGCTGCGCGCGGCCCCGCGGTATCCACGAATGAGCGCCTCAGAATAGGAGGTGTGCGCGGTAGGGCGGGTCCCCAAACCCGCCTTACGCCGGAGATTGGATTTGAGAGTTGGGAACGGGGTCTGAAATGCATGCAGACGGCTTCGTCTGCCTCATGGACAATGCGTCTCCCGCAGGACTTCATTCCGGTTCTACAGCTTCCTTGGGCCCAGGGTCTGCCAACTGGGGATCGGATCTTCAGGTGTTATGGTAAGATCTAGAGGGAAGCGGTGCAAAGAGGGGGAGAGACACAGCTGAGGTCACACAACACGCCTGACAGCGGCTCTTCATTCTAATGCTCCGTCAGTAGTCGAAAGTAATCAACGAGATTACTCCGAGCCCCCACTGATCCCCCTCTGGTGGGGGCCTCCTTTTGCTGAGACCTCCCATGAGCGCCCGCTGGCGTAGGAGATCCGGCGAAGTTCTGTTCAGACCATGAGATCTGGGCTAGTCGGCGTCGAAACCCCGAAGAAGTTGTCGTGCTCGGCCGGGGCGATTGGCTGTCGATCCTTTGTATCGCTACCTTCGAAGTACCTGAACGATCATCTCAATGGCCCGGCAAATAGCTCGCGTCCGAGGGGTTCCGGCCAGCAAGTAGGGAAGAGGATGAGGATCGGGTTCGTCGTTCTTCTGTCGCTCCTAGTTTTCGGGTGCACGCCGCGCGGACCTCGGTCAGCTATCGCTGTGCCGGAGAAGGAGGCGGACGAGCCCGCCCTGGTTACCACAGCACTGTCTATCGAGGAGACCTGCAGCCGGGAGGGTCTTCGTGATTGGTCGCGGTCGGTAGCTCCGCTTTTCAACGAGACAATCAGGGATATGCAAATCATCACCGAGAGTGGCATCCTCACGTTCCCTCAGGTTATGGACGCACGCGCTCGCGAAGAGCGGCATGGGGGCATCCGGCCGCCTGATTGTGTCTTGGAAGCGCATGAGATTCTCGGGGAGGCCCTGGGCCACTACACCTTGGCTCTGGAGGCGGCCGTGGCAGCGAATGCTGAGACAGCGAGAAGTGAACTTATGATATCGACCAAGTTGCTGTCTGAATTCGCGGAGATCTCGGCTGCGCTCCTGGAGGCGGACGACTGACCCGTGGTGCCTTGAACTTTGCTAGCAGGCCGGCAATCGGCCCAAGCCGCTTAGATGTTTCTCATAGTGGAGTTTATGACCTCCCATTCTGAGCTTGAGCGTGGCGGAGACCAGGAGCTCACGGCAGCAAAGGGGGATTGCGGCGGATAGAAAGACGAGATTCCAGGTTGCTCTGATCCCAAGGGCGACAGGAATCCAGGGCTACCACCCTGACTTAGTGTCTAGGGAAAGAAACCACCCTATGGCCCTAAGGAATTGGGTCACATGTGCTCTTGCCCCGCCGTCTATCGGCTGACGAGTACTTCGACCACATCCCGAAAGCCATTGAAGCAGGCGGATGAGCCGCTCCAGTAGCTGCGGTCTCCCTGTTCGGCATTCTCAATGAATTGGAGATTACTTCAGGTATCTCGTGGAACGCGCTGAAAGCTCAAGGACCACGCCCGGGCGGTGACTCCGACGGCCCAAAGCACGGCATCTCACTGGCGAAGCCGATTACTATCGGCTTGGAGGGCGCACCCTGTCTTGACTCACCAGCGCTGGCCCCCGGGACGCTGCCCATGAAACCGCTCAAGCCATTTGGGAGGATGTGGAGAAAGCCATCCGAGCAGCCATTCGTGTCGCCCTGCACCAGATTCGAGGCCCCGGACTGAAATGCGAGCCTTGTTCCATCTCCCGACAAATAAGGGTGGGACGAAGAGCCATCATTTCCTTGCGCCCCGCTGGAGCTGAGGGAAACACGCGAGGTTTCCCGGGTTTGCCTGTCGTGAACGAAAACGTCCTGGAGACCGTTAGTGTCACCGGACACCAGGTTTGTCGCAAAGGAAGAGAAAGCGACATATCGCCCCTCTGCCGACACTGATGGGTATTGGGAATAATCGTTCGCCTCTGAGCCATTCGAGCCTACGGAGACGCGAAAGGTCTTCCCTGCCTGAAGGTCTCGAATGAACACATCCTCGGTGTCATTATGGTCACCGTGGACGAGATTGCTGGCTTTAGATACAAAGGCCACATATTCCCCATTGGCAGAGATGGAGGCGCCGCGTGAATACTCATCCCCTTCCCGTCCGGAAGATGACACCGAGATGCGAATGGTCGCAGTTGCGCCAGGCTCGTCATAGATCCCATCCCCATCTACGTCTCTATCATGAAAGAAGATGTCAGGGTAGTCATTGGTATCCCCTTTGACGAGGTTCGTTGATCTCGATTCAAAGGCGACATAGCGGCCACTTGCTGAAATAGACGGGTAATAGGAATCGTCATTGCCCTCCCTTCCGTTCGAGGCAATGGAGAGGCGGGAGGTCAGGCCGGTCCATAAGTCGTGAACAAAAACATCCGCTGCGTCGTTCATATCACGATCGACGAGATTGTCTGCCCAAGAGTGGAAGGCGACATACCGCCCTTTGCTGGAGATCTTTCCCCCACCGGAAGGTTCATTGCCCGGTGCGCCGTCCGTGGCCTTGGAGACCAGCCCAACCTGACGAGTCTCATTGTCGCGGGCATAGATATGCCCCCCATGCATGGTTTCTCCGGGTATCAAATTGCTGGCCCGAGAGCGGAAGGAGACACAACGCCCTCTCGCCGACAAAGATGCCCCATGGGAATGCGAATCTGCCTGTGTGCCATCCTGCGCAATCGACACTCGGGTTGTCACGCCTGTGAGGGTGTCGTGAACGAAGACGTCCCGGGAGAGGTTAGTGTCTCCGCCGACGAGGTTCGTTGCGTCCGACCCGATGGCCACGAAGCGGCCGTTTCTGGAAATCGACTCGGGCCAAGAATGATGATTCGCTTGAGCTCCACTGGAGGCAACAGAGACCCGGATGGTTGTCCCATGCAGTAGGGCTGCTTCGCCGCCCTGTGATCGGAGCAGGCCCAGGCAGAGCGCGAAAACGGCCAGTACGGGGGATACAGCAAGAAGTTTCTTCTTGATAGCCCCACCTCCCATCGAAGAACCTCTTCGGGTGCCCCCTAATGAGAATGCCCGACCTCGGAGAAGGTCGGGCTTGCTTGGTTCAATGTGGTTGCCTGGTTTCCCCCGACACCGAGGCTTTCGTTGCTACTCCTATACTACATTATCTGGATGCTCCATTCAATAGCGTTGTGACTCATTAATCCGCTTCAAGGATGCCCTCCACCGGCCCATGCTGCTGCTGCGCGAGAACAAGGTAACCTGGCCTGTGTCGGCTATTATGGAGAAGAGTGTCTTGTCCTTCGCATAACAGGCGGCGCAGGCTTGCCTGATTTTCCCAGCTGACTCGTGAATAGGGTGCTCCCTGTGCGGGAGCGGCGAAAGGTGCGACGCGATCTCAGTGCATTCCGCGACGGCCTGCAGGTGTGCTTCGGCGCGGCGGAGGCGACGGTTGGAGTCGATGTCGAACCGGTGCAGGGCCGGGA
>CAYGCA010000026.1:0-2329 GCA_964348265.1 uncultured Anaerolineaceae bacterium | reverse complement strand
GAATTCAGGCGCGAAACGGCCGCTCCCATTCCCTGGAAGCGGCCCTTCAGCGCCCTCGGCAGGACTCGAACCTGCGACCCCTTACTCCGCAAGCAAGTGCTCTAATCCGCTGAGCTACGAGGGCAATCGTTCTGGCGGGGAGGGAGGGATTCGAACCCTCGATAGAGGTTTATGCCCCTATAAGCGCTTAGCAGGCGCCCCCGTTCAACCACTCCGGCACCTCCCCATACTATTCTGGTGCTAGGCGGAGGGAGAGGGATTCGAACCCCCGGTGGGTGTCGCCACCCACAGCGGTTTTCAAGACCGCCGCCTTCGTCCGCTCGGCCATCCCTCCTGGTCGGAAAGGCTCCCGGCCAAGCCGTAGGCCATTCTAACATGCAGCCAGAAGCGTGTCAAAGAAGACGCTCCACAGGCGTTTGGCCGCCAGTTCCCTCGGAATCCCTCTCCACCTGAGCCTTGATGAAGGATCACGACTGAGGTAGCATTCTCGCTCGATGAATACCTCAAAGCTGCCGAAATCCATCCTGTTCCTGTTTCTCCTCGCCGCCCTCGGGGCGGCCTGCGCCGGACAAGCGCCGGCCCCTGCGGACGAACCGGAGCACAGCGACGCCCCTCTGGCGACCGCCACCTTCGCGCCCACGGTCGGCCCGCTCTCTGAACTGGGGCTGCCCGGAAAGCTGATCTACACCCAGGGCGATATGGGATTGTGGCAGATCGACCTGCAGACCGGCCAGAGATCCCAGCTTTGGGCGCCCCCGGCTGACGCGCACGTGGAGGGGGTCGCCGTCTCTCCCGACGGGCAGCGCCTGGCCCTCGCCTACGCGCCCGAGGTCTCGGCCGTCCTCCGCACCGATATCTACCTGCTTGGCGCGGATGGCTCCGAACTGCAGCCGCTCGTCGTCCACGACGGTCCATTCGAAACCTACGCCAACCCGGTCTGGTCCCCCGACGGTCGCTGGATCTACTTCACACACACCGACGTCCTCACCGACGAGGGCGGCGGCGAAGGCGAACTGGTGGTGAACATCGAACGCATGGCGGCGGATGGCAGCGGCGAGCCCGAACTGGTCCTTCAAAACGCGGAGCAGCCCACCCTCTCGGCGAATGGGGAGCGAATGGCCTACCTGCGCCTGGACCGGGAGAGCTTTGGGAGGGCGATCTGGGTCTCAGACGTGGATGGTTCGAACCCGCGGGAACTGGTGGCCGAAGGCACCTTCGCCATACTGAGCGGGCTGCGCATTTCTCCCGACGGCGGCACGGTCGTGTTCGGCGCCTCCGGGCCTCCCTCCACCACCTCCGCGCCCTTCACCGACCGCGCCGGCTCTTGGCTCCGGGCTCAGCCCGCCGAGGCGCACGGCCTGCCGTGGGAACTCTGGTCCATCCCGGCGGATGGGGGTAGCATGCAGCCGATCACGGATTGGGACACCGACAGCCCGTGGCCGGCCTGGTCGCCCGATGGAGGCCACCTGGCGGCGCTCCAGCCCGGCGGGGTGTTTCTCCTGCAGGAGGGCGACCCCCGCTACCTGGGCGAGGCGGGGGGGCATGGAGAGCTTGCCTGGTCTCCATGACCGGGCGCCTCACAGTTTCAACCTGACCGCAGCCTTTTGCCAGATCTCGTAATGTCCCAGGCGGCCGTTTTCGCCGTCGGATTCGAATTCCTCCACAGCCTCAAACCCCGCTTCGCTCGCCAGACCTTCAAGCTCGATCTCCGTGAAGTGGTGGACATACCGCAGGCCATAGCCGCCGCGACGCCAATCCAGCAGGTAGTCGCCGTCCTCGACCTGCTCCGCCTCGATTTCCGCAGCTTCCCAGGGGACAACTCGTTCGCGAAGCCGGTCGCTCTGCATGAAGTTCCAAACGGAGAAGACCAGCCGACCGGTCTGGTCGAGGAGTTTGCCGATCTCGATCAGCAGTTCCTGCCTTCGGGCCAACCCCGGAATGTGGTGGAGGAGTGCGAAGGCATAGATGCGGTCGAAGCGGCCTCCCACCTGGTTGTGCCAGGCCTCCTCGGTCATATCGAGTTCCCGGAACTCAAACTGCTGCCCCAGTTGATCACGCCTGGCGATCTCCAGGAGCCTGGCGGATGAATCCAGCCCGAGGTAGCGCCCGCGATGCCCGCGGCGCGACAATTCGGCTGCCAGCGCGCCGTGGGCGCAGCCCAGATCCAGCACCGCATGGTCGGGTTGAAGGTCTTCCAGGGCGCGCAGAACGCCGGGCTGGAGCCGCCGGCGGGTCTCCGCAAACGGCTCCCCAAGCGTCTGGTAGAATTCCCGATTAAGCGCGATCAGCCGTTCAGCGATTGCGGAGCGCATCGAGGCATTATACATGC
>CAYGCA010000025.1:27666-31139 GCA_964348265.1 uncultured Anaerolineaceae bacterium | reverse complement strand
AAGTAAGGATCAGCCCGGTCGTGATGAGCAGGATCGCCCACCAAGGGAGCGCCGAGATATCCAGGGTTCCATCCAGGACACCCGGGCGCCTGCGTCTGGTTGTTTGGGCCTGTGCTTGATCTGTCATATTCGGACTTCTTCTCCGGATTCAAAGGCAGGCCGGGATGGAGCGTCGCGGCCTGCCCTAGCCCTACGTGGAGGCAAATCTCGATCGAACTATGGTTTGAACCACTTGTCGTTCAAGGCTTGCAGGGTTCCATCGGCTCTCATGGCCTCCAGCGCAGTATTGATGGCTTCGATCAGGTCGCTGCCCGGCGGGAAGACGAAGGCCAGATCTTCGTCGGAAGTGAGCTCTGCTCCGATCTGGAGTCTGCCGGGGTTCTCACCGATGAAGCCCACGGCGGCGACGGTGTCGATCACAACCGCATCGACATCCCCGGCCATCAGGGCTGAAACCGCGCCCCCGAACTCTTCAAAGCTCTGGATACGGTCTTCGGGAAAATTGTCCATGGCGACGATCTCGTTGGTGGTCCCGATCTGCGTGCCGACCAGTTTGCTGGAATCTTGCTTGAAGGCTTCGACGTCGTCAATGGAGTCGGCGGAGTTGATCAAGAGAACCTGGCCGATGGTGACGTAGGGAATGGAGAAGTCGACGATCTCGTCGCGCTCTTCAGTATAGGTGACGCCATCGGCGAGCCAGTCATACTCGCCGGCCTGCATGGCGGGAAAGATCCCGTCCCAGGCGGCTTCCTGGAAGACGGGTGTGCAGTTGAGGCGCTGGCAGATTTCCCGGACGGCGTCGTAGTCCCAACCGATGGCCTCCCCGGTGGCCTCGTCGATGTAGTTGAAGGGGGGATAGGCGTTCTCCACTGCCACGGTGACCTCCCGCCCGCCAAGATCGGGTAACGGGGGAAGCTCCACCTTTGGTTTGAACCACTTGTCGTTCAAGGCTTGCAGGGTTCCATCGGCTCTCATGGCCTCCAGCGCAGTATTGATGGCTTCGATCAGGTCGCTGCCCGGCGGGAAGACGAAGGCCAGATCTTCGTCGGAAGTGAGCTCTGCTCCGATCTGGAGTCTGCCGGGGTTCTCACCGATGAAGCCCACGGCGGCGACGGTGTCGATCACAACCGCATCGACATCCCCGGCCATCAGGGCTGAAACCGCGCCCCCGAACTCTTCAAAGCTCTGGATACGGTCTTCGGGAAAATTGTCCATGGCGACGATCTCGTTGGTGGTCCCGATCTGCGTGCCGACCAGTTTGCTGGAATCTTGCTTGAAGGCTTCGACGTCGTCAATGGAGTCGGCGGAGTTGATCAAGAGAACCTGGCCGATGGTGACGTAGGGAATGGAGAAGTCGACGATCTCGTCGCGCTCTTCAGTATAGGTGACGCCATCGGCGAGCCAGTCATACTCGCCGGCCTGCATGGCGGGAAAGATCCCGTCCCAGGCGGCTTCCTGGAAGACGGGTGTGCAGTTGAGGCGCTGGCAGATTTCCCGGACGGCGTCGTAGTCCCAACCGATGGCCTCCCCGGTGGCCTCGTCGATGTAGTTGAAGGGGGGATAGGCGTTCTCCACTGCCACGGTGACCTCCCGCCCGCCAAGATCGGGCCCCACGGGAGGTTGGGGCGCTGGGGGCTCGGTGGTGGGGGGCGGTAAGGTTGCGGGCGGCGCTGTGGGCTCGACCGGGGCGCAGGCGGCGAGGAGCAAGCTGAAAAGGATCAGCAAGCTAAAAAAGGTCAACTTTCGCATGGCGTTCTCCTCCTCTGACTGATCTTGATGGATCTGAGTTTGCAGGCAAGCTGAGGCGGGGGAATGATTGGGCTGTCTCACCTCCTCTGGAGAGTAACTCTCCCCGAGTTGATTCCTGGCGGATACACAAAGTTTAACATACTTGCCGTACTTGAGAAGGCGATATTCCATCTCAGCCTGTGGCAGCCCTTGGCGCCCCTCTACCGAGATTTGATCACGTCAACATGAATCGCCTCCGGGCCGATGGGCAGCAGCGGAGAGAGGAGAGCAGCCAACTGGCCCATCGATTCTGATGTGTATACATGCTCCGGAACCAAATCGGCGAGGGCGGTCAGGTCCAGGGTTGAGCCCACCTCAGGGGCTCGATCGCCAAGCGCTTCGATCAATTGAGCCTGTGCAGCCAGTTGACCCTCAGGCTGCTCTACCAGCAGATTGAGGAAGGTGATGACTTCGTTACCATTCAGTAACGTGCTGTCAATATTGATGCCCCCCACATAGTCGATGAGGGAAGCGAACCCGGGTTCATCAATAATCACAACTGCATCCGGTCTGAGGCTGACGATCTCCAGCAGGTTCTCCATGAACGCGTTCTGGGTGTTGTAGGGGTCGCTCCAGACGAACAAGCTTGAGATGGGCGGGGAGGACTCTTTCTCGGCAGGGTAATCGAGCGGTACTCCCAGAAAGAAGATATCCTTGCCTGGCAGTCGGTAGCTGAGCAGCCAAATGGCTCGCAGGATCGGATCGGGGCCGGTGAGCCGGTCCACCCCCAAAAGGAGGAGGGTGGTTTGTGGGATAGAGGTGCCAGGCCCGGGGGGCATCCTTGCCGGGTAGGACGGGGTTGAATCTGGGGTGAAGGAGCCCTCAGGTCTTGGCCTCCGGGCAAGGACGGTGAAGATGCCAATTGCGAAGCAGAGGATTATGACCGTAAGCAGGATGAGTGGAGGCGGCCTTCTGCTCATCATAGATGCAAGCACGGACCTTTTGCAGCCTGGTTGAACGCGCCCGCATTCTACTCCGGGGCCGAAACGACTGCAATCCAAGAAAGGCCTTGTCTGAGGTTCGGAAAAGGGAATCGAGGCCAAATGCAGGCCGGGGCCTGCTCCGGTCTGGTCGGGGAGCCGGGGGGGCTAATTGTGGAGTGCCAGATAGAACCATGCGGACCAACGGCCCAGCAAGAAGGCAACCACCCCCCAGAAAAGAACGAGGTATTCTCTGTTCTTTGGAAAGCTCACTTGCCGATCAACCGCGAAGCCAAGGAATCCGGCGACCGTCCGCCAGAAGATCAGCTTGAGTTTCCGCTCGGTACTGGCCAGAAGCTTCAGCATCTCTCACCTTGACGTCGTCATCCGAAGGATGTGGCCGTCAGCGTCGACGACCACCCTCACAATCCGGTCCAAGGTTCGCCCGCCGGGCAGCTTGGCTTTGGCTTTATAAGTGAGCAGGAACTGCGGATTGTCTTTCCCGCTGTTGTGCCTCCTCCGCACGCTTGGCTTGGCCTTCGAGAACTCGGGAAATCTTCTTGCGACCTGAATGCTGATCCGGCGTATGCTTTTCTCATCCACTTTGTTCTTGACTTTCATCCAATCTCAGCCCTTCGCCTGAGGAAGGCCGGTAGGTCCAGATCATCCCGTTCTGCTCCGGTGGTGGGTGGCGCACCTTCCAGGACAGCCTCCGCAACCTCCTGAGGCTCAGCGAGGCTCGCCATCGGGCTGGCGCCAAGTCCC
>CAYGCA010000025.1:11298-27656 GCA_964348265.1 uncultured Anaerolineaceae bacterium | reverse complement strand
TCAGAATGACCTGTGCTCGCCCATGGAGCGAGGCATCGGTGGTGGCCCCCATGATAACGTCAGCGTCCGGGTTGAGGGATTCCCGCAGGTGGTCGACGGCCTCTCCGACTTCAAACAGGGTCAGGTCGTCCCCGCCGGTGAAATGAAGAAGAACTCCCGCAGAGTGTTCGATGCTCTCGATCTCCACAAGCGGATGGTGAAGGGCCTGGTGGATAGCGTCCCGGGCCTTCTCCGGACCCTCACCAAGTCCGATCGCCATGTGGGATCCGCCGCCGTGCCGCAGAAGTCTCCGGACATGGGCGAAATCGACGTTTATCAGACCCGGCCGGGTGACAAGCTCCGATACCCCCTGCACACCCTGCCGGAGGACATCATCTGCCAGGCGAAAGGCGACTTCAAGACTCAAATTCTCTGAAACGATCTGGAGGAGTCGATCATTCGGGACGGTGATCATTGTGTGCGTGTGGGGGCTCAGTGCCTTGACGCCCAACACCGCGTTCTTGGCACGGTGAGACATTTCGAAACCGAAGGGCATAGTCACGACTGCGACCACTACGGTGCCCAACTCCCTCGCGATTTCAGCTGCGATCGGTGCCGCCCCGGTGCCAGTGCCGCCGCCCATCCCGGCAGTAATGAAGACCAGGTCCGCGCCGCGCAATGCGGCAGCGATCTGCTTCGAGCTTTCCATGGCAGCCGTGCTTCCCAATTCGGGGTCGCCGCCGGTGCCCAGGCCGCGGGTCACGCGCGGCCCAAGCTGGATGCGCTTTGCTGCCAGGCACATGGAAAGCGCCTGGCTATCCGTGTTTGCAGCTATGAATTCGATCTCGCCCAGCCCCAGCTCGATCATTCGGTTCACTGCGTTTGAGCCGCCTCCGCCCAACCCCAGGACTTTGATGCAGGGTGCGCCGAAAGGACTTTGGTCATCCATCGTCTGCTCAGGTGGTGCAGGATCGGGTCTGTTGAGTTCAGGGCTGGTCATGAGGGGCTCCAGATCGAATGGTCTCGATTAGCACACTCAGGTCGGTGGGCATCTTGGGCGTCGGTTCAGGAATCCTGCCGGTCTGCGGAGTGAGTCTCTCAACCTGGCAGCCGGCCTGCCTCAGACGGCTCGCCAGAGCATCGTTGTTTTCGCTGTCGGCCTCTACGATGGTCACCTTGCGCGATTGTTCCGCTTCTGTGCGGGAAAAGCCCACCGTTGCCTGCCGGTTGAGTGCGAATTCGCCTATCGGGCCCCAAATCCTGAGTAGCGCAGTTGCAGGCATCTTGGGCAGGAGCACGTAGTGGTCAAAGGCGAGCCTGGAATCCCCTGAGCGGTCCTGGCGATGCATGGCAACCAGATGACGAATCAGGCTGACCACTTCTCGCGGTTGCTCGCTTGATGGGAACCAAGTCGATGGATGCTGCGGGGAGTCAACCTCGGAGGCCAGGAGGAAGAAGACGAAGCCGATCAGGGCTTCCGGAAATTCATTGTCGATCAGGCACCGAGCGATCTCCGCATTCGTCTGTGAATGCTGGTCCTCATCCAAACCGCCTGCATGTTCAGGGAGAGCGCCGCCGGCGATAACCAGCATCGGCAGAACCTGTCCCACGGTATCCTGTGCCACGGCAGCGTACCAGTCGAAGATGTGCAAGCCAAACTGGTCCTGGCTCTTTGGAGGCGTCCGGTAGGGCCGGGCTTCCGGCCAGCGGGCTTGACCGCCGGCCCCCCAATTGAGCGGTTTGCCGTAGGTCCAGGCGTAAAGGGCGAGTGTCAGGTCTTCGGGACGAACCGCTGCAGACCGCCGGACGAGACCCTCAAGCGACCCCTCGAGGAAAGCCGTGTCCCAGTAGTCACCGCCTGGTTCCAACGGGGGCAGGGTGGGCCGCAGCCCGGCTTCTTTCTGGGCGTGCAGGACAGGCGACATCTGATCAAGGAACCTCTCGATCAGATCCGCTCGACTCCACTCCGAGGGATTCCAGCTGGATTTCATGTTAGGGCGATCAAAGACGACAACGTATCTGACCCCCCACCGACCATAGCTGGCCAGCATGGGACTCAGATCGGGCAGCCGAAGGGAGTCGACCTGACAGGGAATGTGTATGATGGGCTCCACGCCTGCATCGAGCAGGCCCCGCAGGAAGGGCTCGGGGACAGCTCGTTTAGGGGAGGCTTGCAGGGTTATCCACTTGGCGCTCAAGGATTGAAGGACAGGAAGCCAGGTCTCCAAATCCGAGGCCGCGAAGTGCCGATCGTCCGGAAAGTAGTGATAGCCTAATCTTGAAACCGGATCCCTCATAATGGGTTTCTTCCTCGTCCTCCTTGAAGATGCAAGATGCGTGCCCTAGACCGACTAGCGAGACACGGCAAGCTTCAAGATCTTGCCTTTGGCGTCCAGGGTCAGCTTGGCGTAATGAAAGTGATTGTGTTCATTTCGGGCTCTTGTCTTGGAGAAGGTGACCACATAGGTCTCATCGAATCCTGGCAGCGACTCGATTCCCAACTCATTGGTGGGGCAGGCATGGTCCTCGGCCGGACATCCAAGATGCTGATGACGAACCCGGCAGTTTGCCTCCGTCATGCCGGGCAGGTACTTTGACACAATCGACTTGACGGTCTCTAAGGGGACCGCGTCCAATTCTCCTGCGGGTATGTCGGGGCCGCCAAGGGCACAAGCCGTTTTCATTCGGGTCGGACGGGTCTTGCGGCGGATAATCGTCTTCTGCCCCGGGGCCAGCCCGCCGTGATGGGGTGCGTAGAGAGGGTCTCCGAACAGCACGAAGGAGATCAGCGCCTTCTGGTCCTCTCCGTCAAGGAAGCCTTGACGGCGGTGCATTTCGGCGGCCAGCTGCAGTTTGGCTCGTCGCAGGGCTTCACCTGAAGGAAGCCGGCCACCAATATTCTCCCAGAATAGCTTGCCCAGCAGATCGGCGGCCAGAAGGGGCGGGGTGACTGAACCATACGAGACCTTGGTGGAGCCCACCACGGCCTGGCTGCCGGAGGCCAGGAAGCGCAGGCACAGGGCGGACTCGGGAGTTTTGCCGTGCACGTTCGCGCCGTAGCATGCCTCGGTGAATACGACTTTCGGAGCTCTACCTCCGTTCACGATGTCCCGAGGCCGCAGGGCGATAGGGAACTCTTCAGCGCCCTCCCGGTCACGAAGGGGGTCGCGTTGACCGAACCATTCGGGGGCATCCTCGAGGCCGTGCAGGTTGAAGTATGACAGTCTCACAGGACGCGTCGCGCTGGGGGGCAGTGTAGCTGCCTCGATCGGGGGTGAGGTCATCAGGGCTCGTGGTTCGCCGATGGCTCGAAACACGTCCACAGAGGCCTTGCGCCAAATGCTGGCGCTGTACCCCAGACTGTTGAGCCGGCCGCCCAGGATTCTCCCAAGCAGGCCGCGTATCCATCGAGAGACTCTGATGAGAGGCGGCTCTGGGACATAGGCCCACAGATGACTGCGGGCAGCCTTCTGAAGCAGTTCCACCAACAAATCTGGCTCCGTGTCGATTGGGAGACGGCCGACGGCCCATTCGGGTGCAAAGTAATTCTCGTCCGTCGTGGCGTAGGGGTTGTCCGAAGGGACCGCATCGTCCACGTCGTCGGTTGGATTGGGAAGCAGATGGAAGGGAATGATACGCGGCCCTCCCACCAGGAGGAGAGCCCCGATCATCTCGCCGCGCTGGGCCAACACCTGATCGAGCTCAGCCAGACGGATCTTGATCTGCCAGGCATTGCCCGGATCGGCGGGGATGAGTTGGAAGGATTCCAAGCTGACCGGGTCATCAATATACATCTGATAGGCGCTCCAACCTGGGCGGCGCCTCGAGGCTCGCGCCAGAGCTGTGATCGCCGCGTGCAAACGCTGAAACTTGTCCTCGCCGAATTCCTGAGCAAGACGAGTCCGGCTTGAGAGGATTATGTAGGCAGGAACACGCCGGTCTTCATCGCCTCTGCGCAGGGGCAGGTTGAGCCGAGATGCAAGCCGGTCGAAATCCTGCCGCAGGTCTTCAAGATCCTCGGGAGTGTCCTCGACTTTGGGTGTCTCCGGCCCGGGATCCGGTCCGCGGAACGCCTCCCAGGGCTCGGGAGAGGGCAGATCCTCAGGCGGAGGGGCGTGGGCAGCGGGGTCGGGGGGCGGTGGGATGCTGGGCTTGGCCGCCTCAGCCGGGGCATCTTGCGCTGGCTCATGCTTGCCGGAACTCCCCAAGAGGCTGGGGTGATCCGCCGCCTCTGCTCCCGGGGCGGAGACGTGGGCTCCGCCTCCCAGACGATTGTCCCCCAGCACAGCTGCGATGTCAGCCGGGATGGGGCGGCTCAACTTGATGGACAGTTGCTCCGGCCACATTTCTCGGTAGGGATGATCCTCTCCCAGGGCCCGTGAGACGAGTTCTCCAATTGGGTCCTCGGTTACTGCGCTGTGGAGGGTCCGCAACCCGTCCTGAATCACCCCCTGGCTTATCAGGTCATCGGCCGTCAACGCCCGGAAGAAAACGCATTCGGGCCAACGCTCGTGCCCGGCGCGAGCCAAGGCGATTGAAGCCGGACGGTCACCGAGCTTCAACCGAGCTCTGATATTCAAGAGAAGCGGCAGAGGCGATTCAAGGTTCAGCATCAGAACCCGCTCACTGGCGGCCAACGACCCCTTGAGATCGCCTGAGGCGAGGCTGGTGACTGCCCGTACAAGCGCCTCTGCCCAGCTTGATTCTGGCGCAGTCAACGGCTGCCCTCTGAGGGCCAGACCACATGCGGCGAAAAGTTCCGCCCGGGCCTCCGCCCCCAAAGTCCGCAGGGATTCGGCCAGCGGAGGATAGGCCGGGGAATACTCCGGGTCAGCAAGCAGAATGCGTTGCAGGTGCTTACAAGCCGACTTGGCTGCTCCCTTTTCGAACTCGAGCGTGGCCAGCCAGAAGCGAATCCGGCGGTCACCTGGCCAGGCTGCCAGCCAATCGGCGGCCAGGGAACGGCCGAAGTCCTCCCGCCCTGCCAGTTTCGCGGCCTCCAACCATCGAACGCAGGTCTTCCGATCTATCATGACGACACCGCCGTCTTTGGCATACCACCGTGCACGAGCTCAAGGGCGCGCACAGCTGCTAGCTGGCGCAGAATGTGCGGGTCACCCGGCGTCAGATCGGCTGCATGCCTCAGCATCCTGGCGGCGCGGCTGTACTCCTTGAGGTCCTTCAGGAGAAGCCCGGCCCTCAAATGAGCTCGGCCGCAACCCGGGTTCAGCTCGATGGCACGCTCGTAGGCCGCTAGCGCTGGACCGCCCTCCTGCCTGTCTTCGTAGACTCGCCCCAGTTCGAACGCAACCCGCCCGTCTTGGGGGGCGTTCCTGGCCAGGTGTGTGAGTTCGTCCAACGCGCGGTCAAGGTGGCCCTGCATGCGGCAAATCCGTGCAAGCAGGAGAAGGTATTCGGGAGCCCGGGCTGAGAGGCTGGAAGCTCGGGAGGCAGCTTCCAGGGCTTCGTCAAATCGCCTGCAAGCCAGCAGAGCCTCGGCCTGAACCGCCCAGAGGTTGGCGTCTTGAGATTGGATGTCCAGGGCGCGGGCCAGCTCGGATACGGCCTCATCGGGCTGTCCTGACTCCAGATACAGTTTCCCCCTCGCTAGCAGGACCGCCTCTGGCTGGTCCGACCTCCGCCGCGCCTGATCCAACACATCCAAGGCCTTTTCCAACTGGCCACTCTGGGCAAGAACTTCGCCGTAGGCCATGAGCACCTGGGGATCCTCAGGGGAGATGCGGCTGGCGGCGCGCGCGTACTCAGAGGCCTTGCTCTCCTCACCGAGCGCTAATGAGGCTCGGCAGGCGCCGACTAGGCTCTCAGAGTCATCCCGAGAGAGTGCGATGGCCTGGCGGAAGCATTCGGCTGCAGACTCCGGGTCCTCCGCCACTAGGCTCAACTTGCCCGCCTCTCTCCAGGCATCGGCGTCCTCCGGAGAGTAGCGAAGCGAGCGAGCGTAGGCTGCTCTGGCCTCGTCAATGTCCCCGGCGGCATGGTAGGCCCTTGCCAGTTCAAGCAGATAACGGGCGTTCTCAGGCTCCAGCTCCGCCGCTTGCTGAAAGTGCGGCAGCGCTGCCTCCATTTGATCTCTGCCTGAATAGGCACTTGCGAGTCTAAACTGCCATTCAGGTTCGTCGGGCCAGGCGGCTAGCGCTGATTCCAATTCTTTGATAGCCAGGCGCAGGCGAGCGGCCGCCAGATGAGCGTCTGCGGAGAGCGCCTCCGCCAGTGGCCGAACCTGAACTCGCCCTCGAGCTGCTCGGAACTGGTCCAAGGCCTCAGCATGGTCTCCAACCAGGGAGTAGCAGAGGCCGGTCAGAAGGGGCCCCCAATCCGGCGTCGGTCCTGGCTCTGCGCCTCCAGCCAGGGTGTCTAGTGCACGCTTCGGCTTCCCCCAACGCAAGCAGGCTATGAGGAGCCCGTCGAAGTCCTGAGGAGCCTGAGAAGCGCTGGCAAGCTCGAAGAGAGCCTCAAGCGTTTCACCTGCCTTGGCCTCACAGGCCGCCCTGGCTCTCAGGCGAAGGAGTTCGATTTCGCTCGGTTCTGCGCCGGCCGGGGGCCGGCTTTCCAGCCGGTCCAGGATATGGTCGAGCAGTCCCTTCAGGTCGGCGCCGACCTTCGGAGCCCGGCGGGCAGCCCCGGCTGCATCTGAGTACAACCAATGGGCGTCAAGGATTCTGAGGGTGACCCTGGCCAGCTCTAGAGCCAGGTTGGCGTCTTCGGAGTCAACCTCCATTCTCGTTTTGAGCAGCTCGACCGAGTCCTGCCAGCGGCCCGACTTGAGGCAAACGCGCGCCGCCCAGATCGCATCGTGTTGATTCTTGATTTCGGTGTGATCGAGTGCATCTAGGATCGTGGATGCAGCGCCCAAGTTTCCCTCTTCGACGAGCGCCAGGGCCATCTGAGCCTGGGCTCGAACCGGCAGGGCCCCGAGGCTGGCCGCATGAGCCAGCGTTTCATGCGCCTCGGAGGGTCGATTGAGTCTCAGCAGGCATTCTCCAAGAGCCAGCGAGGTTTCAAACTGGTCGGGCGATTGGTCCAGAGAATTCTCAAGCCAACCCAAAGCCAACTCAAGCGCGCCTCCATCCATGGCCACTCGACCCGCCTCCACTGCTAGAGAGGGGTTCGTACTGTCGAGCCTTATCGCAAGCTCATAATGATTCAGACCGGGGAGTGGCTCTCCGTTCGACACGTAAGCGCGACCTAGGGTCGCATGGAGATCTGCGTCTTCTGGGTGGATCGAAAGGGCTCGCTGCCAGATCCCAATCGCTTCTGAGCGACGATTAAGTGCCCAGTGGATGCGTGCTGCGCCGGCAAGGGCGACGGGGTTCTCAGGCTGCAACTCCAGGAGCTCCTCCCAAGCCCGCCTGGAAGTTTCCAGATCAGCGCATTCTTCGCTGGTGACAGCTAAATCCTCAAGGAGGCTGGCGTTGGTCGGCTCGATATTCAAGGCTCGGGAGAGGAATCTCTTGCCGCTTGCAGGGTCACCCGAGGCCCGCAGTAACCTTGAGATGCGCCCAAGACTGGCTGGTTCGCGCCGCTCGATCCACAGCGCCTGAGCCAAAGCGGTCCGGGCTCTATCGGCCTCCTGTGCTTCAAAGAGGACCTCCGCCAATGCAAGCCAGTGATCCACCTTCTCGGGCGCCTTCGTCGCCAATCGCTCTAGCGCCTCGATGGCAACAGCCCATTCTTGCGCTTCTCTAGCCGCTCTGCCGAGTTGACCGAGCGAGGCTTCCGCCTCCGGATTCCGGCTCACCGCAAGCTGCGCCGATTCGGTTGCCTTTTCGGCGAATCCGCCCTCGAGGTAGGTTTGCGAGAGGAGATTGAGCAGGTCTATTGAATCGGGCCTCTGTTCGGAGGCCTCCTCCAGAACGGACAAAGCCAACGACACTTGGTCGGTGGAGCGAGCGGCGGTGACCATTCCTTCAATTGCCTCGAGGAAGATCTCTGTCTCAAGCGAATCCCCTCGGTCGAGGCACTGATTGAACGCCTCGATGGCATCTTCGGGATTGCCGCTGAGTTCCTGGACCTTTCCAAGCCAAAGGTGGAGTGCCGGATCCTGAAAGCCGTTGCGCTCGAGTTCTCTCAGATGGAGGGCGCCTCTTTCAAGAGCCTCGGGGTCTCCGCTGCTTGCGGCCGCTCGAACGGCAACCCGTCCAGCCACGAACATTTCCTGAGGGGGAAGTTCGCTGGGGTGGGGTGAAAGCAGCAGATAAGCCTGTTCGAATTGTTCCGTGGACTCATAAATGGAGGCGAGACAGTATCTGGCCGGCCAAGCGCCCGGGCGGCGCATCACGGCCCTTTGAAGGATCGGGAGCGCCCGCTCGTCGTGCCCAAGATCGTGCAGGAGCGCCCCGTACTCCGCAAGCCACTCGGCACGATCCGGCTCCTGTTGGCAGGCAGCTTGAGCTGCGGTCAGGGCATCCGTCAATCTGCCGCCTTTCTTCAGGAGGCGACTGAGCACAATGTGGAGGCCTCCACTGCTCGGCACGACCTGTATGGCCCCCTTTAGGGTTGCGATTGCCGTTTCGATGTCTCCCGAAGCGGCCTGCATGTCGGCCAGAGCAATCCAGCTTTCACTGCTTTGGGGTACAGCCTCAGACACTCGCACCAAGAGGCCATAGGCGGCTTCCAGATCACCTCTGTGCGCGTGGCACTTTGCCAACATGATCTGTCCCCGAACGGAGTCTGCTCTTGTCTGCAGGATCTCCCGGGCTGTGGCCTCGGCCAGACTCAGCTCTCCGGCCTCGAGGGCACACTTGCCCAAGTCGACCTTGGCTTCCGAATCGCCTTGTGCGAGAGTTTGCCAGTAGGAGAGGGCAGCGCCGGGCAACCCACAGGCCTGCAGACTCCTCGCCAGGATCCTTTGAGCTTCAGGCGATCCTGGAGCGAGTGCAAGTGCCAATCGGGCGTGGTCCACGGCGGCTTTTGCATTCCCGGCAGCCAGGGCCTTTTCCGCCAGGCCCATCCGGGCAGAACCGCTGACTGGTGTTTTCTGGACTCGAAACTGATTGGCCTTCAGAACCGACGCCAAGTCGCCGACAGCCAGCAGTCCTTCTTCCAGATAGTTGAGCCAAACTTCTTTTTGGCCTGATAGCTCTTCCAGCCGAGGCAAGACCGACTGAAGGCTTTCTAGCGCATCCGATTCATGCCCAAGTTCCTTCTGAATCAATCCGAGGGCGATCCACTCCTCGATCCGCTCTGGAGCTTCAGGCAGGACCTCAATTGCCTCTTGGGCTCGCCCAGTCCGGAGAAGCGCAAGGGCCCAGCCCGCACGACGCTGTCCAGTAGGTGAGGCCAGGTTGGCCTGCCGCAGGGCTTCCGCCTCCACCACAGGATTGTTCTCAATCCGCGCGATGCGGGCAAGATGGTCCGCAACCCGGGCCCTGGTCTGATTGGCCGATTCCCAGGCCTCATCGATTGCAGTGTGAGCCGATTGCCAGTTGCCGTTTGCCGCAGCGAATGTGGCCTTCTGAAGCAACACCGCGGTGGAGTCGGCGGCTTCGGGGCTTGAAGGTTCAGGGAGAAAGGGAACTGCCTGAACTAAGGCGTCTGCCAGGTCCGCCTCTCCCAAGTCTTTCAAGATCAGAATCAAATCGCCGGATAGGGTGGGGAAGGCAGAGAGTATTTGCTCGGCTGCTCCTACGGGTTGCATGTTGGCCAGCAGAATGGAGGACAGCGTCGAGATGACCTCTGGAGTGCCCTGGCTTGCCAGCCCGGACAGCAGTTCAGGTCGGAACTTCAGGTGAGGCCAGGCACAAGCCAGGGGCGCTTCCCAGTTGGCGGGCGCTTTCAGACACTCTCCAAGGATCTCCTGGATCCCTGCGTCGCTGTCTGCCTTCCACACGCAGCCGACCGCTACAAGGGCCACCTCTCTCAGGTCGTCGGCCCCAATCCCGTCTGAGACGGCCTTCCTCCAGAGGGCCTTGACCTGCCTCTGGAGCAACTCGGAGCGTACGATGCCTTCTGTTGATGAGAGGGCGGCCCCAATGTGCAGGAAGGCGATCTGGCCGGGCAAGAGAGCCCCTCGGTGTCCGGAAGCCATGACCTTTTCGAGCAACTCCGGATCGGACAGCTTCGCCCAGGCCGCTGGGACCCGAAGAACCTGCTTGAGGGATAGCGCCAGTTGTCCGGGTGAAAACTGTTCGCCCAACCTGGAAAGGACTTGCTGTTCAGTGAGCATAGGGCGGGTCATGTGACTAGCCGGCCGCCCACTCGATGTGAAGGGCAGCCCAGTAGGTCGAGGCGATCATCATCAGGCCCAGCAGTATCAGGAAGACGCCCACACCGCTTGCGGTGCGAACCAGTTGATTCAGGGCCCCAACCAGCTCGGAGGCACTGTTCACCAGCCCCGTGATTTCTTGGGCTACCCCTTTCTGGCTGAGCTTGGCGGTATGGGCAGCGAGGGCGCGGACTTCCCTGGAATAGCCGCGGGTGACAAGGACGAACGCCCCCAAGAGGAAGCACATGCACCCTAGAAGGAAAACCGTGGCCGCGATAAGAATCTGAATGTCACGCAAAGTCAAAGTCTGGGGAACCATCTCTGCCTCCAGGTGCGCCGGGTCTGGAGACAGGGTTGCAAGCTGCGTGCCAGGACGTGAGCCGCCGGGCACGATTTTGGGCATAGGCTCGCGCGCTGAAACTAGTCTGGGGTCGGTTGAGGCGGAGGCAAATCTCGGGTGCTAACGGTCAGGGCGCAAGGTTGTGAAACTCGGGGGGCAGATGGCCGAGTTCAAGCAAATCTTCGTCACAGAAGAGCATGGCCCTCTCAATAACGTGGCGCAGCTCGCGGATATTCCCGGGCCAATGGTGCTCCTTCAAGGCGTCGATCGCGTCGGGGGTGACGCCCTCGACCGCGTTTCCCGTCCGCTGGTTGATCTGGCGGATAAAGGCCCCGACAAGCGCAGGGATATCGCCTTTGCGCTCGCGCAGCGGTGGTAAGTGCAGGTCTACGACCTTCAGCCGATAGTAGAGGTCGGGCCGAAAGGTCCCTTCATCCATCATGGCCATCAGGTTTCTGTTTGAAGCCGACAGAATCTGGACATCAACCTTGATCTCCTTGACTCCGCCGACACGCCTGAAGGTCTGCTCCTCAATGACTCGCAGCAATTTGGCCTGCATATCCGGCTTTATGGAAGATATCTCATCCAGGAAGAGAATCCCTTCATCCGCAACTTCCATCAATCCCGGCTTACGCTTGTTTGCGCTGGTGAAGGCCCCGGCTTCGTGGCCAAGCAGCTCAGACTCCATCATCGTCTCAGCGATCGCGGCGCAGTTGACCGGTATGAAGGGTTTATCGGCCCGCGGTCCCATGGAACCGATCGCCCGGGCCATCAGTTCCTTCCCCGTTCCCGTTTCGCCGGTGATAAGGATGGAGACTGATTTGGCGGCGGCTCGTTCGGCCTCCTTGAGTAGGCCTCGAAGCTCGGGCGATTCGCCAACGATCATCTCGACTTGGCCGTAGACTGAGCGCCTCAGATGATCGAGCTCGCGGCGCAGGTTGACTATTTCGTTTGAGCGCTCGACAGCTTGCAGCAATTGCTCCAGATCGAGCGGCTTCTCCAGGTAGTCGAGCGCCCCCTTCTTCATTGCCTCGACCGCGGTCTGCACCTCTCCGTAGGCAGTGATTAGGATCACCGGAGGCCTTGGATTCTCACATGCGATCCTGTCTAGAAGCGAGAGGCCTGAACCGTCTGGAAGCAACACATCCAATAGGATGATGTCGGCCGCCCCGATGTCTATGGACTGGTGGGCTTGCTCCAGGTCACAGGCCTCGATGGCTTCATAGCCGGCGTCGTTCAGGGCTCCGGAGATGTAGGCGCGCGCCTCTTCTTCGTCATCAACGATCAGAACGGTTGAAGTCATGACCCGCACTCTCCTTTGGCCTGGCAAGTGCAGGCAGTCTTATCGTGAACACTGTGCCTGCACCCGGGAAGCTCTCGACTGTGATGTTACCTTTGTGGGAGGCGACGATTTGACGCGTGATGGCCAATCCCAATCCCGTGCCGCCCTTCTTCGTGGTGAAGAAGGGATCGAACACTCTATCAAGGTTATCCTCTGGAATTCCAGGGCCGGTGTCCGCGATCCGGAGTTCTACAATGCGCTCATTGGCAGAATTCGCCGGCTCAAGCGCAATAGAGAGGGTGCCTTCGCCCTGCATCGCTTGGAGAGCGTTGGTAACAAGGTTGACCAGCACTTGGTCGAAGATCCTTGGATCCGCGTTTACCAGAGGGGTGGTTTCACTGATTGACGAGTAGCATCGGACCCCGGCCTGAGAGAATCTCGGCTCCCAGCGCTTGACCAGGCCCTGGATGGTCTCCCCTAGGTCGAGCGGCTCCATCTCGAGCGCGCGCGGCTGTGCAAAGAGGAGCACGTCCTTCATGAGCTGGTTTACTCGATCACACTGCCGTTGGATGCGATCCAGCGTGGAGTGCAGCGGGTGGTCCTCCCCCAGTCTGGAGCCCGCCAGCTGAGCGCCCGTGCTGATATTGTTTATCGGATTGCGAACCTCGTGAGCGAAGGCCGCGGTCACTTCCCCGAGCAGGGCCTGTCGAGACAGGAACTCCACCTGATTCTCAATTGCCTTGCGCTCGGACAGGTCGCGCAAGACGATCACCACGCAGATTGAGGCCTCTTTCGGAAGGGGCACAGCACGCATCCAAACGGGAACGGGGGTGCCATCCCGGCGGTGCAGGGTCATATGGGCGCGTTCAGTCGTCTTGCGGCGGCTGACGGCATCCAGCAGGAGGCCCATGGCGTCCCCCGGCCCGACCAGGACGTCTTGAACGGGCAATGTGGTCAGTTCACCGGGCTGATAACCAAGCAGGTCGAAGGCGGCCTGGTTCGCCTGGATCACATTGAATCCATCGTCGCGGGCCAAAAGGGCGTCCGCGACGGCCTCTGACTGCCCGAGGAAGTCGGCGCGCAGCTGATCCGCCCTTTTGCCGTGTTCTGCGAGCGAAGCCTGCTGGACGCCAAGCTGGATGGCCGCATGGAACAAGTTTGATGCGAGCCGCATCAGCGCCTCGGAATCGATAGGCACATCCTCGGGGCGGCGCCAGCCGGCAACCAGGGCCCCGATCCAGGCGTTTGAGGCTCCAACGGGGCAGATCTGCAGCGCGCCAAGCCCGGCTGCGCGCGCGGCTCGGTGGAGGTCATGTTCCGGGCGCTGACCAAGCGTCCACAGGTTTCCTCGCGGGAAGGGTTTTAGGACGTCGGACGGCTGCCTTCTTGGGAAGGGCTCAGGTAGCGGGCCGTCTAGAACATAGTCGGGACTAGTGGGGGAGATGCGATACAGGCCGCAGATGGCCGCAGACAAGAGCTTCTGAGAATGACCCAGCGCGGTCGAGATGGAGGACAGGCCGCCGTCCAGCAGCAATTCCGCCATATCGGACGTGATCGCCAAACGCTCTCTTTCCGCCTCGCGTCGATGTGTTTCCTGACGCCTTTCCTCGGAGGGCCTGACGGTGATCAGCACCCATTGCCCATCGGGACTCGCCGGGCGGGAAACAAGGTCCACCAGCATGAGCTGACCCGAGCGGGGTCTAAAGGGCACTTCTTCCAGGCGACGCACCCGGCCGGCCCGGCGCTCCATCAATTGCCTCAGGGTTTCCAGTCCGGTTTCTCCGGGCAGGAGGTCGGTGGGCGCAACCTCGGCTATCTCGGCCCGAGAAAAGCCTGACAGCAGCAAGAAGGCGTGGTTGCAGGTTGCGATGAGGCTGGCATCGCTGTCGATGACAAGCAGGGCCTCTTCGAGCGTATCTGCGAGGGCATTGAAGAACTCGCGGTGAGGATCTCGATAGAAGAGGCGACTAAGAGGATTCGTCGTGACCCGCCGGCTATGCAAGGCCTAAACCTGGGACTGATTTGACGATTTCCTGGAGCCCGGTTTCCCTCCGTTCCGGAGCCGGGAGGGCAGTATCTGCATCATATCTCGGTACTTTGCCACAGTTCGCCTCGCCACGCAAATGCCTTCCTCCTTGAGAATTTGGGAGATCTTCTCATCCGTCAGCGGCTTGTCCTCCGAGGCAATGATGTCCTTGATGCACTGGCGGACGGGGAGGCTACGATCAAAGAAGCGTCTGAGCGGGATGATCCTTCCATCAGGCAGGGCGACCGATTTTGATTTCACGGCTCGAGAAACTGTGGATTCATGGACGCCCAGTTTGGCCGCGATTTCGGCGCGTGTCATTGGCAGAAGATACCGATTGCCTTGGAGGATGAAATCCCGCTGTGCCGAGACGAGGATTCTCATCATTCGCCGCATAGTGTTGCCGCGCTGCTGGATGCATTTGACGAAAAGCGAAGCGCGCTCAAGGTGATCGGACCACTCCTCGGAGGATTCGTCCCCACCCTTGGGGGCGACGCGTTGGAAGGCCGGGTCGATCCGCAGCCAGCCGGCGATGGGTGCAAAGATCTCCACAATCAGCTGCTCACCGGCATCCGCTCTCACCCGGTTGATTGCCACATCCGGTGAATAGTAGACGTTTGAATCGCCGCCGCTGGGCTGTCGCCCGGATCCATAGAACGCTCGCTTGGGGTAGGGGTTCAGGTTCTGGCGGATGAACCGGATGGCTTCTCTTACTTCGGCTGCAGGGGCCTCGTGCTGGCGGGCGATTGCCCCGATTCTGCCTTCGCACATGTCCTTGAAAGAGTCTTCAATGATGATCCGCGCCAGGAGGGGGATCGGTGTAGGCGGCTTCAGCGCATCCAGTTGGGCGAGTAGGGCTTTCTGAGGCCCGGCGGTAGCCAGGCCTGGGGGATCCGCGCCCGCCACCCGCCTAAGTACCGCCTCCACTTCGGCCAAGCTGGATCTGGTTAATCTGGCGATGACCGCGGGCGGTTCTGTCAAGAAGCCGTCCTCGTCCAGGCAGGCCAGAACATAGGCCGCCACCCTCCGCTCCGAAGGCTTGAGGTCCGTCGCCAGTTGCCGAAGAACATCTGCGGTGAGATCTTCAGGTGCGACAGGTTCAAACCTGCGATCGGCAGCTTCGTCCTCTCTTAGAGTCCTTGGGTGGCGTGACTCTCGCGTGGAAAGGAAGACGATCGGGTCATCCGCCTGGTGTTTCAAGGTGCAGGCCGGGCAGCGCCCGGCTGCCATCACTCGGCGGCTGCAGGAAGGACATCTGGGCTCTTCCACAAGCTCAAGGGCGGGGTTGAGATCCAGTTCCTCCAGGATCTTCTCGCGAAGCTCCTCATGAGACAACACGAGCAGGCTCATGGTCTGAGCCAAATGTGCCGTCGTAATCGGCCGCATGGAGGGTTCTTGAAGTGGCAGCATGCTTCAATCCGGGCTGCGAGTATACAGGATGAGAATCGACAGCGCAACAGGGTTGCAAGAAGCGTGCCAACAACTGCGTGTTAGAATCGGTGGCTATGTCTGAGGAGATCACGGTCATTGGCGGGGGATTGGCGGGCAGCGAAGCCGCCTGGCAGATCGCAGAACGGGGCTGCAGCGTGCGCCTCTACGAGATGCGGCCCAGCGTGCAGACGGGGGCCCATCAGACGGGCGAACTGGCCGAGCTGGTTTGCTCGAATTCTCTGGGCTCCAAGCTGGCAGACCGTGCCTCCGGGGTCCTGATGAACGAGATGCGCCTAGTGGGTTCCCTCCTTTTGGCGATTGCTGAGAAAGTCGCTGTGCCGGCCGGGGGAGCGCTGGCGGTTGATCGCGTCGAATTTGCCCGCTTAGTGACTGATCAGCTCAGTTCACACCCCCGCATCCATGTCATCCGCAGGGAGAAGAGGCGCCTGCCTCAGGGTCCGGTGGTTGTGGCCAGCGGTCCGCTCACCTCAGATTCGCTGGCCCGGGAGCTCGCACGCTTGACGGGCTCCGACCATCTGTATTTCTTCGACGCACTCTCTCCGATCGTAGAGTCCGAGAGTATTGACCTCAGCGTGGCATTCCGGGGTTCGCGCTACGGTCGGGGGACCGATGAGGAGGGGGATTACCTGAACTGTCCGCTGGACGAGGCTGAGTATGATGCCTTCCGGAACGCGCTCCTCGCGGCGGAGACGATCCCACTGCGCTCGTTTGAGGAGGCGATTGAGCAAGGGGTGCGAGCCGGCTTGGACAAGTTCTTTGAAGGATGTCTGCCGGTTGAAGTCCTGGCGAACCGAGGCCGCCTGTCGCTGGCCTATGGTCCGATGAGACCGGTAGGTCTGGCGAACCCACGTACGGGCCGAAGGGCCTTCGCTGTGCTTCAGCTCAGGCAGGACAATCTGGCTGGCGACCTCTACAACATGGTTGGCTTCCAGACCAACCTGCGCTATCCAGAGCAGCGGCGGGTCTTCCGTCTGATCCCGGGACTCGCCCGAGCCAGGTTTGCGCGTTACGGACAGATGCATCGCAACACCTTCGTCAATTCGCCGCGGGTACT
>CAYGCA010000025.1:0-11288 GCA_964348265.1 uncultured Anaerolineaceae bacterium | reverse complement strand
AAGCAGACCCTCGAGGTCCGGCGCAGCCCGGGCCTCTTCCTGGCCGGCCAGATCACAGGCGTGGAAGGGTATCTGGGAAACATCGCCACCGGCTTCTTGGCTGGGGTAAACGCGGCGCGCCTGGCCAGAGGGGCCTCGACACTAGCTCCGCCTCCGACGACCATGCTTGGCGCCCTGTGCAGATATGTGACCGAGGCTGATCCAACGACTTTCCAGCCGATGAAGGCCAACTTTGGCCTCCTTCCCGCGCTGGGGGCTGGCGGGCGTCGGAACCGCCGCGCCCGGGCGAGGGCCTATTCGCAACGCGCCCTGGAGGAGATACTTCGTTTCTGGGAGGGGCGCCCGGACAGGTTGCGCATAGCCACAAGCCGCTCAACGTAGCCCTCGCCCTAGGCTACCGCAAGGATGAAGAGGCTATGCGAATTCTCTGGGCATTTTTCATCCTAGGCCTTGGTGCGCTTGCCTGCAATCCGCCCTCTGCTCGTGATCTGGAGTTTAGTGGCGCCCGGGCCTACTCTCTCGTAGAGGAGCAGCTCGCCTTCGGGCCCTTGATACCTGGCTCGGAGGCAAGCCGTGAGGCCGGTGACTGGATCCTCGCCCAGTTGGGCGAGGCAGGCTGGGATACCTACCAGCAGGCCTTCAGCTATCAAGGCATAGGCTTGCGCAACCTGGGGGCTCGTCGAGGCCTTTCGGAAGGCGATCTGATTCTCTTCGGGACGCATTATGACACGCGGCCGATAGCCGATAACGACCCGCTTGGCCAGGAGCTGCCTGTGCCCGGAGCCAACGATGGCGCCTCGGGCGTGGCTGTCCTATTGGAGCTTGCGCGCGTCATCCCCCCCGACCTTCCTGGCTGCAAGCTTGAGCTGGCGTTTTTCGACGCCGAGGACAGCGGGGGCCTGGAGGGTTGGGATTGGATCCTCGGCTCCTCCTACTACGTGGAGAATCGCGCGACAGATCCAAGCGCGGTGATCATTGTTGACATGGTTGGTGACAGGGATCTGGAGATCTTTCTGGAGTGGAATTCAGACGTGGATTTGGCAGATTCAATTTGGGACGCCGCCGCCTTGCTGGGGTTTGGAGGGTTCGTACCCGAGCTTAATCACAGCCTGATTGATGATCATACGCCTTTCGTGGCCGCCGGCATTCCCGCAGCCCTAATCATAGATTTCGACTATCCCTACTGGCACACGCCCGAAGACACACTGGACAAAATATCTGCCGACAGCCTTGAGCAAGTCGGGCTGACGCTGACGCATTGGGTGACTCAACGCTGCCAATAGGACTTGGCAGATAGCGCCTGGCAACGTACACTACAGCCTGCATGCCAACTGCGATTGACCTTCTCCTTCGTATCCGGATTGGCTGGATGCAGACCGCCAGCGAGAGCCTTGCCCGAGGCGAGAGCATGCGGGACAGCGTGTCGCATGAACTCTCTCGCTTCTACGACTTGCTGACGGAAGCGGTTGCTACTGGCGACCCTGCCTGGATGGAGCCCTTCCTCCAAAGCTGGTTGGACGCGCAGGCCTCTTCGGAGGTTGCGGGCGGTGAGGAAGTCCAACCTCCCAGCGTTGTTCCCGTGCTGCTGGCTCTGCGGCGTGTCACCCTTGAAACCGTCCGTGAGAATCTGTCCCCTGACGAAGCTCTTCAGCTAATGGCGAGTCTGGACCCCATCTTTTCCCATGCCACTGAATTTCTGGCCAGGGAGGAGGTGAGGGAGGGCATCGCCGACGTCGCTTCAAAGATGTCTGAAGTCCAGAGAGCGCTGGAGCGCCTGGACAAATCAAAGTCGAACTTCATCGCTGTGGCCGCCCATGAACTTAAGACTCCTTTGACTCTGATCGAGGGTTATTCAAACATGCTTGAGGAACTGCTTGACCGTGAGGACCCTCGCGGCCAATCCATGCTGCTCGGGATTTCGAAAGGCACCCTCAGACTCAAAGAAATCGTTGAGGATATGATCGACGTTTCCATGATTGACAACAACATGCTCTCTCTCCATTTCCAGCCCGTTTGGCTCAAGCAGCTGCTCGAGCTTGCCCAGGCTGAATTGGAGCAGGCGGTCTCCGACCGGAATCAGTCAATGGAGATCCGCGATTTTCCCGGTTCAGGGGAAATGACCTACGCGGATCCTGAGCGGATGCTGCAAGCCATCATGAATGTGCTGCGCAACGCTGTGAAATACACCCCTGATGGAGGCCGGATCATCGTAGATGGACGCAAACTGCCTGGCTTTGTGGAGATGAGAGTGGAAGACACAGGCATCGGGATCGCGCCCGAGGACCAGACGCGCATCTTCGAAAGGTTTGGCAGGGTCGGCAACCCCGCCCTCCATTCCAGCGGGAAGACGAAGTTCATGGGCGGGGGACCAGGGCTGGGCTTGCCCATCACCAAGGGCATCCTGGAGGCCCATGGCGGCGCCATCTGGGTTGAATCTCCCGGCTACGATGAAGAGATGTACCCTGGCAGCACATTTCACCTTATGATCCCATTACGCCAGTCTGCTCCGGACGATCGGGCCGCACGTTTGCTCGATGCTGCAGAGGGAGAGATCCTAGAGTAGAGGATTTAGAATTACATGAAACCTACCGCTCGAGTCTCCTCGATCCCCCCGTACTTCTTTGCGACCTTGGGCAAGCGAATCCAAGAGCTCCGAAAGAGCGGCGTTGATGTCATTCGGATGGATATGGGATCCCCGGACCTGCCGCCGGCGCCACATATCGTGGAGGCGCTTGTTCAGGCCGCACACCGCCCCGACGCCCACGGGTACACGCCCTACGGCGGGACGGTCGAATTCCGAGAGGCTGCTGCCGATTTCTATGACCGTCGCTTTGGCGTCCAGGCAGATCCCAAAAGCGAAGTCATTGCTCTCATCGGCTCCAAGGAGGGCTTGTTCAACATCACCCAGGCCTTCGTCAGCTCTGGCGACGTCGTCTTGGTGCCAAGCCCGGGCTATCCCACCTACAGCGCGGCGGCTCTCCTTGCCGGAGCACAAGTTGAATGGATGCCTCTCCTTGAGGACAAGAGCTATCTGCCAGATTTTGACTCGCTACCGCTTGAGGTCCTGTCCCGCACAAAGATCATGTGGCTGAATTATCCAAACAACCCCACAGCGGCGACAGCTGAGTTGGAACTCTTTGCTCGGGCGGTCCAGCTTGCAGGCCAGTATGATTTCTTGCTGTGTCATGACGCGCCCTATACAGAAACCACGTTTGAAGGCTATCGGCCGCCCAGCTTACTCCAGGTGGAAGGGGCAATGCAGGTAGCGGTGGAATTCAACTCCCTGTCAAAGGCGTACAACATGGCGGGCTGGCGGCTGGGGATGGCTCTGGGCAACGCGCAAGCGATTCAGGCGCTGTACACACTCAAGAGCCAAATCGATTCATCCCAGTTCGGTCCGACCCTTGAAGGCGGGGTCGCGGCTCTGCGTGGCGATCAGTCCTGGCTGGAGGAACGCAACGCGATCTATCAAGAGCGGCGGGACATTGTCCTCGAGGCCTTCCGGGATGCGGGGATGACCGCCAGAAGGCCCCTGGCCTCCCTCTACGTCTGGGCCAAGGTTCCTGAAGGCCGAAGGTCGGATGCGGAATTCTGTGAAAGCCTCTTGGAAGATGCCGGCGTCAGCATCACCCCCGGCGTCGCATTCGGGCCGGAGGGCGAAGGTTACGTCCGTGTCTCCCTGGCAACCGCCACCAAACGGGTCCACCAGGCAATGGAAAAATGCGTTGAGTGGATCCGGCGGAACTGAGCACGTCCCCGTGGTAGAGGTTGACTTCGCGGTGCACTTGGTTCAGCAACGCAACCGCCCGCCATGCCCCAGGCTGCGACGCTCTCCTATGGAGTGAGGGCCTGAGCTTTTCCGGCAGTCCTCGCAATCCCTAATCTCGGCGCTCGCAGTTTCCCCTGGAATGCCCCCGGCAGTTCTTCCGGCTCGCTTGCCTGCTCCGGTGCGGGCCGGGCGCGAGGCCTATCGATCCGCCCCCAGGAGACCGGAACCGTTCTTGGAAGGAACTTCCCGTGGCAGGCCCGGATTGGAGGCCGGCCTCACCTCGAACTTGGAGCAGGCATGCGGAGGAAGTATAATCAACGCATGCCAAGGGCTCCCATCAATATGCGCAACGCCCCCGAGAGGGCATTCCTGGTTGGACTGAAGATCCCCGGTGAAGAGGCGCTCTTCCCCATGGAGGACTCAATTGAAGAGCTGTCTCAGCTTGCCAGGACAGCCGGCCTTTGGGTTGTAGGCCGGACGACTCAGCGTCTGAAGAAGCCCGATCCCAAGACGCTTATCGGGTCTGGTAAGGTTCGTGAGGTTCGCGATCTGGCCGAGGACGCGCTGACAGATGTCGTTCTGTTCGACGAAGAGCTTTCGCCCAGGCATCAGCGGGAGCTTGAAAGAGCTTTTGGCGAGAACCTGCGGGTTGTCGATCGGACCGCATTGATCCTGGATATCTTCGCTCAGCATGCCAACACGCGCGAGGGCTCGTTACAGGTGGAGTTGGCCCAGTATGAATATCGCCTGCCTCGACTGACGCGAGCCTGGACGCACTTGGCTCGGCAGGCTGGCGGGGGCGGCGGACGAGCTGGCGGCGTCGGTGGTGTGGGGCTGCGCGGGCCGGGCGAGACCCAGCTTGAAGTGGATCGACGCGAGATAAGGCGCCGAATTATCCATCTGCGCTCCGAGCTCGAGAAGGTCCGCTCCCATCGTGGCCGCTACCGTGCAAAGCGAAGGCGAGCTGCGATCCCGACGGTTGCCCTTGTGGGCTACACCAACGCCGGAAAGTCGACCCTCCTGAATCAGCTTTCGGGGTCAGATGTCCTGGTCGCCGATCAGCTTTTTGCAACCCTCGACCCCACGACCAGACGCATTGAACTTCCGGAGGGGCGTGAAGTGCTGCTCACCGACACGGTCGGCTTCATCCAGAAGTTGCCGACCACCCTTGTGGCCGCATTTCGTGCCACCTTGGAAGAAATCGCCGAAGCGGATCTTCTGCTCCACGTGGTGGACATCACCCATCCAAACGCTTACGAACAGGCGCAGGCCGTCAAGAGGACACTTGAGGAAATTGAGGTGCGCGGCCTTCCTATGGTGACGGCGCTCAACAAGATCGATCTGCTCCCGGATTGCAGCATGGCATATGAGCGTGTGGACGAGTTCGAGCGCGCTGTCCCGGTCTCCGCTCTCGAGGGAGACGGCCTCTCTGCAATCCTCGTCGCCATAGAGCACGAACTTCATGAGGCCTTGACTTGGCTGAGAGTGGCCATACCCTATGCGGAGGGCAATCTCATCAACCTCTTTCACGAACGGGGCATCGTGGAAGAGCTAACCCATACCGAATCCTCGGCGATCGTCCAAGGACGAATCCCGGTTCGGTTCTTGTCGCGGTTCTCGAAGTACCGCGTCGGGACTACGGAATCCCTTGAGGGTACTACAGCCACTGAGCATTGAGTCCGGGGTGGTTGAAGCATGCTTGACAGGCTCTCTGAATATTTGGCCCAGCGCAAAGGCCTGCTCCCGCTTGTCGGACTGGTCCTCGTCATCGCCAACTTTGTCTTTCAGTTTGTCCCGGGGCTCAACCTGCTGACGGCCGGCAACTTCCTGCTCCACCTCGGCGTGGTCATCGCGATTCTCGGCGTGATGCTGGCCCAAGCCCTCTAGAGGAAGGTCCATGGGAGAAATGGCGATCGCCACCTAAATGACTTCCAGCAGGCCTCACGATCTCCCAGCTTTTCGGGAATACCTTGCGAAGCGGCTGCAGTGCGAGGTTCGCTTTGATCCCTACGCGCGCGCCATGTATAGCACGGACGGCTCCAACCACCTCATAGAACCAATTGGGATCGCCTTTCCTCGCCATGAAGAAGATCTCTTCGCGCTCGTTGAGACGTGCAACCGGTTCAAGATCCCCATACTTGCCCGAGGCGGGGGAACCAGTCTGGCTGGCCAGGCCATTGGATCAGCGCTTATTATTGACTGCTCGCGCTACTTGAACCGAATCCTGGAGGTTGATGTTGAAGGGGGCACGGCTGAGGTCGAACCGGGCGTGGTTTGCAGTTCGCTCAACATGGAAGCCCAGAAGTATGGCCTCATGTACGGACCTGATCCAGCCTCCGCCGACAGGGCGACCTTTGGGGGCATGATCGCCAACAACGCTACCGGCGCACATTCGATTCAGTACGGCATGACGGCCGACAATCTGGTCAGCATAGATGCGGTTCTTAGCGATGGCTCGGGGGCGACATTCGCCTCGATCGAAGAAGATGAGGCCAAGAGGCGGGCGAAGGCCAACACGCTGGAAGGCCGAATCTACGCCGCCTGCTTGCGCTTGAAGGAGAGGTATGCCGAGGCGATCGCGTCTGACTGGCCACGGACCTGGCGTCGAGCCTCGGGCTATGGACTCAACTACCTCACCGGCTACTCCCCAGCCTCGCCTCCCGTCTGGCACCTGCAGGAGCAGGGCTACCCGCCGGGACAGGGATTCAACCTGGCGCCGCTGCTGGCGTCCTCGGAAGGCACCCTGGCGGTGTTCCGCAAGGCGCGCGTTCGGCTGGTTCCTCGGCCAAGGAACACCGCGCTCGTCGTTCTGACCTTCGATTCCGTGGCCGAAGCCTGCGATGCCACACCCTGGCTTCTTGAGCATACGCCGGCCGCGATCGAGCTCCTGCCGCGGACGATGCTGGAACGCGCCGCAAGCATTCCGGCCTACGCCAGGCGGCTGACGTTTGTCGAGGACCGCCCGGAGGCCCTCCTCGTTGTTGAATTCTCAGGCGACTCGCGCGACAAGGTCTACAGCGCCGCACACAACCTGAAGGCATACGGCCGCATCCTGGATACGGCGGAGGCCCAGGATGATCTTTGGGCGGTCAGGAAGGTTGGCTTGGGCTTGCTTATGTCGGTTCCAGGCGACACAAAGCCAATTACCTTCATTGAGGATGTTGCCGTCCCAGTCGAGAGACTGGGAGAATATGTTCGGAAGGTGGAAGAAATCCTAGCCGATCAGGGGACCTATGGCGAGTGGTACGCTCATGCCTCCGCCGGCTGCCTGCACCTGCGGCCCATGGTTAACTTGCGGACTGCGGACGGCGTGGCGCAGATGCGGGGAATTGCGGAGGCCGTGGCCGAAGTCGTGATCGCAATGCAGGGTTCTTTTTCGGGTGAGCATGGCGACGGCCTATCTCATGCCGAGTTCAATGAACGTGTCTTTGGGCCTACGCTGTTCAAAGCCTTTCGAGAACTTAAGGACGCCTTTGATCCAACAGACCTTCTGAATCCTGGAAAAGTCATCCCCTCCGCATCCGGCAAGCCGCCGGCGCTCGACCAGGACCTTCGCTTCGGGCCCCAGTATGGGACTCGACCGATCACAACCGTGTTTTCCTATCGCCGGGAGGGGGATTTCGCTCACGCGGTGGAAGACTGCGTCGGCGTGGGAGTCTGCCGTCATGAAGAGGGCGTGATGTGTCCCTCCTTTCAGGCGACGCGGGATGAGATGCATCTCACCCGCGGCAGGGCCAACGCCCTGCGGGCGGCCATTTCGGGCCTACTGCCTCCAGACTCGCTGACCAGCCGGCAGATGCACGCGGTGCTGGATTTGTGTCTTGAGTGCAAGGGCTGCAAAGCCGAGTGCCCGACGGGCGTTGATATGGCCCGCATCAAGGCTGAGTTCTTGAACATGTATCAGGCCGAGCGCGGCGTCCCGCTCCGGAGCCGCTTCTTTGCCAACATCAGCTCCACTGCTCAAGCCCTGCGACCCCTGGCTGGAGCGGCCAATTTGCTGGGGCGTCTCTCGCCCGCTCGCTGGTTTCTGGAGGTCGCTCTCGGGATATCGCGTCATCGAAGTCTGCCGAGTTTTGCCGGACAATCCTTCAGCGCCTGGCTCCTGGAGCATGAACGCAATCCAGGCGCCGAGCCGGTCGTCTTGTTCCTAGATACCTACACCGAATCCAATTACCCCCAGATTGGCAAGGCAGCCATGCGCGTTCTGGAGGCCTCGAACCATACAGTCGAGGTGGTCGAGGGACAGACCTGCTGTGGCCGCCCGATGATATCCAAAGGTCTTCTTGAGCAGGCCAAGGCGAACGCGCTCCAGAATCTGGAGGTCCTAGCTCCCTGCGCCGAACGCGGGACCCCGATTGTGGGCCTTGAGCCCTCGTGTCTGCTCACGCTGCGTGACGAGTACCTGGAATTCTTCCCGGATGATGCCCGGGCCCGTGCAGTCGCTGAGGCCTCCTGTCTCATCGAGGAGTTCCTGACCAGGCCGGGCCCGGATGGCGCCCGCCCACTCGACCGGGTGCGCTTCGTCTCGCCCGCTGAGACCTGGTTGCTTCACGCGCACTGTCACGCCAAGTCGCTGGTGGGATCAGCCCCTACGCTGGAGATGCTGCGCGCCACCGGCGCGAAGGTCGCCGAGATTGCCTCCGGGTGCTGCGGGATGGCGGGCTCGTTTGGTTACGAGGCGGAGCACTACGATCTTTCGATGGAGATCGGTGAACTGAAGCTCTTTCCCGCGGTGCGGAGCGCGGCCTCCCGCGACGCCCGAGTTGTCGCCCACGGCGTCTCGTGCCGAGCCCAGATATTCGACGGGACAGGCGTTGAGGCCAGCCATCCAATCGAGATGGTGGCAAGATCGCTTGAGACTTAAAGGTCCGTCCGCCTCGACCCCTAGCGGTCCAGCCCAGGACTTACCCTCGATTTCCCCAAGCCGCCTGCACTGCCTGTGGGCTGCTGAGCACCTATCCAAAGGCAACCCAAGCCTTCTGCCTGGCGCGAGCCGGGGTGCCGTCGGCCTGTCATTCGGTAGGTCCGTGAATCCGTCGCCTCTTTCCTGGAGTCCGTTCTGAGGTTCTTGCCAAGCCGCCTACATTCCCAACGTTGAGCGGGATTACACAGTGAGGTCCTTGACGCGGCGCGCAGACGAATCGACTGGCTATCTGGCGCTCTTGGCCGGAAACCGCGATTTTCGCCTGTTGTGGTCGGGTCAGATCGTCAGCCTGCTCGGCGATTGGTTCAACCTGATCGCTTCGGCCTCCCTTGTGGCAATGCTGACCAGATCGGAGCTGGCGGTGGGGGGCCTGTTCGTCGTCCGCATGCTGACGCCTTTCCTGATCAGTCCGCTGGCCGGGGTCGCTGCGGATCGCTACAACCGCAAGCGGCTCTTGATCCTGACGGACCTCGTGAGAGCCTTGGCGGTATTGGGCTTTCTGGCGGTCAGAGAGCCGCGAGCGATTTGGCTGCTTTATGGCTTGACGGGGTTCCAGCTGGCCCTGAGTGGGATCTTCTTTCCAACCCGGACGGCCATTCTGCCGGAACTGGTCTCGAGCCGCGAATTGGGCGCAGCCAACGCGCTCAGCGGCGCCACCTGGTCGGTTATGCTGGCCATCGGCGCGGCCCTGGGCGGGGTGGTTTCGGGAACCTGGGGCATCTATCCGGCCTTCGTGATTGATTCGGTCACGTTCGGGCTCTCAGCCCTTCTGATTGCCCGCATTGAGTACCATCCAGCCTCCCAACCCGAAACGGCCCTGGGTTCGCTCACAGACGCATTTGTGGAATACTTTGAGGGACTCCGGTTCCTGCGGAGAAACGCAGATATCTTTGCCATCAGCCTTCATAAGGCCGCAATGGGCTTTGCGGTCTCTGGCGGCCTGCAGGTCGTCCAGGTCGCCCTTTCAGAACGCATCTTCGTGATCGGTGAAGGCGGCGGAATCAGTCTGGGGATCATGTTCGCAGTCGTCGGAGTGGGCACAGGCCTGGGCCCAATCGCGGCCCGCTGGATCACGGGCGATCATGATGGCCGGCTCCGAATCGCCCTCTTGGTCGCCTACCTCTTGGCGGCGGTGGGACTGGCCGTCATGGCGCCCCTGGCCGGCTTTGGGTGGGTCCTTTTTGGGCTACTGCTGCGGGCGCTGGGCGGGGGCGTCAATTGGGTCTTTTCGAACCAGCTCTTGCTCCAGCTGACCCCTGACCGGGTTCGCGGCCGGGTGTTCTCAACCGACTTTGCCTTCGTCACCCTGGCGATGGCGAGCGCTTCGGCCGCCGGAGGCTGGCTGCTCGACTCCAGCTCGCTCGGGATTTCGGGCCTGCTCAGGCTTATGATGGCCCTTTCAATCCTGCCGGCCGGGCTGTGGCTCTTGTGGATGCTGTTTGGGGCAAAGTCGAGTATGCGGCGGCTACCCGGGACAGAAACCGGCCCAATGTATCCGTCGGGGGAGGGGGGAGCCAGGCAGCCGTCCGATGCGGGAGGATTTCAAGAAGACGCGCGCAGGCCCTAGCCGCTGGTGCCTCAGGCGCTTCTGAGGAATTGCCAAGATCACCTTTACCAATCCAGCTGTTTTTACTACAATCTCATCTCGGGAGGCAGGCGCATGGATCCCTTTATGGAAGCGGCGATCGAGCAGGCAAGGCAAGGCCTGCGTGAAGGTGGCATCCCGATCGGCTCCGTGCTTGTCAGGGGAGCAGAGATCCTCGGGCGGGGCCGCAACAAACGCGTACAAGAGGGGGATCCGGTCTTGCACGCTGAGATCGACTGCCTGCGCAATGCTGGCAGGCTGGGCTCCTATGCCGACTCCAGCCTCTATTCGACTCTTATGCCCTGTTATCTCTGCGCAGGGGCCACGGTCCAATTTGGCATCAAGAAAGTCTACGCCGGGGAGTCCGAGACCTTTCCCGGCGCGCGGGAGTTCATGGAATCGCATGGCGTCGAGGTGATCGACCTAGACCTGGACGAATGCAAGAAACTAATGCATGATTTCATCCGGGACAATCCAGATCTCTGGAAAGAGGACATAGGCGAGCTCTAACCGGCTCCCGCAAATCTCCACGTGAGCGTGTGGGCGACAGTCTAAAAACGGGTGGACATCCGGGGGAGATATGCCTCCGTTCTCTGAGCAGGACCGAGATCCCGCCAAAGGGCCTGGCGGGTGTTCGAACCTGGGGCCTTCTATCCGGAGGATTTGCCGGGTCAGTCCGGCACGAACGAAGAGCAGAGGAGGAGAAGATCATGCACAAGTCCTACCGTCTCATTGGGCTACTGGTAAGCGCGCTGCTGGTGGTTGTCACTGCAGCCTGCGCGCCGGCTCCGCAGGTTGATGAAACCCCGGAAACTGGTCCGCCGGTACTCAAGGTGTTCGGAGCCTTCGCCACCCCCATCGAGGAGCCATGGGATGGTGTTATCCACCAAGCGTTGCTGAACGCCGAGGCCGATGGGCTGATCGAGTACGAATACACGGATGACATCGGCTACGCTGGTGACATGGAACGGGTGCTGCGCGAGGTGTCCGATCAGCAAAAGCCTGACATT
>CAYGCA010000024.1:28163-32518 GCA_964348265.1 uncultured Anaerolineaceae bacterium | reverse complement strand
CTGGATGCGGAAGCTCGCATAGTGGGACCCGAGGGGGAAAGACGAATACCGCTGGAGGATTTCTTCCGTGGGCCGGGAGAATCGACTCTCGGGCGTCAGGAACTTCTGCGGGAGATCCTGGTGCCTCCGGTGGTTGGGGACAGTGTATACCTGCGTCATGCTCCCAGGGCCTACATGGACATTGCTGCGGTTGGCGTGGCCGTGCGCCTGGATCAGGTGGACGGTTACGTGCAGGACGCTCGGATCGCTCTAGGCGCCGTGGCTCCAGTCCCCATGCGCATGCGTCGAGCCGAGCAGGTCCTAGTGCGAAACTCTCTCTCGGCCGAGAGGATCGAGCGGGCAGCCAACCTAGCCGCTCAGGACTGCTCGCCGATCGATGACGTTCGCGCCTCAGCCTGGTATAGACGGCGCCTGGTGCAAGTCCTCACGCGCCGAGCGCTTCGCTCACCGGTCGAGACTGACCCTGTTTGGAGCTAGGCAATGAGAATGGTGCTCCACCTGACTGTGAATGGGGATGAGCACGAGCTTTATGTAGATACTCGACGCTCCCTGCTTGATGTGCTCCGTGATGATCTTGAGCTTAAAGGGACGCACAGGGGTTGCGATGCAGGTGACTGCGGCGCCTGCACAGTTCATCTGGACGGGCTACCTGTCACGGCCTGCTTGCTTCTTGCGGTGGATTGCGCTGGGGCCGACATTCTGACAGTGGAGGGGGTCTCCTCGGACGGCAAGCTGCACAGGATTCAGGAGGAGCTGATTGAGAAAGGAGGGGTCCAGTGCGGTTTCTGCACCCCGGGCTTTGTGATGAGCGCCTTGGCATTGCTGGAAGATAATCCCAAGCCCAGCGAAGCCGAAGTGAGGGCCGCGCTGGCCGGAAACCTATGTCGTTGTACCGGCTACGTGAAGATTGTCGAGGCCGTCATGAGCGCGGCAGGCGGGGTCACATGAGCCTGCAGTCAAAATCAATCATTGGACGGCGCATCCCGAAACTGGACGCGCCAGACAAAGTCACGGGCCGGGCCACATTCGGTCATGACGTCCGTTTGCCGGGTATGTTATATGGGCGAATCCTTTACTCCCGCCACCCCCATGCTCGGGTTCTGAAGGTTGACACCTCGCGTGCCGAGCGGCTGACCGGGGTCAAATGTGTTCTCACCGCGGCGGACAACCCCTCGGTCAAGTTCGGCTATGGGAAGGACAACACGCCCTTCAAAGGCGAGGTAGTCCGCAGTCTGCGTGATGAGGTGGCCGGGGTTGTAGCGGTTGATCCGGAGATTGCGGAGCAGGCTCTTGAGCAGATCGAGGTCGAGTACGAGCCCCTACCGGCGGTGTTTTGCGCCAGAGACGCGCTAGCAGACGGAGCGCCGCTCCTGCATCCGGAGCAGGGAAGCAACCTTTTTCAGACATATGAGTACAGCCATGGTGACCTTCAGGACGGGGAGGCTCAATCCGACGTGATTCTGGAAACAGCCTATCGGCTTCCCTACGTGACGCATGCCTGTATGGAGACTTCAGTTATTGTGGCCCAGTTCGATCCACGTGGCCGTTTGACCCTGTGGAGCACTACCCAAATCCCCTTCTTGCTCCAGCGCGATTTGGCCGAAGCCCTGAATATCGACGGGAGCCAAATCCGCATTATCCAGACCACGGTGGGTGGGGCCTTTGGGCGAGGGCTGGACATCTACCCTTACGAACCCATCGCTGCCCTTATGTCGCTAAAGGCGGGCAGGCCTGTTCGTTTGGCCTTTTCACGGGAAGAGGAATTCATAGCCGCGCCTGTTCGCCAACCTGCAGAAGTCACGGTTCGAGCTGGCGCCCGCCGAGACGGAAGCCTCACCTTCCGCGATGTGAACGTTGAGCTCGATATCGGTGCCTACGTCTCTTGGGGCGCTGTTACGCCTCTGGTGATGATGGAGACCACGGCCTCACTCTACAACGTCCCTCATGTGCGCTTTGCCGCCGATTGCGTCTACACTAATAACCCAATCACTGGCGCCATGCGCGGTTATGGCAATCCCCAATCAACCTTCTTTATCGAGACCATGATGGACCGCCTGGCCGAGGCAATCAACTTGGACCCGGTGGAGTTCCGCCTGCGGAACGCCAACACCCCTAATTCGACGACTCCGCAGGGTCTTGTGATCACCTCCTGTGGACTCCAAGAATGTCTCTCAGAAGTGGCGGCAGCAGCGGACCGGGGAGACGATGGTCAGTTTCAGCGGGATCAGCGCGGGCGGCCGGGAGCAGGCAATTTGGGCGTGGCAGAGTCTGGGATTGAGGAAGGCGCCCGCAAACGAGGTGTTGGCTTCGCAGCCACGCTCAATGTTGGCGGTGGAGCGCGCATCTATCGAAGCGATGGATGCGGAGCGACCGTCAAGGTGGACGACTTCGGCCACGTTACGCTAATCACCGGCGCCACTGAGATCGGCCAGGGCTCTGAGACGATCCTGGCGCAGATCACCGCAGAGGCGTTGGGTGTACGCCTTGAAGATGTGTCGGTTGTGAACGACGACACCGACGTCAAGCCCTGGGATGTCGGCGTACATGCCAGCCGAACTACTTTTATCGCTGGCAACGCGGCCCATCTCGCGGCGCTCCAGGCCCGCGCCCAGATTCTGGAAACTGCCGCCAAACTGCTGGAGGCCAGCCCGGATGAGCTTGTGGCTGAAGAGGGGGTTGTAAGCGTTCGAGGTGAGCCCGACCGTTCGATCTCTCTGGCAAGGGTTGTCCGAAGGCGGCACTTCCGCGAGGGAGGAAAGGTTGTGGTAGGCGATCCACCCACGAAACTGGTGGATAAGTCAACCTACAAGGGCAACATCTCAGCCGCCTACGGCTTTGGCGCCCAGATGGCCGAGGTGGAAGTCGATACGGAGAGCGGTGTGGTAAAGGTGCTCCGCCTGGTGTGTGCCAATGATGTGGGACGGGCCATCAACCCTATGGCAGTTGAAGGTCAGATTGAAGGTGGGGCCCAGATGGGCCTAGGGTATGCCCTGACGGAAGAGCTGCTCATCGAAGCCGGCAGGGTGCTGAACCCCAACTTGCTGGACTACCGCTTGTTCACGGCCGCCGACATGCCCGAAATCGAGACAATCATCGTCGAAACCGACGACCCTGGCGGTCCCTTCGGGGCTAAGGGGGTTGGGGAGATGGGAGGTACGCCGACGGCGGCGGCGATCGCCAACGCTATCTATGACGCTATCGGCGTGCGCCTGACAGAACTGCCCATGACTCCCGAGAGAGTCCTTGCGGCCCTTGAGAGGGCAAGCGGAAAGAGGACGTTGTGAGAGGCCTACAACTCAACCCTCGTTTGCTCGAGATCCCACTGTATATCGCTGGCAAATCCTCAGAGGAGGTGCGGATTGAGCTTGGCCTGGATGAAGTGGTAAAGCTGGCCTCCAACGAGAATCCGCTCGGCCCAAGCCCAAAAGCGATCCGGGCCCTCGGCGAGGCGCTAGCAGAAGCCCATCGCTATCCCGGCATCTCAGAGCGGCAGCTCTGCCGCAGGCTGGTCGACTATCACACACGCGATCTGACGGAGCAGCATTTCCTGATCGGCAACGGTGCCACAGATATTCTGCGCCTAATAGCTCAGGCCTTCCTCTTTGACGGGGGAGAGGCGATTATGCCCCGGTGCACCTTCCCTATGTACAGCATATTGACGACGATGTTTGGCGGTGAGGCGGTCAAGTTGGAGCTTGATCCAGGCTACGGAATCGACCTGGAAGCCATGGCCGAGGTCATCAGTGAGAGGACCCGCATCATCTGGCTCTGCTCGCCCAATAATCCGACCGGCCAGGTGCTTCACAAGGACTGCATGGACGCCTTTGTTGAACGAGTGCCCGGGCATACCGTGATCGTGATCGATGAGTCCTATCATGATTTCGTATTGGACCTGGAGGCGATCGATGGCGTGGACTATGTGCTCAAGTACCAAAAAGTGATCGCCATTCGAAGCTTCTCCAAGAGCGCTGGGCTGGCCAACCTGCGCGTGGGCTACGCCGTCGCCCACCCCGATCTCGTCGAGTATCTACTGCACGCCAAGCTGCCCTTTAATACCGGCGCGCCGGCCATCTCGGCGGCCATCGCGAGCCTTGACGACAGCGACTACCATGACGAAAGCCGAAGGCTGATTCGGCGCGAGCGAGCCTTTCTGTTCGAGGGCTTGACTGAACTGGGCCTCACCTGTCTGCCCAGCCAAGCCAATTTTGTGCTGGTGATGAATGTTCCGGGGGGAGGCCATTCATTCGCAGAGCGAGTGACGCGGCAGGGCATAATCGTGCGGCCCATGGGGGCCTTCGGCTTTCCGGATTCGATCCGAGCTAGCGTGGGGCTCAGAGAGCACAATGAAATGCTGC
>CAYGCA010000024.1:14767-28153 GCA_964348265.1 uncultured Anaerolineaceae bacterium | reverse complement strand
GGAGGCACTCTCGCATGCCCTTGCCGAAGCGGAAAGCCCGGAGACTTGAGGGTGTGAAAGATGAGCTATGTCAAAGGCATAGAGCGCGTCGCTTTGGCTGTGCCAGATCTGGATGAAGCCCAGGCCTTCTTTGAAACCTGGTTCGGTGCGGAGTTCAGCCCCGAAGAACACATAGAAGATATGGGGATCCGCTATCGGCCCTTTAGGATCGGCGAAAGTAAAATGGAACTGCTGCAGGCAACCAGGGAGGACAGTCCCGTGGCAAGATTCCTCAGGAAACATGGCGGTCCCGGGGTTCATCATATTACCTTCGAAGTGGATGACCTGGATGTGGCCATCGCCGAGCTAGAAAGGCGCGGTGGCCGAATTGCATATCGCCATACCTATCCGCCTGGAGTCACCTTCGAAGGTCATGTTTGGCGCGAGGCGTTCATCCATCCAAGAGAAGCCTTCGGCGTGCTGCTGCACCTGGCGGAAAGAAGGCCCTGCAGGGATGACTCAGATGGGCGCTGATCCAATGGAGCCATTTGGCTCGCTTAGCGTTCTTTCCCTGGAACAGGCCACCACACTGCCCTTCCTGACCCTCAGGTTGGCCGAGGAGGGGTTGCGCGTTGTTCGGGTTGAGAATCCTCCCTATGGCGACCCCAACCGCTGGATCGGCCCAGAGGTCCTGCCTGCAGGCGATGGCAGCTCCGCATACGAAGTGGGGATGAACGCCTATTTTCTGCCGAACAATCTGGGTAAGGAGTCCATCACACTTAATCTGAAAAGTGAGGAGGGACGACAACTCCTGCACCGCCTAATCCGTGAACTCCCTGTGGATGTTTTTGCGACCAATCAGCGTCCTAGGTCCTATACGAAGCTGGGCATCGATTATGAGACGCTGCGCAAACTGAAGCCCGATCTGATCTGGCTGGGTATCACGGGATTTGGCCCCGAGCACGATGAGGCGGCCTATGATCCCATTCTTCAGGCGCGCGCAGGCTTTATGGAACTCACGGGGGAGCCGGATGGGGACCCGATGGTCTTCGGTCTTCCAATGGCGGACCTTGGGGCAGGGGAGCATGCCTTCGGGCAAGTGATGAAAGCCCTCTATCGTCGGGCTGTGACCGGCCGCGGTGTGCGCCTGGATCTCTCCATGTTTCAGTCAGCGGTCTCTTGGATGCTTTCACCGATCATGCTGGTTCAAAGCTTTGGCGAGCCGGTAAGCCGACGTGGCAACACCCATGCTTTCTTTGCGCCGGTTTCGACCTACCCGACGAGCGACGGCTACGTCTACCTCGCCGTCGGCAATGAGCGACAGTGGGAGGCGCTCTCTCGGCTGCCTGAGTTTGAAGCGCTAGCTCGCCAGGAATACGCCTCAAACTCTAGCCGCATCGCCAACGTAGAGCGGCTCAACCGAGAAATGGCCGCTGTCACGCGCAGGCTGCCTACGTCAACCTTGATCGAGACCCTGAACGAGATCGGCATTCCTGTTTCTGTGGTCAACCAAGTTTCTGATGTCTGTCAAGACCCGCTCATCGCTGGTCGCTGGGTTCGAGCAGTGGACAGCCATTCAGGGCTGGAGATCTGCATACCGCCCCCGCCGATCCTATCCGACTATTTGCAGCAGCGAGGCAGAAGGCTGGCTTTTCCACCTCGCCTCGGGGAACACAACCAAGCCGTGTTCGGAGACCTCGGCTGCAACGTGGCCGACCTGTCCCGGGGTGGCGTTTTGTGAGTACCCGGTTTGGAGGCGGTTGGACCTGGTCCCACCAGTTCTGGCCCTCAGGAATTTTAGGAACCACACCTGGGAGGGCTAGCTGCTGATTCTGAATTGAGCGGCCATGGCCGCCAAAGGTGACTCAGGGAATGGATTTCTCGCTAACAGATGAACAGCGGCGCTTCCAACGTTCTGTCCGTGACTTTGTGAGCGCAGAGGTTGCGCCGGTCGCGCGCGAGGTCGACGAGCGAGGCGGATTCCCTTGGGAGCTATTCAGGCGCTGCGCAGCCAATGGCTACCTCGGGCTGCGGTATCCTGAGTCCGTCGGAGGCATGGGAGCCGACTTCACGACCTTTTGCCTGATGGTCGAGGAGCTGGCCCGTGGTTCTCTTTCTCTCGCAGCCGTGATCTCTATGCAAGCCTTGATGGGGACGGAATTCGTCTATCGTTTCGGCATCCCCGAACATCGCCACAATCTGTTGGAGCCGGCGCTGCGCGGTGAGAAAATCGGCACCATTGCGATGACCGAGCCAGATTTTGGCTCAGATCTCGGAGGCATCACGACTCGGGCAAAGGCGCTTCAAACAGGCTGGGTGATCACCGGACGCAAGATGTGGATCACCTCAGCAACTGTGGCAGATTTCTTCACAGTGGCAGCCAAAACCGATCCCGAAGCTGGTTTCAAGGGCATTGACCTTTTTCTGGTAGAGAAGGGAATGCCGGGCTTGGAAGTTGGCAGGAGAATCGAGAAGCTTGGCGTCCGAGCCTCCGAGACCTGTGAGGTGATCCTCGACCAGGTTGAGGTGCCCGACGAAAACCTGCTGGGCGAGCGGGGCACCGGTTTCAAAAACCTGGGCGCGATCTTGGGTGAAATTCGTACGATGACCGGAGCCCTGGCGCTAGGGCTAGGTCAGGCAGCCTTGGAAGCTTCGGTCCAATACGCGCACGAGCGTGTGCAGTTTGGGCGTCCAATCGGGGCCTTTCAGGCCATCTCTCATAAAATCAGTGAAATGGCCACGCAGCTCGAAGCCGCTCGCGGCCTGGTGTATCGCTCCGCTTGGCTGATTGCGGAGGGTCGGGGAGATATGAAGCTATCAGCCATGGCTAAGCTCTTCGCCACCGAGGTTGCCAATCGAATCGCCGACGAATGCACCCGTATCTTCGGAAGCTACGGCTTCGCCATGGAGTACGACGCGCAACGGTATTTTCGTGATGCCCGCTTCCTCCTCTACGGTGGAGGCACCTCCGAGATATTGCGCACGGTGATCGCTCGGGAGATGGGGGTGCCCAAGCGTTCGGACCGCTCGAAATAAGGACGAGGCTAGTCGCGAGCAATGAAGAAAGCCGTCCGCGTGCTGATCGCCAAGCCAGGCTTGGATGGGCATGATCGCGGCGCCAAAGTGGTCGCGCTGGCGCTGCGCCAGGCTGGATTCGAGGTCATCTACACCGGGTTGCATCAGACGGTAGACCGGATCGTCGAGACCGCAGCTCAGGAGGACGTTGACGTCGTGGGTCTCTCCATTCTCTCTGGAGCTCATTTCCCAATTGCCCTGAAGCTGATGAGACAGCTCGAGCAGGCCGGGATTCGCCCCCTTGTCCTGATAGGAGGGAATATCCCCACTCGGGATAGAGAGGCCCTGCTCGAACTGGGAGTTGATGGCGTCTTCCCCACAGGTACGCATTTCGAGGCGATCGCGGATTTCATTCGAGGGCATGCCCGGATAGCGCGGGTCGAGTGAAGTTTTCGCCCCGAGGAGGCATCCATGAGTGAGAGCGCTCGAGAAGTCATCTTGGAGTCTGGGATCTCTGTCAAGCCAGTCTACACTGCAGAGGACCTAGCCGGCACCGACCCGACGAGGGATATTGGATATCCGGGAGAGTTTCCGTTCAAGCGTGGGATCCATCCGCTGATGTATCGGGCACGGCCTTTCACCATGCGGCAGTACGCCGGATTTGGCACTCCCGACGAGACCAACAAACGTTACAAATTCCTCATCGCCAACGGCCAGAACGCGTTGAACGTCGCCCTGGATCTCCCCACTCAGATGGGAATGGATTCGAACAACCCCAGGGCCGAGGGGGAAGTCGGTCGGGTTGGCATGGCGGTGGACACCCTGGCCGATATGGAAATCGCCTTTGAGGGCATTCCGATCGACAAGATCAGTGTCTCGCTGACAATCAATGCGGTTGCTGCACCGATCATGGCAATGTACTTTGTTGTCGCCGAAAAGCACGGTGTACCCTTGGCGAAGGTGCGCGGAACGGCTCAAAACGACATTCTCAAGGAGTATATTGGTCGCGGCGCATGGGTTTTCGCGGTTGAGCCGGCCCTCAAGCTGATCGGTGACACGATTGAGTTTTGCGCTCTTAACGCCCCGAAGTACTACCCAGTGTCGGTCTGCGGCTATCATATTCGCGAGTCGGGCGCCAACCCGGTCCAGGAGATTGCGTACGCATTCTGCATCGCCCGTGAGTACATTCGTCTAGGTTTGGAGCGCAACCTGGCGGTAGATGATTTCGCTGGACGTCTGTCCTTCAATTTCGACATCTTTGGAAACCTGTTCGAACAGGTGGCCAAGTTCCGCGCCGCACGCGCCCTCTGGGCCAGAATCATGCAGGAGGAGTTCGGCGCTCAAGAGCCTCGAACGATGAAGATGAAGATGATCGCCGGGGGAGGCGGAGGCGGATTGACGATTGAGCAGCCACAAAACAACATTGTGCGCGGCGCCTATTACGCGCTCATCTCAGCGCTCTCTGGTACGCAGACCATGGCCTTGTGCTCCTATGATGAGGCCTACACGATTCCGACCGAGAACGCGGCTTTGATCTCGCTTCGAACAATGCAGATACTGATCGATGAGATGGGCTTGTGCGACACGGTGGATCCTCTCGCCGGTTCCTACTATGTCGAGTGGTTGACCAGAGAAATGGAAAGCCGAATTGCGGACGAAATTCGACGCGTTGATACGGAATGGGGCGGAATCGTGAAGGCCGTGCGAGAGGGGATCGTCCAGCGTGAAGTTGCCTACCAGGCCTGGCAATATGAAAGGGGCATACAGGATGGGACGCTCCCCAAGGTGGGGGTCAACCGATATCGCATGGAGGAAGAGGAACGGGAAGTAGAACTCCACCCCTATCTGCCTGAGCAGGCCGAAGAATCCATCAAGCGGACTGCACAAGTGGTCGCCGAGCGCGATTCGGAGGCGGTGACCGTCTCGCTCGGAGAACTGCGGCAGGCGGCCGGTCAAGGCCAAAACATCATGCCGGCAACGATGGAGGCCGTTCGCGCCTATGCTACGCTGGGCGAGATTACAGCGGTCCTCAAGGACGTCTACGGTGAGTTTAGGGAACCTGTTGGCCTATGAGAGTGGCCCTCTGGAAGACGTGAGCCTTGCGGGGGTTCAATCAGCTTCGAGGAAGGCGTAATGCGGCTCGGGATAGACGTTGGCGGGACCTTTACCGATTTTGTCCTTATCGACGATCTAACCAGTCGGATCCGCTACACGAAAGCTCTGACGACCCCCAAGGACCTTGCCCAGGGGGTTCTGACGGGGATTGACAGGATTCTCTTGCAGGCCAAGGCCAGCATGGAGGCTGTCTCCTACGTTGTCCACGGTACCACGATCGGAACAAACTCCCTCATAGAACGCAAGGGTGCCAAAACCGGGCTGATTACCACGGCCGGCTTTCGTGACGTACTCGAGATCGCCCGCATCGAGCGCCCGGATGCCGGCCTCTACGATATGACGGTTGATCTGCCCGAGCCCCTCGTCCCACGCTACTTGCGTCTTGAAGTCGACGAACGAGTGGGTGCGGACGGCCAGGTGGTGAGACCGCTTGACGAGGACACCGCCAGGCGAGCGCTAGACGTTCTCAAGGCGGAGAACGTCGAGGCGGTGGCTGTGTGTCTTCTATTCTCTTTTCGCAACCCATCGAATGAACGGCGGATTCGGGACCTTTGTCGCGAGCTCTTTCCCCAGGCCTTGGTGACGATTTCTTCGGATATCGCACCCGAGTTCCGCGAGTTTGAGCGCACCTCGACAACCGTCCTGAACGCCTATCTTCTGCCGGTTACGGCTCGGTACGTCGACTCCCTCACTGCCAGATTAAAAGAGCGCTACGGCGAGGTGGATCTGCGGATTATGCAAGCCTCCGGCGGCGCCATGCCTGGTGAGGTGGCCAAATCCAATGCGATCCAGATGGTCAATTCGGGTCCGGCGGGTGGCGCGCTGGCAACCGCGCTCTTCGGTAAACTCGCTGGAGTGGAGAAGGTTATTGGAATGGATATGGGCGGGACCAGCTTCGACGTCAGTCTGATTGTGGATGGCAAGCCGCGATTGAAATCCGAAGGTGAGTTTGAGGGCTATCCTGTGAAGATCCCGCTAATTGACGTTGAAGGAATAGGAGCAGGCGGAGGGAGTATTGCCTGGGTCGACACAGGGGGCGCCCTTAACGTCGGCCCAATCTCAGCTGGCGCGGACCCTGGCCCGGCCTGTTACGGACGGGGTGGGGAACAGGCCACGGTTACGGACGCCAATCTGGTGCTTGGCCGCCTGAATCCCGACTACTTCCTGGGCGCCGAAATGCCGCTCTACACAGAAGCTTCCCAGGAGGCCATCCGCTCACATGTTGCGGAGCCGCTGAATCTGTCCATCGAAGAGGCTGCCGCCGGAATCATTCGCGTCGTGAATGCCAACATGGTTCGTGGTCTGAGTGTGAACTCAACCCAAAAGGGCTATGACGTGCGCGAGTTTTCGCTGCTCGCTTTCGGGGGTGCAGGTCCCTTACATGCCGTTGAGCTCGTTGAGGATCTAGGGATTGAGCAGGTGATCATCCCACCTTATTGCTCCGTTTTCTCGGCCCTTGGGGCGGTAGCCTCCGACGTTCGACATGACTATGTCCAGACTCTGGCCCTCTCACAATCAGAGCTGACTGCCGAAAGGCTGCAAGCGACCCTGGCGGAGCTAGAAGCCCAGGCACGCAATCAACTCGCCAGGGAACATGTGCCGGAGGACCAGATTTGGCTAGGACGCGCCGCCGACTTGCGTTACGAGGGACAGTCCTACGAGCTGACCATACCGCTTAGTGACCATGGAGTACTGGCGGAAGAGGACGTCATACGGCTTATTGCCGATTTCCACGAGTGGCATAAGCGGATCTACACGTATGGAGATCCTGCTGAGCCGGTGGAGCTCATCAGCCTTCGGCTGGCTGCCATCGGCAAAGTTCCCAAGATCGACTTGCGTCGGCCGAGGCAGCAGACTTCCTGCGCTCCGAAGCCCAAGAGCGAGCGCCCCGTCTATTTTCTACGAACCGGCTTCCTGCCGACGCCAATCTACGAGCGCGAAGAGCTGGTGCCAGGTCAACGCTTCAGTGGCCCCTGCCTCGTCGAGGAGAAGACTTCAACCACCGTCACGCCCCCCGGCTGGGAGGGGACGATCGACCATTTTGGCAACATCGTTCTACGTCCCAAATCGGCGGGGGCGGAGGCGGCCACCGATGAGGAACCCCCGGTCGCGCGGCGCGAAGTGGAGGTCTAGATAGCGATCATGTACAAGGCGGATGCTATAACCATGCAGGTAATCCGATACGCCTTAGAGCAGGTCGCCGACGAAATGGGTTACACGCTGGTGCGAACGGCTCGCTCAACCATCATCAAGGAAATCAAAGATATTTCGTGCGCGGTTTTCGATCGGAACGGCAATACGGTGGCCCAGGCACACCATGCCCCTATGCTTCTTACGGGTTTCGAACTTGGGATGCGCGCCCTCCGCGATCATTATGAGGATGACGATCTCGAGGACGGTGACATGATCGTCTTCAATGATCCCTATGCTGGCGGGCAGCATGTAATGGATCTGGTCACCTTTGCGCCCGTAAAGGTGGGGGCTGAGCTCGTCGGATTCGTTGGCAGCATTGCCCATCACTCAGATATGGGCGGAGCCGCGCCGGGTGGGACCGCTGGAGGCCTTACCGAGATCTATCTGGAAGGTCTGCGTCTCCCATTTGTGAAGCTGTATAAGCGCGGGGACGAGGACCAGGAGCTGTTTGGCATACTGCAAAACAATGTCCGTGTACCCGACAAGACGCTCGGCGATATCCGCGCCCAGGGTTCGGCCAACTTTGTCGGGGTCAGACGAGTGAAAGAAATCTTCGCCAAGTATAGTTTGGAGGTCGTCCAGCAGTGCCTCAGCATGCTGCTCGACCACTCGGAAGCCCGAATTCGTGCGGCTCTCATGACCATCTCCGACGGCACCTATACGGGCGTTGATTGGGTTGACGACGATGGAGTGACCGATGACCCCATCCGGCTACAGGTGAACATCAGCAAGCAGGCGGACACCGTGTCAGTAGACTTTGATGGCACGGCGAAACAGGTCAAGGGCAACATCAATTGCCCGATCGCTACCGTCCATGCGGCCGTGTATTATGCCCTAATCGCTGTGATTGATCCCCATGTTCCTCCCAATTCTGGCTGCTATCGGCCGTTTAGCGTGCGGGCCGATGAAGGATTGATTGTGAATCCCAGGATGCCAGCCGCAGTGGGGGCACGGACAAACACCTCCCAGAAGATCACTGAGGCCATGATGCTTGCTCTTTCAGAGGGTCTGCCCGATCGTGTGATGGCCGGCAGCCATGGGCAAATCACCAACTGTGGTTTCTCTGGATATGATCCGCAGACCGGCAAACGGTTCGTCTACATTGACATTCAGGGGGGTGGGGCGGGCGCTCGGCCTACGAAAGATGGACGCGACGGTCAAGACTCCCATCTGGCGCGCTTCAAGAACACCCCTGTTGAGGCGGTCGAATTAGAGTACCCTGTTCGTATCGAGAGATATGAGTTTATCCCGGATTCAGGGGGAGCTGGCCGGTTTCGCGGCGCGCTCGGCCTGCGGCGGGATATCCACATTTTGGTCGACGATGTTACTTGGGCGCGTTACGGAGACCGGCAGAGAATTGCCCCCTTTGGACTGCTCGGCGGCAAGGAGGGCGCTAGGGGGCGGTTTGTGCTCAACCCCGATACACCTCACGAGCAGGTTATGAAATCAAAGGGCTTGGATAGCCTTGAGGCTGGCGATGTAGTTTCGCTTCGCCTCCCTGGCGCCGGGGGATACGGAGATCCGGCCGCACGCGACAGGACCGCCCTCTTGCAGGATGTGAGGGATGGCAAGGTTTCACTGGAAGGGGCCCGGCGGCATTACGGTATCGAAGTGAGGTCAGAGGAGCTCAAAGCTCTGGACTGACGTCTCGTACCTGGCCCACGGACCTGGAGGTCATCCGGAGTCAGTGCTGATGAAATTCGGGTAAGGCGCGCATGCAAGACAATTCAATCCTATCGGAGCTGGACTATCTCCCTGATGAGGGCAGCCTGAGATTCAAGGACGTTCGATACCTGCTCGTCCGCCCAGAAACGCTTGCCTCTCTCCAGGCAGCTTTCGAGCAAGAGATCGGCCCAAACCGAGCGGGAGATGTTCTGTACTCTGGTGGTTTCGCGGGCGGTCGGCTGTCTGGTCGGCGGTACAAGGAGACATTCGGGTATAGCGATCAGCAAGCTGTTGAGTTTATGTGCCGGATGGGCGGCGAGATCGGATGGGGTCGCTTCAAGCTGATTGGGCTTGATACGGAGGACAAGGCCCTCACCGTGGAAGTGGAGGGCTCCCCCTTCGCCGCAGCCTATATTGGACGGACCGAGGTCGGCGTCTGTCATCTCATTCGCGGGGTATTGGGTGGCCTGGTAAGTGGCCTATTCCAAGAAGAGGTTCGGGCCGTCGAACTGCTGTGTCTTGCCCGAGGCGATCCATATTGTCGCTTCGAGGTTCGAGGCCTTGGGTAGCACACGCATCTCCTTTCTCGTCCATGAGCCTGTAATGTGACGAGCGCGGGGTCCGACACTGGTCAAGGGACTCACGCTTGCTCAATGCCAGATGTCTGGTTGGAGCACTGCAGCAGGTTTGGACGCATAAGCCTCACGGCGGATAGCTGGAAAACAGAGGTGTAGGATGAACCTTCAAGATGCACGCCGTTGCTTCCCCGGCCTGAAGAACAAGGTCTTCTTGGATGCCGCTTGCGTTAGCTTGGTCCCTCGCCAATCACGAGATGCCATCATGGAACTGGTTGAGATGACGGTGTGTTGTCCGGCTGCCGACGCCTCTCTGCACCACATTCAACTGGACCAGATGCGAGGTGAGGCGGTCCAGCAAGCGGCTCGCCTCGTGAACACGGATCCGAACAAGATCGCGCTTGTGGAGAGCACGACCCATGGGCTGAACATCGCCGCCAATGCGATTCCCCTCGAGCGAGGTGACAAAGTTGTTCTTGCCGACACTGATTTCTTGCAGGTTGCCATTCCTTGGTGCAAAAAGCGTGACTCGATCGGAATTGAAATCATAATTGTCCAGAGTGGAGATAGGGGCGTTCTGACTACGGGAGACTTTGATCGAATGCTGGATGCCAGCACCAAGGTCGTGTGCGTGTCGTCCGTCCAGTGGAGTACCGGCTATCGCCTCAATATGCAGGAGTTGGGAGAGCTCTGCCGTTCGCGCGGTATCTGGCTGGTGGTGGATGCTGTCCAGGAGTTGGGGGCCATGGAGGTGGACCTGCAGGCCAGGTACGCCGATTTCCTTATGGCCGGAGGCCACAAGTGGTTGAACTCTCCCTTTGGCTGCGGCGTGCTCTACACGTCCGACCGGGCGCTATCTGAACTCCAGCCGGGCTCGTACGGCTACTTGGCTCTGGAAGAGCCGCAGGACGGCTGGGGGGAGTACTTCCGTACCCCGGAGACTTCACCTCTAGGGAACTACGTGTTTCCGGCAGTCGCCAAGTCGTTCGAAATTGGCGGAACCGCCAACTATCCTGGGGCTGTTGCCTTGGGGGAGTCCCTCAAGCTGACAAATGAGCTGGGAATCCAGATTGTGGAGGAGCAGGTGCGCCGCCTTACTGATCTTCTTCACTTCGAGTTGGCCAGGATAGGTGCACATGTAGTCACCGATCCCGATCCATGTGTTCGCTCGGGAATCACGGTTTTCAACTTGTTTGACACGCTGGAAGAGGACAAGGCCCTGCTTGATCAGATACTACGCCAGAACGTGTATGTCTCGATGAGGTACACATCCAACAAGGGGGGGATCCGAGTTTCCACGCACTTCTATAACACCGAAGAGGATGTACTGAAACTTGTGCGGACAATCGAGAAGTGTGTCAAGGAAGGCTCGGTGAGCTAGCCGGGCCCAATTTTCAGCTCCACCTCTCTGACGCCGGGAACAGCGAAACTTGCGCTCTGACACTGGAGCCAAGTCGCGGGTATTGGTCAACCATCCCAATCCCTCGAACGGCATTGGGTTTGACTGGTTTGCTCGGGCACAGAGGCAGCCTTCTGATACGCGCTCGGGAAGGAATGGAAGGAGGTCTGAGCGGATCCACACCGTGCCGGATTTTCCTAGGCAGGCGGTGAATTTCCCCTTCCGGAGGACAGGCGGGCGATCTCTTCCACGGATTCTGGATTAAGGAGTGCCGAAGTGTCTCCGGGGTTCTCTCCCAGATAGGCGGCGCGGATCATCCGGCGCATCACCTTGGCATTTCGTGTTTTGGGCAAATCGGGTACAAAGACAAACGCTCTGGGGCCGAGGGGTTTTCCCAGCTCATCAACGACTCGAGCTCTGAGCTCTCCTTCCAGTTTTGATCCTGGTTCGGCTTCAGGCGCCAGCACGCAAAAACATACCAGGGCGCTGCCCTTGATCTCGTCGGGTACCCCGATGGCGGCGGCTTCCATTACGTCCGGGTGCCCCACCAGGATGGATTCCACCTCCGCCGGGCCCAGCCTCTTGCCGGCGATCTTGATCGTGTCGTCCGAGCGGCCAAGTATGTACCACATGCCATCCTGATCCACCATGGCCCAGTCCCCATGCACCCAGACACCAGGCCAGCGGGACCAGTATGTGTTTACGTAGCGTTTGGGATCCTTCCAAAAGCCGCGAGTCATACCTATCCAGGGTGCCGTGATCACCAGCTCGCCAACCTCTCCTCTAAGGGACTGGCCCTGCTCATCGTATACGTCCGCGGCGATGCCGGGACAAGCAGCCGAGAAGGCGCATGGTTTTAGGGGCATGATCGGATTGCCCATCACGATCCCTCCGGAAATCTCGGTTCCACCGGAGTAGTTAATGATCGGCCTTTGGTGCTCCCCAACAACTTCGAAGAGCCACAGCCATGGATCTGGATTCCATGGTTCACCAGTTGAACCAAAGCTCTGGAGAGATGACAGGTCATGCGCGCGCACAGGGGCTTCCCCAAGCGGCTTGAGGGCACGCACCAGGGTTGGCGAAAGCCCAAGCGCAGTGGCCTGGTGTCGTTCCACCAACGACCACACACGGTCGGGCCCAGGGTAGTCAGGTGCGCCGTCATAGATGAGCATTGTGGCGCCCAGCAGCAGGCTCCCGAAAACAAGCCACGGCCCCATCATCCAGCCCATGTCTGTCATCCAATACATCACATCGCCCGGATGAACGTTCATGCCGAAAGCCATATCCTGAGCGGATTTCACAGGAAAGCCGCAATGAGTGTGTACGGCCCCCTTTGGTCGGCCGGTGGTGCCAGAGGTGTAGATAATCATGAGCACGTCTTCGGCCGAGGTCGTTTCGGTTGCGGCCTGATCGGGCTGGCTCGTGACGAGCTCATGCCACCAGTGGTCGCGGCCGCCGCGCATGTCGATCCGGTTGCCTGCCCTGGAGGCGACAATTATGTGTTCGAGCGTGGGCACGCGGGCTGCGGCCGCGTCGGCGGTGGACTTCATCTCCACCAGTGATCCGCGTCGGAAAATCCCATCAGCGGTGAAAAGGGCGCGTGCTTCACCATCCCGGAGTCGGCTGGCGACGGCTCCGGCGCCATAGCCCGAGAATAGAGGCAGGATCACGCCGCCAATCTTGGCTATGGCTAGCAGGGCGATAACGACCTCCGGGGTCATGGGCATGTACAGACCAATAGCATCGCCCTTCCCAAGGCCTAGGGAACGAAGGGCATTAGCCGCCCTGCTTACCTCCCTAGCAAGCTGCCTGTAGGTTATCCTCCGCGTCTCCCCTTCTTCTCCCTCCCAGATCAGCGCTGCGGTGTCTGCGGCCGGCGAGTTGAGGCGTTTATCGAGGCAATTGTCGACAATGTTCATTACGCCATCCACGCACCAGCGTGGCCACTCGATGCCGCGCGACAGATCGACAACCTGGCTGTAGGGTTTTCGGAAATCAATCTGAAGATACCGTAGAAGGGCGTCCGTAAACCAATCGATTTCCTGGCTGGAACGTTCCATGAGTTGGCTGAATGAGGACAGATTGTGCTGGCGCATGAAATGAGTCAAGTGAGCTCGTTCAATGACTTCCTCCGTCGGCTGCCAGACGATATCACCATTATGCATGACATCCCTTGCCATCATGACCTCCTCACCGCCTGGGTCTTGGGGCGAGTAACGGACTCTTCGGGGCTTCAATCACTCAAAGCTTCGGTGACTCGAGGGTACCAATACCAAAGCACGTTGCGGGCTGGCTTGCCTCGAACGGAGGCGGACTTGTCTTGGAGGGCTAAGACGGGATTGAAGCCCCGCACATAGAACCCTTTGACCTCCGGATGCAGAAGGGTCTCAAGAAGCAAGGCGTTGATGGTCGTGGCCTGCTCCTCGAAATCGGCTTTGGCGTCTG
>CAYGCA010000024.1:3839-14718 GCA_964348265.1 uncultured Anaerolineaceae bacterium | reverse complement strand
CCAAGCTCAAAGTCAGACGCCGGCCGACAGTCTCCTTCCGGCCGCTTGGGGCACGCCATGGCTCCCGCTTCAATGGAAAGATACTCTACGCTCAAAACGATTGGCTTTCCGGCAAGGGCAGGGGTATTCAGGACCACTTCGTCGAAATAGGCTGCCGCAGCGGACTGGAGGTCAGACACGGAAGGATCTCCATCTATTCCAAGCGGAGCATGCCAGTAGAGGTGGATCTCATCGAACAGGTCTAGGAAGGGAGGTGGTTCCTGGAGACTCGCGCCCAACTCGAGTTCGAAGGCCAGGCGGCCCTTGTAGAGGCCGCGCACTTCCTCGATCAGCTCTCGCCAACGGTCCTCGACGTCCGCCGGTACACCCGAATTGCCTCCATCAGAGGTTGTGCCTCCCGGAAGCGCCGGGGCGATCTCAGTACCCCCTAAGATAAGTTTGGCCGCCCCGATGTCTGAGGCGACCAGAGCGTAGTTGATGATGAAGGACTGGTATTCGTCGAACCAAGTTGTCCACCAGCCGGGATCTCGTTCTGCTGAGAGCCACCAGTCAGCTAGGTCGCCCTGGTAAGGCCTCAAGGTGGGGCGTAGCGTCGTGGTAATCTCAAGAGAGGCCGCGTCTTCGGCCATACGCTGCAGTTCATCTCGAAATGCGGCGCGGGCCGGGTCGAAGGAGATTGTAGGGAAGGTGGCGATCTGCTGGAGCATCCAGGTTGGGGTCAGGGTCACCGAATTGGCGCCCAGGGCAGCGACTTCAGCCATGGCTTCATCGCTGAAGGCGTACCAACTAGGCTCATATGCGGGCAGGAATTCCACGCCCGCCTCAAAGCCAGGCTGCGGGCTGATGTCCGGCGCAATGATCGAGGTTGAGGCCGGGGTTCCGTCCCACCACTTCCAAGCGCTGACCTTGTCCCTCAAATCCTGTGTAGCAAGTGTGGCGCTGATTCGCCGGCCGACCGGGTTTGCTCCGGCTGTCTCAACGTCATCTGCCATGCCGCATTGCTGATTCCGACAATAGCGGTAGCCCAGCGCCCCGGAGGAATCAAACGGTCCATGGAGGACGAAGAACCATTCATTCTGACCCAACCGCCACATTGGCAAGGGCTCGAACCACGTAAAAGGATTGAACTGGATGCTGACGATATTCTCCGGCGGCGTGTTCTCTGGCACGGTGACGTGAAACCTAATGCTTCCGTGATTCCGGCTGCGCCAAGTTGAGACGGTATCTTGAATAACGATGTCATGGTCAGGCAGTACAATCTGGCGGAGCACCGAGCCGCCGCTTTCGTCCAACTCAGGGTTCCAGAGTCCGTCGCCAAGTGTGTATTTGTAGCGCAGGTCGGTGCCCGCGTACAGATCCCTGATCATGATGTAGTGGATGTCATCGGCCTGCACCATAGTAGGCATCTTACCAGCGGTGGTGCTCACGCCGCCTGCTAGCTCGCTGAAGACGTTTCCGAATTGGCGCAGATTCCCGGCAATGCGAACCGGGGTTCCGGGGATCGTATCAGCGGGCACCGTGAGTTCGAAGGTGATCTGAACTTTCCTGGCCGGCAGAAGCGCGATTTCAACTGGAGTGGTGCTGTCCGGAGCGATAATGGCACCCTGCTGCGCCGGAAGGAACGCTCCGTCCGGAGAGAATACGGTGAGGTTGTGGAGCCCGGGTGGCAGACCCTCTATTCTGAAAGCGCCATTGCCGTCTGTGAAGCTGGTGAGGCCTGCGATGGCGACGATGACCTCGGCAAGGGGCTGCCCAGATGGCCCCCCGAGGATTCGACCTAAGACCCGGCCGGTCGGCCCTCGGTAAGGTACATCCGCCCAAGTGGCGATCCGGTCCTCGATTGAGCTCGAACCCGAGACGTACGCCACCCGAGTTCGAATGGGACGGCCTAAGGCGCTGATCTCTTCCGCTCGTTGTGGGCCGCGGCGGACGTAGCGGTATCGCAATAAGGAACCAACTGCGGGCGACAGCTCTACTTGCCACCGCCCAGTCTCAAGTCGTTCCATGGTGTGCTCGGTTTGGTTGTATGGGAAACCTGTGACTTCGTCCAGAATCACCAGGGAAAGGTCCGCGTCGGCAGGTGTTCCATCCGGTGGCAACACACTAAAGAGCACTCGGGCGGAAGGCGTGGGCGTCGGAGTGGAAACTGGAGTGGGGGTTGGGTCGGCGGGGGAGAGATCAAGGTCACCAAAACCTGAACAAGCGCTGGTCACTGCCGCGGTGGTCAGCAGAAAGAGGACTGAGAGTCGAAACGCCTTCATGTCCGCTGCCCTATCCTCTGCAAGAGCTGCACGCATAGATCCACGTTTGGCACCTCATGGGCGGGTACCTGCATTCGTCTGGCGCGGCTGGTGGCGGTCGGTTCCAGGGTCAGCCTACCGTCCCTGAGGACGGACTGCCCGATCTCATGCCAAAGAAGTATCTTCCTTCCCTTATGGACTCCCTGAGCGTCAAGCGTCAGCGGGCCGAACCTGACGGGTTTCCCTTGATTAAAAGCTCGCGTGTACCGCACTAGTAATCTCGGGTAGATGTTGCGCTTAATGGTCTCCACCAACAGGTCGAAATCTGAAAGCAGGTTGGTCAGGGTGAGGCGGCGACCGTCCTGCAGAATGACGGTAAGTTGGGCATGTCCCTTCCAGCCCAGTCGGCGCAATCCGTAGCGAATTGAGGCCGTGTACACCCTTGCGATATCTTTCCAGGGTATCTGAGCCTGACGCCGACCGCTACGCACTGAAAGCCCACGGCGGTAGGTCCTAACCTCTGGCCAGCGTTGCCGTCGGCCGGCGACAAGGGCGCCCAAGCCGGTTACTGCCAAGGCGATCCCGGCCAGAAGAGCGCTCCATGACCAGCGCCAGACAACGGCCGGGCCGAAATTCGCGAAAGCGAAATACCATCTCCATATTCCATAGGCCAGGCTGAGTACGGACGCGCCCAGGGTAGCGGCGGCCAGCCCGAGGTAGAAGCTCTGGCGGCTCGTACGCATCTTGTGCTCATGAATGAGCGGTCCGAAATCATTCGAAGTTGGGCGTCCGTCTCTCATTTCAGACACTGTCGGACTGTCCTCAGCCTGAAACTAGGCTGCTGACGGCAATGGAGGACAGGAACCCCAGCACACCCAACCCGACGCCCAGGAGGGCGTATCCACGTCGGCGCGTGGGGGAGAAGGCTGAGCCAAGGCCAAAACCTATTGCCAACGTGGCCAGCCCAAGTGCAATGTCCAGGGTCTGGCCCGCTCGGAGGAGGTCAGACACGGGCATGCTGCCCCAGGCCAGCACAAGACCACTTGCGCCGAGTGCGCTAGCGGTGAGTGCCAATTGATCCGTTCGGTTGGGGATGACCTCAGGAACGATAGGCAGTTCGGCATCGAGGCCGCTTGCGCCTCCCGTGCCGTAGAGCATTCGGTAGAAGAGGAATTGATTCCAGGCGGTTATCATTACGCCTATTCGCACCAGAGCCAGGCCAATGGTCTCCAGGCCGCTTGAACCCAGGAGGGTAGTCAAGGGCTCGGGCCCGAAGACTGGCTGCAGGCCAGGCACGAGAAGAATGAGCGAGAGCGAGGATTGCACTGCCGCGACGGCTAGGTAGGCAGGCTGACGGCCGAATAGGAGAAGGAAGGCAACGAGCAGCCAGGGTGCCACGGTGAAAGGATGCTGTCTGCCAGCGACGCGCAGGGCAACCAGGCCCATGGCGCCGAGCACAGAGCCCCAGATCCAGGAGATGCGGCGCAGTCTGTCCGCTGCCAGGAGAAGATTCGGATCCTCGGAGGAGAGAGTTGATGGCACAGCCGTCGCCCTATTCACGCAGCGTCGGGAGGCAAGGCAGGGGCTGCAATTGCCCTGAGCCGGGCGGCAAGAAGGAACCGACTGTCTGCTCCTGTTTGTGCTCGGATTGGAAGCCTAGCCCGGGATTCCCCAACCTTGACTGTGGCCATTGAGGCGTTGATGTCGGAAAACGCCCAGCCAAAAGCGGTTCCAGCGGACATCCGCAGCGAGAGCTGTGAATTCCATTCCGCTGGGTCACGCGATGGCTCATCGGATCGAAGTCCCTTACCTCATATTGGCGTCCGCCGGGTCGGGTGCCTGGGATCTTCATCCCTTCTGGAAGGAGGTTGCCTGAAGCGGCATCGGTCTCGGCCTGTTGCCCACTTCCCAGACAGAGGCCGGTCCCTGCTAATCATCCTGAGGGGAGCGCGGCGGTCTGAGAAGCTGGACGCTATTCGGTGGTCTAGCCTCGACACATACGCGAGAACCCCAGCCCGGCAGCCTCGTCTGAGGTGTGTTTAGCACGCGCACGAAACAGCTTGTACGAATGAAATCCAGACCCGGCTCCTGATGGCCCAATGGCTGGCCAGATGGTTACCTCCCTCAGTTGTGAAACTGAGTCCGGAGTGAAATCATTCTACCCCGGCGATCGATCCAAGGCAAAGAAGTGATAGCCTCCGGAGTCTCGGCGTGCCTGGTGGAACTGCTGCCGCCTTTGAGACTGCGGAGGTCTTGGTTTTTGGAACGTCGAATCTGAGACGGGCGGGGCCCGGCTGCGAGTGGGAAGCGCCTCGTGGGGAGAGGGGAGCTGTTGCCTCCGTTTCGATCCTCCGGGCCGAGACCGCAAACTTCGTCTGATGGTTATGTAAGGCGCTTGGAAGAACCTATTCAGCGTATGGTTTGCGAAGCTGCACCGGACTGGCTCTCGCTCCCAGCCGGAGGTTGAGCATCTCTACGAAGACCGAGAATCCCATGGCGAAGTAGATATAGCCCTTAGGGAGGTGTAGCCCCAGTCCCTCAGCCAACAAAGACACGCCGATCAGGAGCAGGAAGCTCAGGGCCAACATCTTTACTGTCGGCCGGCGCTCGACGAAAGCGTTGACCGAGTCGGCCGCCACGATCATGACCGCAACCGCGATGACCACTGCGGCAACCATCACTGCCAATTCGTCGGCCATCCCCACGGCCGTGATGACTGAGTCCAGCGAGAAGACGATGTCCAGCAGACCGATCTGAATAACCACGCTGGCAAACGAAGGCGCCACCCTGGCACTGACGTGACCTTCTGCTCCTTCGAGCTTGTCATGGATTTCACGGGTGCTCTTGGCGATCAGAAACAATCCGCCGCCCAGCAGAATCAGATCCCGACCAGAAATGGGGTGCCCGAGGACCATGAACAACGGAGCCGTAAGACGGATGATCCAGGCCAAAGAGAACAGAAGGGCGATGCGCGTCAGCATTGCGACGGCCAGGCCGATCTTGCGGGCCCGGCTTTCCTGATCATCTGGGAGCTTGGATGAAAGGATCGAGATGAATACGATATTGTCAATCCCGAGGACAATCTCCAGGGCTGTCAGCGTCAGAAGGGCAATCCAGGTCTCCGGGTTTGTGAGTAGGTCCATTCAGATCACCCCATTGGTCTAATTGTGTTACTCCGGACCCGAGCGATTCCAACTCAGGCGAAGAGCTTGTCAGATTGAGGGTCTTGTCCCCTCAGTCTTCGGCGATATCTCTGGGCCAGAGGGCAAGATTCTCGGGCCCAGACGGGACGGCGCTTATGCCTCTAACCGACGGGCTCTTCACGCTGGCTCAGTTCAGGGCGGGCGCGAGAGCGCTCGGCAACTAGAGCCAGGCCAATGCTGAGGAAGTAGAGCACCGTCATAGGTAGCATGACCAGCCCCATATTGACCGGGTCGATCGTCGGCGTCACCGCCGCAGCCAGGATAGCGATAGCGATGATCGCCAAACGCCAGCCCTCGATCAAGGTTCGAGCACGCACCATTCCCATAGCTGCCAAAGTGTAAATGACGAGAGGGAACTCAAAGGAAACGCCGATCCAGAACATCAAGCCGGTAACAAAGCGGATGTAGTTGGAGGGCCGAGGGATGGTCTCAATACCCATGAAGCTCAATAGGAATTGGAGCGCGGTGGGCAACATGATCCGATAGGCAAATACCAAGCCTGTGATGAAGAGCAGCATTGAAACTGGCACCGCCACCAGGACCAGGATTCGCTCATTTCGCTTCAAACCTGGATTTAGGAAAAGGAAGAACTCGAACAGAATATAGGGGAAGGCAAGCACAAAACCGCTTAGAAATGAAACGCGCATGAACGCGCCAATGGACTCCGTCACCTCAATGGCTCTTAGCCCTTGAATGCCGCCGATGGGCGCCGACAGCCAATCCAGTATCCGCGAAGCAAAAGCGAAACTTACGCTTGTTGTCAATGCCAGAAGCGTCACGGAGCGGAGCAGATGGCGTCGCATCGCCTCCAGGTGTTCGAGCAGAAGGGAGGGCTGCTCAATCGAGCGCGCAAATACCTCTGCAGTCGGGGCGTCATCCGGCTCAAAGTTGACGAAATCGCGAATGGCTCTAAACGGCTTTGTGATGAAGCGAATGGGCCAGGTGAGGGGAAGCAGGAAGCGTCGAAGGCGGTTCTGCATTGCTACGGACCGGGTGTTATGTCCGGCTCAGGGCTAGTTGAACCTTCTGCACCATCAGCTTCCGGAGATTCGTGCTGCATCGTCTCCCCTCGACTCTGTAGATCTTCGGACAGCTTCTTAGCATGGGATTTGAGCTCATCGCCTGTCTCTTCGACAAGCTGCCGGGTCTCATCGAGTTCTTCCAGGGCGGCCTCCCGTGCCAGACGCTGGGGAAGGGTACGCAGCGTCCGGGAGGCATCCGTCAGCATTCGCCAGGATTCGGAGCGGTAAAGGCGGTTGAGGTAGCGCCCTGCAACCCGAGCAGTTCTTGCCATGTCACGCGGACCAATTACGATCAGGGCAATAATGATTATGAAAAGTAGTTCAAGCGGGCCAATCCCGAGAAAATCCATCGTTGATCGAACCTAGGCTAGGAGATCACCTTTCCACTTGACTTGGCCGAACGGGCTGCCAGTGTCCCCAGGACGCCGTTGATGAAGCGTGGTGCGCTATCACTGCTATAGCGCTTGGCCAGTTCAACGGCTTCGTTGATGGCGACTTTCACAGGAGTTTCCCCTGATACTACGAACTCCCACAAGGCAAGGCGTAGGATGTTGCGGTCGATGATGGCCAGTTCCTCCACGGGCCATTCCGGAGCGCAATCTGCAATGAGACTGTCCAACTCTTCCGACTGGGCGAGAGTGCCCTGGACGGCACGGCGAAGGAAACCACCTGCCTCGGCGCCCAGATTGGGGTGCAGCTTCAGCTGACGCTCGACGATCTCCTCAGCCCGATGCTCAGCACAATCGGCTTCATACAGAACCTGGAGCGCTAGCCTTCGGGCAGCTCGTCTTCCATGCTTCATAGCTTGGCCTGAGCTATTTGAGCCATTCCTGATTCTCTTCACGCATAGGCGGCTCTGCCTTGAGACCACTAACCGGGGTGTGTGACCCGAATATCCTAGATCTGGACATCGCCGGAATGGGCTGGCATGCGCACCATAGTCCGGACAGCGCGTATGATCTCTCGCTGAATCTTCCGGCCCATTGCGCGCACCTTCGAACATTTCTGGGGGATCGCATGAACGTCGATTGAGACCGCACCATCACGGATGGAAGAGTAGACCGCCTCTGCGGGTTCCCCGCGGGAGTGCCGATTGATTTCGATTGGGCTGGATCGCAGCGCGGCCACGCGGGTGCTTGGTGCCAGGACCCTCGGCGCGGCTCTGAGGGCACAGTGGGAGCAACCTCTCTCCGGTCTCTCAATCCCGTTGAATCCCATCAGATCCCCCGAGGCTAGGATAAAGCCATACCGCCGTCGACGCTGAGCACATGACCGCTGACGTAGGCAGCTCCATCGGACGCCAGGAAAGCGACGGCGCTGGCGACCTCCGATGGCTCGCCCTTCCGCCCGAGAGGGATCATGTCCAAGTAGGCTTCTTGGGCATCTTTGGAGACGGAGGACCAAATCTCCGTATCAATGTAGCCGGCCGCGACGGCATTCACGGTAATGTTTCTCGCCGCGAGCTCTCTTGCAAGGGCCTTCGTGAACCCGATCTGACCCGCCTTTGAAGCACTGTAGTTCGTTTGACCAGGGTTCCCGAACTGGCCAGCCACGGAGGTGATGTTGATGATCCGCCCGTAGCGTTTACGCATCATATGGCGTGCAGCCGCCTTCGAGCAATTGAAAGTTGATTTTAGATTGGTCTGGATGACCGTATCCCAGTCGCTTTCGGACATTGTCATGATCAAACCATCGCGAGTGATACCGGCGTTGTTCACCAGGATGTGCAGGCCGCCAAGCTCCTGAATGGCGAACTTGATCAAGCCTTCTGCCTCCTTGAAGTCGCCGACATCGGCCTGGTAGGCGACGGCTTGGCCGCCAGCCCCTTCAATCTCCCGGACAACATCAGTCGCCGCTGATTCGCTCTGGAGGTAGTTTGCCACGACACTGGCTCCGCGCGATCCAAGTTCGAGTGCAATAGCCCGTCCGATCCCGCGTGAGGCGCCCGTTACGACGGCGACTTTACCTTCGAACCCCATTCCAGAGGCCTCCTCTAAGCCGGTACCCAGTGCAAGAAGGTAACTTTGTCACTTCTTGACCGGGCTCGCGGATTGCCGGATCCGACCGCTTTGTCAGGACTTTTCAACAACCGCAGCCATGGACGCCCAGCAATCCTCCAGCGATTATACCCTCGAATATCTGCTGGGCCGAAGCCCCCTTGAGGCTTTGGTCCGGTTTCGGGTGGGGTAGGACCCGGATGCCTCGGAGGAGCGACTAACGACCCATACAGCCCCATAGACAGGGCTTGTAGGACTCTCTCGACCAGTGAGAATGGAAGTAGGGCGAGCTTCAGATGAAATGCGGGACTCAAGTTCCTACACGTGTCGACAATGGAAGCATGAAGCGCGTCGACCTCTCGGACCAGTCGCGGTCGGAGCAGGTGCCAACCCCAAGGGACTCCGGAGGTGCGGGGAAAGACAGGTGCCCTTGCCAGGGCACCGGGGTGCGAGAGCCTGTGCGCGGAGGCACGTCAAGATCATCCGGTCTTTCCCAAGATCCGGTCGACGATCGCGTTGAGTTCTTCGTCCGAAAAGAAGCGAATGACGATACTGCCTCCCTTTCGACTGCGCCTCAGGCTGACACGGGTCCCGAGTGCCTCCCGCATTTCTTCTTCCAGGGCAGTCTCCTCTGGAGATTTCTGCACCTTGGCCGACTTGGCCTTCCGACTGCCACGCAGCCTGCGAACCAGCTCCTCGGTTTGGCGAACATTAAGGCCGCGATCCGAAACTGTCTTCAAGGCCGCAGACTGTGAAGCGGCGGTCGGGAGGCCCAAAAGCGCTCGCGCGTGGCCTTCCTGGATCTCTCCAGCCGCAAGTGCCTGCCGGACTGCCAGGGATAGTTTCAGCAATCGGAGCGTATTGCTTACGGTGGTCCGGCTTTTGCCAACCTGGGCGGCAATCTCTGTATGCGACAGGTTGAAATCCTCCGCCAGTTGTCGAAAGCCATCTGCGGCTTCCAGCGGGTTGAGGTCGGTCCTCTGGAGGTTTTCAATCAGCGCCAATTCCAAATGTTCCCGTTCGTCGGCTTGGCGGGTGATTACAGGCACCTTGTCGAGGCCGGCCAAGCGAGAAGCCTGGAGCCGCCGCTGCCCGGCGATCAGGACATACTCGTTCCGGGAGGAAGAGGGCCTTACGACGAGGGGCTGAAGCACACCGTTCTTGCGTATTGAATCGGCTAGCTCCTGCAAACTATCCGGGTCAAAATGCTTCCGGGGTTGCCTGGGGTTTGGTTTTATGCGTTCGACTGGTACTTGCAGCACACCCGGCCCCAGCGCAGGCTGATCAGTCCCGGTTGGGATCAGAGCGTCCAAACCTTTGCCTAAGCCTCGCTTTCGTGTCATCTCACTGTACCTGAGCGAGGTTGGATCGGATGTCCTGCGGCTGGCCTTTGTCGCCATCGACCAATTCGCCGGCAAGCGCGCGATAGGCTATGGCACCGGCCGAGGCGGCTGCGTAGGCCGAAATCGGGAGACCATGAGAGGGAGCTTCAGCCAAGCGAACACTCCGGGGTATTATTGTATTGAAGACCTTTTCGGCGAAATGACTGTGCACTTCGTCGACTACATCCCGAGCCAAGTTTGTACGTCCATCATACATCGTAAGTACTAGACCGCGTATGGAGAGTTCAGGGAAGAGGCCTGCCCGCACACGATCAAGGGTTTGAAAGAGCTGGGTTAGGCCTTCCAGCGCCAGGTATTCACACTGAACGGGAATGATGACGCCGCTCAAAGCAGCCAGCAGCCCATTGATCGTCAGGATCCCCAGCGAGGGAGGGCAGTCGATCAACACGTAGTCGTAGCGACCATTGCAGGGCTCAAGGGCCGACCGAAGCATCAATTCCCGATCTTCCACCCCCACCAACTCAACCTGGGCGCCGGCCAGCGCAGGGGAGGAAGGCACCAGGGAGAGGTTCAGCTTGGTATTCCGAAGGATCGTCTGGGAAACCGGGATCCTTCCGATTAGGGAATCATAGGTTCCTTTCGATATCGACTTGTGATCGATCCCCAAGGATGCGGTAGCGTTTGCCTGGGGGTCAAGATCGACCAGCAGGACGCGGCGCCCACTTTCGGCAAGGTAGGCGCCGATGTTGATGGCGGTTGTCGTCTTGCCGACGCCTCCTTTTTGATTCACCAGGGAGTAGATGTGAGTCATGCGGCGGCCTTCAAGTACGCTGCTTCGATCTCCTTGGGAAGGGGTGCCCCTCGCAAGCCATGTCGTTCAACAGAATTTGAAGCCAGCTGGACTGCAAACCGGGCCGCGCCCCAAGGGTCTTGAGAGCGTGCGACGAACGTGAAGTAGCCGGCAGCGAAAATATCTCCTGCCCCTGTGGGATCGATCTCATCGACGGTCGGAGCGGGGAAGCGGCGCGCTTGACCCTGCCAGAAGACGCGCACGCCCATGCGGCCTTCTGTCAC
>CAYGCA010000024.1:2833-3829 GCA_964348265.1 uncultured Anaerolineaceae bacterium | reverse complement strand
TGGCTCAAGGTTCTCATTTCACGCAGCAACGACTCGTCCCCGCCCAAGTCCTCAATGCTCACCACAGCCGCGTCCACCTGAGGTAGGTGCTGCTCCATAGCTTCCCAAGGTGCTGCCTTGACCTGCCCGGCTTTGTCCCAGGTGCGCAGCCAGCCTTGGAGGGTCAGGCCTTTGAAGGAATCAGGAGTGTGACGGATGAAATCCGGATCCACCTCACGAGCAACGGGTGCCAGATGGGTGATCCGAGGAGCGTGCCAGGAGGTGGGCAGCATAGACGGGAGCAGCTTGAGTGCGCGTGACCTTATGATCTGCTGCCTTCCGGACGGCAGGTAAATGTTTTCAAAGACTGTTGACTCTTTTGCCGGCAGATTCACGATCGCCAACTCTTCGAGAGGCGCAAGGTCGAGCCCTGGCCCGCTCGAAGTCAGCACTCCGGTCTGCCATCCTAGGGCCCGGGCAGTAAGCCCGGCGTAGGCGGCGGTGCCGCCCAAGACAGCTCCATGCGGAACCAGATCCCGCGTGACATGACCTACGACTAGGTATTCAACTGGGTGGGAGGTGGTGGGACGGGCCATGTCCTGGAGGTGATTTTGGCCTTCCGCAGCCAGGGTTGTCCCTATCTGCGAGGAACGATGGTCACTTTCCTGCGGTCCCCCTCCCCGATACTCTCGGTATAGACCTGTGGGTGCTCTCGCAATTCCATGTGGATAATCCGGCGTTCGTTGGCGGGCATAGGCTCTAGGGCAATGGTGCGGGACTGTTCGACGCTCTGCTCCGCCACGCGACGGGCGAGACGACGGAGCTGCTGTTCCCGGCGTTTCCGGTAGCCTTCCACGTCGATGACTACGGCCACGGCGCGCCTGAGTTCTTTGCCCACGATAAGCCGCGTGACGTACTGCAGGGCATTGAGCGTTTCGCCCCTTCTGCCGATCACGATGCTGAGATCATCGCCCTGAACGTCGATCAGAAGAGGCCGAACCTTGCCCTCCTCATCAG
>CAYGCA010000024.1:0-2823 GCA_964348265.1 uncultured Anaerolineaceae bacterium | reverse complement strand
ACCCCATTCGGCTCTTACTTCCGCTTTGACCTCCATGCGTTCCAGCAATTCAACCACCGTATCGCGGGCGATGCGCAGGGTTTCCTCATCGTCGGCGGCCGGGGCAGGCGGGGCGATCGGCTCGGCCCTGGCCCTGATCTCAGGCTCGGCCCGGGCGGCCTCAAGGCCCTCGCCTTTTACGCTCACTCGAATGCGAGCCTGGCGACTGCCAATCCCGAATAACCCCTTGTTCCCCTGATCCAGAATCTGGACTTCCAATTCATCCTCGGGCAAGCCCAATTCGGCAGCGCCGCGCGAAACGGCCTCTTCGACCGTTGGTGCTATGACCTCTAGGCTAGTCTTTGGATCCGCCATTGCTAAACCCCCAGATGGTTAGAGCCTCTATCCCGCCGAAGCGCGCACGGGCAGGACACTGCGCCAGTCCACCTTGCCCAACGCGGCATACTGGGCAATGGCCAGTACGTTCGAGATGACGAAGTAGAGTGCAAGTCCGGCGGCGAAAGTATAGGCAAAATAGCCAAGCAACAGGGGCATATAGATACCCATCATCTGGGTCATTTGTGCCCCTTGGCCTCCGTCCGTCGTGGCAGGCGTGGTTAACTTCGTCTGTAAGTAGGTCGTGATGACTACCAGGATGGTCAGCACCGGAATGGCAAAAGGCAAAGCTGGTATGACAAGCCGCTCTGGTTGACCAAGATCCATCCATAAGAACCGGCTGTTAAGGGGTATGAGCTCTTTTGGAATAATGGGGTAGATATGCTCAGATAATTCAAGAAGCTGGAGTGGGGCATCTCCCAAGGCTCGGATGATCGCCTGGTAGAGCCCGATTATGATCGGAAATTGGATCAACATGGGAAAGCAGCCGCTCAATGGGTTGATGCCCTGCTCTCGGTAGAGCTTCATCTGCTCTTCCTGCAATTTGGCGCGATCCTTCTTGTATTTCTTCTGGATCTTCTTCCACTTATCGGACTGTTGAAATTCCTGCATCTTCTGTGTGCTGACCTGCTGCTGGTAGGTGAGCGGCAGAGTGATCAAGCGGATCAGCGCAGTGAAGACGATAATCGCCAGACCGAAATTCTCGCCCAGGATACCGTAGATGTAGAGCAAGGCGTTTATCATCGGATCAAGAATAAAGGTGTTCCACATGTGAATACCTACTCCTGAGGAGGGGTATAGAAGCACCGCCCGACACCGGTCTCCGCGTCAATCGCATTTACCAGGCAGGCCTGGCTGTCTGAAGCCACCAGCAGGGTGTCGCCGGTCAGGATGGGATCGGCCAGCAAACGACCCTCGATTGTCTCCTCCCATGCTGAAGAACTTGTATCCGAGCGTCGGGCCAAGATGGTTCCAGTCTCGGTCAGGAAGTAAACCATGTCGCCTTGGGCCGCCGGAGTGGCCGCCACCCTGCCCCCAGGAGCGATCTGCCACACGACGCGGCCGGTTGCCGTGTCCACTGCATACATGGTTCCGCCGATGTCGCCGAAATACGCTGTCTGCTCCAGTACAACCGGGTTGCCCCACACTGCTCCGTTCGCAGCAAGCTTCCAGCGCGTCGCTCCGCTATCAAGATCGAGCGCAAATAGTTCACCGCCGAAAGTGCCTACAAGAAGCAAGTCTTCCGCCAGCGTCGGCGTGTCGAGGATGGCTGCCCCAAGGTCTTCACGCCAGATTTCGCCCCCCGTGGTTAGATCGAGCGCGTAGAGGTTGTGGTCTAGGCCTCCAAGGAACACCCGGTCGCCATCGATTACGGGCCGGACCCAGAGCGCCCGGTCCAAGGGCTTCGCACTCGGGAAGGTCCACCTCAGTCTCCCATCGTTCAGGTCGAGCGCGTATAGCTTCCGGTCGGTCGAGGGAACCAAGACCAAGTCGCCTGCGACGCCGGCTGACCCCACAATCTTGCCGGCTGCCTGGTCGAAACTCCATACCTCGGTTCCATCCGCGACGTCCAGTGCGTAAACGACGTTGTCATATCCCCCGACAATCACGAGTCCAGATCCCGACGGGGTGGGCGGAGCATAGAAGGTAACGTCGTTCTCAGACTCGCGGGGAAAGCGCCAGAGTTCCACGCCGGTCTCAATGTCAAGGGCATACACCGCTTGGTTGTACGCCAGATAGGCGGTCGTCTCGTCGGAGGATAGACCGGGCCAGCTGTTGCCCCCCAGAGGCCCGCGGGCGCACCCAGCCAGCATGCCAGCCAGCAGGATAAGTGCGACAAAAAGGGCGGGTCGCAGAGTTCGGAATTGATGGCTGGCCATGAAACTCCTAAGGTACGGGGTCGTATCCGCCGGGGTGAAGCGGCTGACAACGCAGAATTCGCAGTGCCGCCATGGTTCCGCCCTTGAGAAGCCCATACTTTGCAATGGCTTGATAGCCGTAGTGCGAGCAAGTTGGATAAAAGCGGCAAGTGCCGGTCGGCAAGGCCTTGGAGATCGTCAGTTGGTAGAGGCGGATAAGAGCCAATACCGGCAGTCGGGCCAGATTGCGCCAGGTAATCCCTATCTCACGCAGGTCAGGCTCAGCCTCCGGAATGTAGTCACTCTGATTCATTGAGTATCTCGTTCCACCAAAGAAGATTGCCTGAACAAGCTCAGAACAGCCTCCTGTACGGCCTCCCAATCGGCAGCGAGGATCGGCGGGCGGGCGATCACAACAACGTCCCAACCCTCGACGACCTCTTCTGCCAGGTTACGCAGCGCTTCCCGCAGGCGCCGCCTTGCCCGATTCCGCCGCACTGCGGTCTTTATGTTCCGCGAGGTCGTCACCCCGATCCGGGTGTAAGGGGCCGCGGAGGGTCGGGCGATCAGAACGGCGAGCGGGTGGGCA
>CAYGCA010000023.1:30998-32681 GCA_964348265.1 uncultured Anaerolineaceae bacterium | reverse complement strand
AGAGCAGCCATCGACAACCCATTCTCCGGCCGCCGCGCCAACCACTGGATCCGCAAGCATACAGCCCCACTGAGATCGGAACCATCTGCTGGAGCGAGACGATGCTTGCTGTTGCATTTGCGTTGCATTACAATGAACTCCGGAGAGGCCCCTGTAGCTCAGTGGATAGAGCACTGCCCTCCGGAGGCAGGTGCCGGCGTTCGAATCGCCGCAGGGGCGCTTCTTGTCGCTGCACACTAGGGCCTGTTGAGGGCATTCCTAGATAGGTGGTACCGCCCCCAATTCAATCCACCGAACTTTGAGGTTCTCAAGGTCAACTACGGCAAGGCCGCTTCTCCCGTTTAAACCCATTACCTCACCCGGGTTAAGCAACAGGCAACCATTGATTCTCTCTTCATTCGCCGTGTGGTCATGGCCATAGCACACAAGGTCATACTTCCCCGAGTGGGCCAGGCCGCGAGCCACTTGCGGATAGTGGTTGACGGCGATCTGCCTTCCCTGCAGGTCGAGCTCGGCCATCGGTCCATGCAACCTAATATTGGAATACCTGTCAGAGACCCTTGAAATCAGGTAGCGGTCGCCGTCATTGTTACCCCATACGATGTGAACAGGGGTTGTATCAAGCCCCTCTCCAATTTGCTTCACAACGAACGGCGCACAGAGATCACCGCAGTGGATTACGACGTCCGCAGCTTTGAGATGCGGAAGCGCGGCGGCCAGTTTCCAAATGTTGTCGTGTGAATCACTCAAGACGGCGACATCCACGATAAGCCTCCCTGGTCGAGTGTAGGGCGCTCGCAGCTCCAGCGGCAGAAACTCGAAACTGCGAATTCACCTCATCGTTCTGGACATCCTCTGAACCGGGAATCGGAGCTGTCTCGCATGAAACCGCACCGGTCAATCATGATCTTGCAGCCGCGACAGGTCGTCGCCAAACCCACAAGCCGGCAAGTAGGCATCCCCCGAGCTCATGGCCGGGGTCCGACGAGCCCGGGGAGACGCCGCAGGAACACCGCTTCCCGCCTGAATAGGACGAGGATACCGATTCCCTCCGCGCTGCACCTAGGCTCTCTGCATGTCAGGCTGAGCAGGAAATTGCTCCGAACGGTTGCCTCGGTCAGGTCTGTCTGCTGGTCAGCAGGGCGAGTCGGGGCACTCCGGAGCTCAACTCACACCTTAGATGACATGCTGGGCATTCGGCCGCCGCGTGGCCCGGACAGTGTTCAGTTCAGAGCACAAGCCCCAGCCTTGAGATTGTCCCTCGGCCCCCTAATAGGCAGACAGCGGCGATCTGCCAGACCGGCCAGCCGAGGCCGAGCGCTGAGTCAGGCTGCGGATTAGATCCCCTGCCGCTGAGGCGGAGCCTACTTCCCCAGGCGTTCCTTCAGGGCCGCAGTCAGCGGTGGCAGAATCTCGTGGAGATCCCCGACAAGGCCGAAACGAGCCAGTTTGAAAATCGGCGCATCGACGTCCGTATTGATAGCGACGATGCTCTTGGATGTTCGCATTCCGGCCAGATGCTGAATGGCGCCCGAGATCCCGCAGGCGACATAGAGGTCCGGCGTGACCACCTTACCGGTCTGCCCCACCTGGTGGGCGTAGGGGATGTAGCCGGCGTCGACCGCTGCCCGGCTTGCTCCTACGGCGGCTCCCAGGACCTCTGCTAACTGGCGGACCAGCTCG
>CAYGCA010000023.1:19450-30988 GCA_964348265.1 uncultured Anaerolineaceae bacterium | reverse complement strand
CGGATTCCGCTCCACCCTTCTTGGCGTGACCGAGCTGGAGCCGGGGATTGTTCGACACCCCCCGGCCGCCCGAGACAATGATCGCAGCATCAGTCAGACTTACCCCGCTCTCTACCTCCTTATAGCCTACGACATCCACCACAGGATCATCAAGGACAACCTCAAAAGGTGTGACAGATGCCTCTCGGTTCGGATCCGGCTCAGGCTGGGCGAAGGCGCGGCTCCGAAGTGTAACAATCTGGGGTCGGTTACGCGGAATGGCAACCTTTGAGAGCAGCTTTCCCGCATAGATTGGCCTCGTGGCTGAGACCGTCCCATCTTGAACATCAAGCTCCGTCACGTCGGGCAGCAGGCCAGTCGAGAGATCGACGGCTACCATACCCGCCACCTCCCTGGTCCGCGGAGTGTCAGGTAGAAGGAGGACCTGCGGCTCTTTTTCTCGAAGAATCTGGGTAAGCGAGGAGGCGAAGGGCTCTGGACGGAATTCCTGGAGTTTTGGCGCTTGCGCCAGGAACACTTCGTCGGCGCCATACCAGATCGCAGCCTGCGCAATTGAGGCCACCTCATCCCCGAGGACGACGGCCTGCACAGCTCCACCAAGCTTTTCGGCTAGCCATTGCCCGGCCCCAATCGCCTCCCATGAAGTGGGTACTGCTTCGCCGCCAAAATGATCAACATAAACCAGGACTGCATGTTCCATTAGATCAGTTTCTCCTCAATCAGCCGATCGACGAGCTTGGCAGCTTTCTCCTCCGGCGATTCAGCCTCGATAAACTCGCACCTCACTTCCACCTTCGGGGGCGCGAAGACTTCGAGCCACTCTACGGCTGAGGGCTCCACAGCCTCCATGCCCACATCGGCCGCCGACCATACCGGAATCTCAGCCCGTGAGGCCTTGCGAATGCCCATGAACGAAGGATACCTGGGTTCATTGATCTCCTTCACTACACTGACTACCGCTGGAAGCCGGCTCCGGACTACCTGGCGACCTTCTTGCAGCATACGCTCGACCGTGATGAGGCCAGCCTCGGGATCCATCGACTCGATGGCTGCCGCGAGGCTGAGAGACGGCCAATCAAGGAATCTCGCTACTTGGGCATAAACAACACCGCCCGCGCTGTCGACACTGGCGCGCCCGAAGAAGACAATTTCAACCTCGCCGATCCTTCTGATCGCCTCCGCGAGGACTCTGGAAGCCCCCACCATGTCCAAGGCCTCAAACTGGGGGTCCGAAACAAGGATCGCCTCATCGCAGCCCATGGCTAGCGCCTGCTTCAACGCTTCCTGTGCTTCCTCGGTGCCGAGGCTGACGACAGTTACCGTGCCGCCGTGGGCCTCTTTGGTCCGGAGAGCCTCCTCGACGGCGTATTCGTCCCATGGGTTCAAGACAAGGGGCGCGTCACCCCATGAGATCTTGCCGTCCTCGATCGTCACCGTGGCCGCCGTATCGACGGTTTGTTTCACGCATACCACAATATTCAATGCATGCCTCCTCTTGGATGTGTTGTTCCCGGACAGTCGCTAAGGAGAGTTGAAACTCGTTCCCGCTCAGGAAGCTGCCTGCCAGGCCTGTGGATCATAGGCAGGCAGTTCGCACCGGAGCTCAGCATCCCTACGGAGTCCAAGCGCATAGCCGGCTTGAATGAGTTCGTGGATCTCGCTCGTGCCCTCGTAGATCATGGCCCCACGAGCATTTCGCAGGAAACGCTCCACATCGTATTCGTCACTGTACCCGTAGGCGCCATGAACCTGGATCGCCTCAGAGGCTGCCTTAAACGAGGCTTCCGTTGCGTACCACTTGGCCAATGAGGTTTCTCGACTGTTGCGCAACCCTTGGTTCTTCAGCCAGCCGGCCCGTAGGTAGAGAAGCCGGGCCGAATCGTAGGACTGCATCATAAAGGCGATCTTCTGCTGGACAAGCTGGAAGCGGGCAATGGGCCGGCCGAAGGCCTCCCTGGACTTGGAATAGTCTACGCTGGCCTCAAGTGAAGCCCGAATGAGACCCGTTGCCCCGGCAGCCACGGTATAGCGCCCATTGTCCAAGCAGGACATCGCGATCTTGAAACCCTCGCCCTCCTCACCCACGCGGTTGGCGACCGGCACGCGCACATCCTGGCAGTTTACCCAACCGGTTGAACCGGCTCGAACCCCCAATTTGCCATGGATATCACCCGAAGAGACACCGTCTCGGTCCGCCTCAACCACGAAGGCCGAGATCCCGTCATGCGGGTCCTGTGCTCCAGGATCGGTTTTGGCAAACCAGAGAAAGTGGTGGGCTTTCGTCGCCAGAGAGATCCACATTTTCTCCCCATTGATCACATAGTCATCACCCTCCCGCCTGGCGGTCGAGCCCATCCCAGCCACATCCGATCCTGCGCCCGGTTCAGTAAGACAGAACGCGGCGTACTTGTCGCCCTTCGCCTGCGGCGCCAAGAAGCGCTGCTTCTGGTCTTCCGTCGCCCACTGCAGTAGCCCCATGCTGTTGAGGCCGACATGGACCGACATCACCACTCGAAGGGTAGAGTCAACCGCCTCCAGCTCCTCGCAGGCTAGCCCAAGCGATAGGTAGTCCATCCCTTGTCCACCATATCGCACCGGTATGCAAATGCCCAAAATCCCAAGTTCACCCATTCGGGGCAAGACTTTGGGGGGCATTTCCTGTTTGCGATCAGCCTCTTTGATCAGGGGCGCGACTTCCTTCTGGGCGAAATCGCGCACCATCCTCTTCACCATTTCATGTTCATCTGTCAGGCTGAAATCCATACCAGCTTGCCTCCCTGATCAGTGAAATCCTACACGATTATAGCCTCTCCAATAGGTTGGTTCAATGAACGCCACTGGCCGTCAGGCAAGAAATGCAGATGATGAATATAATCGTGACCATGGCGCAGGGAAACACGGGCGGTGCGGAGGCGCTTCGAGAGAATTGGGTAAAACTCGTCGTCTTTTTTGCAATCCTCTTGATTCTCAGCCCAAGCCCAATTGTCCGGCCATTCGTATCCTCCCTACGGGCAGCGGCCAATGCACAGGCACTGGGAGACCACGGCACGGCGCTACAGCTACTAGAGACCGCGCTCCAGTTCGAGCCCTCGCTGGCCGAGCTCCATCTTGAAGCTGCCCAAGCGGCATTCGCATCAGGATACCATGAGAAGGCCGCAACCCACTTGGCAGAGGCGGATCGTCTCTCCCCATCTCTCTCGAGCCTCCATTGTCTCGAAGCTGAAATCCTGCTGGCCTCGGGCGACCCCAGAGCCGCCTTCGCCTCCTGGCAGGAAGCCCCTGATGGCTGCTCCGGCAGTGGAGCATTCTTGCGCCGTGCGGCACGGATACTCATTGAACACGGAGAGCCAGTTGCGGCGAAGGAAGTGCTTGAAGCTTGGGTTGGCCTCGAGCCAGGCAACAGCGAGGCTCATCTCCGCATGGGCATCACGATCTCAGCTATCCGGCCTCAGGACGCCTTGGATACCCTCCGGTTCGCACGGGAGCTAAGCCGGGAGGGAAGCGGCCTGGCGACGGCTTTGATCGAGACGATCGAGGCTAGCGCCCTGGTGGGCGAGCCCGCCTACAGTCTGGCGCAGGTCGGCCAGGCGCTTGCCCGTGAAGAAGAGTGGCAGCTGGCAAAAGTGGCCTTTCAAAACGCTCTGGCTCTACAGCCCGATTATCCCGACGCGCTGGCCTATCTCGGACTTACCCTCGATAAGACCGGCTCAGACGGCTCGCAGCAACTCCAAACCGCGGCCGCGTCGGCCCCCGAGGCCGCCTTTCCAAACCTTCTGCTAGGGATTCATTGGCGATCGGTTGGCAATCTCAGAAAAGCCCAAGACGCGCTTGAGACCGCCGCCGGACTTGATCCGAAGGATCCGGTCATCATGGTCGAACTGGCCGCCACCTATCTAGAAATGGGTCAGATTGAAGCCGCGGAGGCTGCCTACCGGCGGGCAATCGATCTGGATCCCGAGAATCCGACATTATGGTTGCTGCTGGCTGAATTCTCTTTGTTCAACGAGATTGAAATTGAGACTTTGGGCATACCCGCCTCGCGTAACGCCATCGCCCTGGAACCTGAGAACCCGGCCTCGCACGCTTCCCTGGGATACGGACATCTGCTCCTGGGCAACCTTCCACTTGCGCAACGCAGTCTGGCGCGGGCCCTCAGCCTTGATCCCGAGCGAGCCGCAACACACTACTATCTCGGCCTCCTGCGGCAAGCCCAGGGGGACTCGGCTGCGGCTCTCAGATCGCTTGAGCTGGCCATGAAACTCGATTCAAATGGGGCTGTAGGCGCGCTCGCCCGGCGTGCGTTGGACAGGATCGTGCGCTAGGCGATGCCCTCCAGCCCGTGTGCTAGAATGTCGAAGTCAAGCGTTCCGTCCATGAGTAGTCTTACTCCAATTTGTATCGTTCCTTCACTCAGGCGAATGTTGGTCTGGACAGCCTTGGTCTTCTCGGCGAACGCCTGTACCTTGTTGCAGATACCGGTTTCGGCGGGCGGTGTACTGTTTCAGGACAACTTCTCCCGCCCTGATAGCGGATGGGACCAATACTGGGATGGAACATACCGCGCGGACTATGTCGACGCTGGCTACCATATTCTGGTCTCAAGGCCCAATACCGATGCCTGGGCCACGCCAAACCTGCAGTTCCAGGATGTGCGCATTGAAGTTGATGCGGCCAAAGTGGCCGGTCCGGATGACAATGCCTTTGGCGTTCTGTGCCGTTATCAGGGCCCTCTGGATTACTATGGTTACGCCGGAATTGGGATAAATAAGGCCGGCCAGCGCAGACTGCTCAGCGGAGAATCAATGCTCCCCTCGCAGGCCGTTGTTCGAGGCGAGGCTACGAACCACATCCGGGCCGACTGCGTTGGCTACCTCCTTGCACTCTACGTGAACGGTGTCTCCGTGGCCCGGGTCCGGGCGGCGGAGTGGCCCAGCGGAGATGTGGGCCTCATAGCCGGAACGTATGACGAGGCCGGCACTGAGATCCGTTTTGACAATTTCTCGATCATCCAGCCCTAGGTAATCGGTATCGATGAAGGTCTATCTAGACAGTATTGGCTGCCGCCTGAACCAGAGTGAAATCGAGCAGATGGCTCAGCAGGTTCGGCAGGCCGGGCACGCACTCGCCGCCTCGGCAGCCGAGAGCGATCTCATCGTTGTGAATACCTGCGCGGTTACCGCCGCGGCCGCCGCCGATTCCCGTTCGAAGGTTCGACAAGCCCAGAGAAACAATCCGAACGGCGCCATTGTGCTGACGGGCTGTTGGAGCACCCTCGAGCCAAAGGCGGCCTCAAGCTTGCCCGGGGTCAGCACTGTGATCCCGAATTCCCAAAAAGATCGGCTTGTTGCGAGCCTGGTGGGTCAGCCAGAGGGAGCATTTGATCGCGAGCCGCTAGCGCGCACACCGATTGCTGGGCTACGCGGCCGAACTCGGGCCTTTGTCAAAGCTCAGGACGGCTGCAATTACAGATGCACCTTCTGCCTGACCACGATCGCCAGAGGCCGATCACGCAGCCTGCCGACCAAGAGGATCGTCGATCAGGTTAAGGCTGCGGTAAGGGGAGGCGCCAAGGAAGCTGTCCTGACCGGCGTGGCGCTCGGCAGCTACGGCCGGGACTTGAAGCCGGCCTCAGACCTAAGGCAGCTTGTCCGGACGCTTCTCAGACAGACGGACATCCAGCGCCTGCGCTTGTCTTCGCTTGAACCATGGGGCCTGCCGGAGAATTTCCAGGAACTCTGGCAGGACTCACGCCTGTGCCGCCAGCTTCACCTCCCGCTTCAGTCTGGATGTCAAGCCACTCTTCGCAGGATGGGACGACCGACCAGGCTCGTTGAGTTCGCCAACCTGGTTCAGTCTGTCAGGTCGGAAATCCCGGAGATGGCGTTTACGACCGACCTGATTGTTGGCTTCCCAGGCGAGACGGAAGAGGAATTCCTGGAAAGTCTCGACTTCATCGCGGCCATGAAATTCGCCGCCGCCCACGTGTTCACGTATTCGCCCCGCCCGGGAACTGCGGCTGCCCGGCTACGGGACCCTGTCCCAAGCAGGATTGCCAAGCAACGCCTGCACATTGTTCGGGAGCTTGTCCTTCGCTCTGGACAGGCTTTCATCGAGAGCCAACTTGGCCGCGTGGCTACGGTCTTGTGGGAGTCCGCCTCCGGACTCGGTCCTGGGGGCTGGACGATATCCGGGCTGACCGACAATTACCTGCGGGTAATTGCGAAAGATCAGCAACGGAATTGGAATCAGTTCCAGCGCGTCCGACTGGTGGAAAGAGTGGGCTCAACTGTGGTGGGCGGGCCAATCGGGAAACCAAGTTCGGTCGCAAGTTGAGGCGCGAGACAGATTTCACCAAGTCTCTCCTCTTCAGACCTGAGTCCAAAGCCAAGCGACCTTCAAGGCAAGTCACCCCTCACCGGACTCCTTCGACTCAAAGAAGGATCTATCCCCTTTATGCAAGGACTATTGACAATGATCGTCAGAAAGGCGATCTCGCTTGCAAACCGCCAGGGCCGGGGATGCATTGGCGTGTGAGTCGGGGAGAACAGCGCTGACGGCGGCAAAGGAACCCAAGCAGTGAGCGGAACCTCTATCCTTAAGCAAGCTGCTGGACGGGTCTTGTGTCAGCTCCCCCTTCCGGCTGGATAGAGGCCCTATGTTACAATGGAGCCCGCGATGGATGCCAGGCGTAGGCAGAGGTTCCGTCGCTGGAGAAGCACCGGAATGGTCACTAAACCTGAGCTTGAGGCCAGACTTCGGGAGGCCTTGCGTGCCGGGGATGAGGTCCCCAAACGTACTCTCCGAATGGCGCTCTTGGCCATAAAGCTGGCTGAAGTTGAGACTGGCGGCGAACTGGATTCGCAACAGATTCTCGACATCTTCCGCAAGGAGGCTAGGACCAGACGCGAGTCCCTAGCCGAAGCACAGCGCGCCGGCAGGCAAGATCTCGCCGAGGCGGCCCAGGCCGAACTGGCCTATCTTCAGGAGTTCCTGCCAAGCCCCCTGAGCGAATCGGAGCTCACCGAGTTGGCTTCCCAAGCCATTGAGGCAACCGGAGCCACGTCACCGGACGCCATGGGGCTTGTCATGAAGGAACTTATGCCTAAGATTCAGGACAGAGCGGACGGTAGAACGGTCGTCGAAATCGTCCGTCGGTTGTTGTCGGACAGCTAGCCTCACATGGACGAGCACACAGACGCGTCGCCTTCACCCATTGAACGGCTTCAAATGACTTGGCACTCCGCCCGGCTATGGCTGATCTTCCTGGGCGGCCTGCTTGGAACGACTCTGACCATCTCTCTCCCATTGGCTCAGCGTCAGGTGACCATCGGGGTTGAGGTTCGTGAGGTTGCCCCATTCGACATCCGCGCGCCTTTTGCGCTCTCATATACCAGCGAATTCCTGACCCAGCAGGCACGCCAAGCGGCGGAAGACGGCGTCCAAAACGCCTTCTTTCCGCCTGACAATGCGGTCGCCAGGCAGCAACTGGAAAGGATGGCGGCCGCTTTGGACTTTATCGAAGCGGTCCGCGCCGACTCTCATTCAGCGCAGGATCAGAAGTTGGCAGATCTGGCGGCCCTGGCTGACGTACGCGTCGACGCCCAGATGGCCACGACACTGCTGGAAATGCCAGAGACTCGCTGGGCAGCGGTCAGGCTCGAAGCGACTTCAGTCCTCGAGCAGGTTCTCCAAAGCGAGATTCGTGAGGATCGCTTGGAGGAGGCTCGCCGGACGGTGCCGGCGCTGGTGAGTATTTCCATGCCGGAATCCCAAGCACAAGTTGTGGCCCAGCTAGCCACCGCCTTTGTCGCTCCAAACGCACACTTTGATGAAGCTGCTACGGAGGCCGCCCGTCAGCGTGCCCGTGAGGCGGTCGCCCCAGTGGTGAAGTCCTATGCGGCTGGGGAAACGATCGTCGGTCAAGGCCAAGTCGTTTCGCCACTTCACATTGAAGCGCTCCAGGAGTTTGGACTTCTACAGCCGTCCAATCCATGGGTCGAAGTGGCGATCCGAGGCCTACTTGTCACCCTTCTGGGATGTGCGCTCGTACTCTACGCCTACCGGGTGCATGCAGACCAATTGCAGAGCGTTCGCCGTGCACTCGTGATCTCTCTCCTTTTCATTGCGATTGGGGGCGCCATGCAGTTTATGATGCCCGGTAGGACCGTTCTTCCGTATCTCTTCCCGGCGGCGACAATGCCGATGCTGATGGCTGTCCTATTCAGCCCCGGCATGGGAATTGTGACTTCCCTGGCGACGGGGGCGCTGGCCGGCTTCCTAGCGCCGCGCGGCCTGGAGCTAGCCCTGTACATCGCTCTCAGCGGCTCGATGGGCGCGCTCATGATCGGTCAGGCTGACCGCATAAGCACTTTCTTCTGGGCCGGCTTGGCTTCGGCTATGGCAGCTTTTTCGGTTGTCATCGTCTTCCGCTTCCCAGATCCTGCCACCGACCTGGTGGGTAAAGCTTCCATTGGCGGTGCCGCCTTCCTGAACGGGCTGCTATCTGCCAGTCTTGGTTTCGCGCTTGTACTGCTCATCAGCAATGCTCTTGGTGAGACAACGAGTCTTCAGCTTGTGGAACTGTCACGTCCGGACCATCCGCTCTTACAACTCGTTTTGCGCAGCGCGCCGGGAACATACCAGCACAGCCTGCAGGTGGCAAATCTCGCCGAACAGGCTGGGCGCGCGATTGGCGCCAACGCCCTGCTTGTCAGGGTCGGCTCCCTCTATCACGATGTCGGAAAGTCGCTGCGCCCTCAGTTCTTCATCGAGAATCAGATCCCGGGCCAGAACATTCATGATCAGCTGGATCCCACGACCAGCGCCAGCGTCATCATTTCGCACGTACGGGACGGCCTGGAGCTGGCACGCCGGTACCGCCTGCCGAAGCGCATCAGGAGTTTCATTGCTGAGCACCACGGCACGATGGTGTCCGAGTACCAATACGGCGCGGCCGTTGAGGCGGCCAGTGGCGACGCCAGCCGAGTGGACATAAGGGATTTCAGGTATCCAGGCCCGCGCCCCAGGACTCGAGAAACCGCCCTGGTCATGTTGGCGGACGCGGTTGAATCCAAGGCAAGGGCTGACATGCCCAAGGACGAAGAGGAGATCGACGTGCTCGTCCAATGGGTGATTCAGGACCGGCTATCGAAAGGCCAGCTCAATCGCACAAACCTGACCCTAAAAGACCTGGACTCAGTCAAGCTCTCTTTTGCTAAGACCCTAAGAGGCATGTACCACCCACGGATACGTTATCCGGACACCTCTCCCGAACCGGAAAGCATCGAACCTCTCAAGGCCCCTGCTGCAACCCAACCAGATCCTAGATGAACCATCAAGTCGAGCTGATCTGCGACCCAGCCTATGAGATCGCCGCCCGTGGCCTAACCGACGTCGCCCTTGCTACGCTGCGTCATGAGGCCGCGCCAGCCGGACATATGGCCCTCGTTCTGACAGGCGAAAACGATATCCATGAACTGAATAGGCGTTACCGAGGCGTGGATGGGCCGACCGATGTGCTCTCCTTTCCGGACGGTTCACATGATCCGGAGACGAATTCACTCTACTTTGGAGACGTGCTGATAGCGGTGCCTTTGGCGATGAAAGCCGCCTCCGAGCGCGGGCATGCGCTCGAGACCGAGCTCACGTTGCTGGCAGTTCATGGGACCTTGCACCTGATGGGATACGATCACGCCGGACCGACGGAAAAAAAGCGTATGTGGCATGCACAACATGCGATCCTGGAGGAGCTAGGCATCGAGGTCGCCCCCCTGGAGATCCAATGAGTGTGAGCCATCGTGCTCGCTCAAGGCTTGAGGCCTTCAAGCATGCTTTCTCCGGATGGTGGTACGTCATACGCACCCAGAGGAATGCCTGGATCCACGCTGCCGCCAGCGTGACGGTGATTGGGCTGGCATATTGGCTCGACCTAGACAGTCACGATTGGGCCATTCTGCTTATGGTCATCGGTCTGGTTTGGCTGGCAGAGTTCCTCAACACGGCCCTAGAGGCCGTCGTCGATCTTGCGGTGACAGACAAGCATCCGCTGGCCAAAGCTGGAAAGGACGTTGGGGCGGCTGCGGTCCTTATTGCAGCTGCAACCGCGGCCCTTGTGGGTCTGCTACTCCTCGGGCCTCCGCTCTGGTCGCGTCTCAGGGGCGGCTGAGGAGGCCAAGGATCTCAGCGAAAGTTGCCGCCTGAGTTTCGTGGGCCGATTGCCTCGCACCGTCAACTATGCGATAATGCTTCGTCCGATCTCAGAGTAAGGTCTATCGTTCCAAGGAGAGTTATCCAGATCGATGGAACAAGATAGATTGAAACCGACCTCCGGGCTGTATCGCGCGGCGACTGCTCTCTTGGATTTCAATAATCCGGCGCAGGCCCTTTCAAAACTGCTGACTCTTTCGGCTGAGCTGCTCAGCTCAGACAAAGCTGCGCTATATGAGTATGATGAAGGCGCAACAGGCTTCAGCGCCCGCCTGGCGCACGGCGTACAGGTCGCCGAGCTGGGCAAACTGTCCTCGATCGCCGACCATCCCTTACTCCGAACTGTCCTGACAAAGCAAAGAGCCAGTTCAACGGACGAATCCGTCTCGTCCATCGGGCTGCCTCTGGCGCCAGGTACGGTAGTTTATGCTCCCTGCATTAGCGGAAAACAAACGATCGGCATTCTCTTTGTTGGCAAGGACAGCGGTACCTACACCGCAGAGGACCTGGCAGCGCTTGAAGTCCTTGCTTCAAGGGCGGCCGAGATTCTGACCTTCGCCCGCCAAACGGCGAACCAGAGCTACCTGTTTCACAAACTATCATTGCTCTATCAAGCTAGCCACGCCATTACAAGCACTCGCGATGGTCAAGAGGCCATTCGTCAGATGGCGACGCACCTTTTGAAGGCCTCTTCGGCAGATACTTGCGAGGTGGTGCTCATCGGCGATGGCAAAAGCCAGACCACTCGCTACCGCCAGGAACTCAGCAAATCAGTCCAGCAAATCGTGGTGTCGGTAGTTACGGAGAGCATGCCGGACTATTCGATCCACAAGCAGGTACTGGAAGATCTCAAACCGGCGACGCTGAGCACCCTCCCACCCAACGGATCGGCCAAGGATATCGCGCTGCTCGAAGGCGAGGGCATAGCCTCAGCAGCAGTCTTCCCGCTTGCCACAGGCAGCCGAGCGCTTGGCCTGGTCCGTCTGCTCTACGCTAGGCAGGGAAGAACCATAAGTGAACAGGAGATGGAGCTTTCGCAGGCAGTGATCAACATCGGCGCCGTAGGCCTCCAGGATGCGATCCACCTCGAGGCAGCCGAGGCACGCGCCAACCAGCTCCAAGCGCTGAGTGAAATCGGCCGCGAGGTAACGTCTACGCTCGATCTTGGAACGGCGCTGGAGAACGCAATGCACCATGCCCAGCGCTTGCTCAACGTCGAGGCCTGCATTCTCTTCCTTCTTGATCAGCATGGTGAGAAACTAGTCCTCAAGGCCAGCGGCGGGAGCCGGCTCCGCATGCGCGACGTAGCCATCCGCCTGGAAGAGGGGATTG
>CAYGCA010000023.1:17144-19440 GCA_964348265.1 uncultured Anaerolineaceae bacterium | reverse complement strand
GGTCACGCTGGAGGGAAAAGATGGGGTGTGCCGTGAGGCCAAGATAGCCCTGGGCGAGGGGATTGCCGGCTGGGTTGCCCGCAACCGCCGCCCGCTCATCGTCAATGACGTACATACCAACCCACTTTATCACAGCGCGATTGACAGTCAGACGGGGCTGCTCACGACTTCGGTGCTCTGTGTCCCTCTTGAAACTCGCGGCGAAGTCTTGGGCGTTATCGAGGCCATCAATCACCCCAGAGGCGCCTTCACCGAAGGGGATCAACAGATGCTCTCCTCGGTCGCCTCCTGGTCGGCTATCGGAGTAGACAACGCCAATCTCTTCGAGCAGGTTGCCGAGGAGAGGAGCCGCCTCGAGACGACCCTGGTAGAGACGGCGGACTCCGTCGTACTGTCAGACCGCAATGGCCGTATCACGCTGGTGAACCAAGCCGCCGCTCAGGTTTTCCGAATCAATCCGGAACTGGCTCAGGGCCGCATGGCGAAAGAGATCTTCGCCGATCACCCTCTGGGGGACCTCCTAACCTCGGAGGAGCTGGATCTTCCGGTCTCGGCGGAAGTTACAACGCCAACAGAACGCTACCTCTACGCTACGATCAGCGAGATCACGGATGTGGGCCGTGTGGCCGTCATGCAGGACATCACCGCCCTCAAGCAGATCGATCGGATGCGATCTCAACTGCTGGGTACAGCCGCCCACGACCTCAAGAACCCGGTCAACGCCATTCGATTGGGCGCCGACCTACTTAGCGACGCAGAACTCAGCGGGAGCCAGCGCAAGGCCCTCAATATGATGCAGCGAGCGACCGAAAGCATGACCAATCTGATTTCTGGCCTGCTTGAGACTATTCGTGTCGAGTCGACGGCCAGCATGAGCCTAGAACCATGCCAGATCAACGATCTCATCCGGAGGGCCATTGAGGACCTACGGCCTCTCGCAGACGCGCGTGGGCAGACGATTGCCTACAAGCCTCCAGAGACCTCCCTGCTGATCGTCGGCGATCCCGGCCGACTCAATTCTGTAATGAGCAATCTACTAAGCAACGCCATCAAATTCACACAGGACGGCGGACTGATCGAAGTTGTTGTCGAGTGGGACGAAGAAAAGGTCACCGTCGGCGTCAGGGACAACGGTCCGGGAATCCCCCCCGATGAGATGCCTCGCGTTTTTGAACATCTCTTCCGCGGCAGCGTCACGGTCCAGGATCCAAACAATCCGATTGAAGGGACCGGCCTCGGCCTGGCGTTGGCCAAGACGGTCATTGAACAGCATGGCGGCCGCATTTGGGTAGACAGCCATGAAGGGTCAGGCAGCACCTTCTACTTCTCACTCCCCAGCGAAGCCATCCCTCAGACTGGCTCCCTGCGACGCGAGGCCAAGGAATAGCCGCCAGGCATTTCTCCTTTGCCAACTAAGGCCAAGCATGCAAGTCGATATTGAACTCTATCGTCGCGAGGTTCATCTAGCCAGCCCCCAATCCGTCAGGCTTTCCGTCATCGACATTGAACCGGAGAAGCCGGTACGAACGATCGTCTTCCTTCACGGCTACGGAGGCAACGCCCGCCAGTGGATGTATCAGCTGTCCGAATTCTCCGTAGCGAATCGCGTGGTAGCAGTGGATCTTCGTGGGCACGGTCAATCCGAAAAGCCAGCCAGCGGGTACAGCCTCGAAAACCAGGTCTCCGACCTGGAGGCGATGTGTGAAGCTCTGCGCATACACAGTCCTTTCGTGCTGATCGCACACTCCTTTGGCGGGGCACTGGCGATTGAATTCGTCCTTCGTAATCCCGACCGAATTGAGAAGCTTGTCCTCATCGCAGCGGCCAGCAGATACCCTCTGGCACCGAGATTGCGATTACTCCTCCGATTGCCAGTGGCGACGCTGAACCTAATCCATCCCTTTGTGCGCAGGATCGTCGGCGCGCCTCCTCACGTCCTCAAGCGCATGTACAACCAGGCGCTTGATCCCTGGAGAGGTGCCGGCAGATTCAGCACGATCCCATGCCGCACCCTGGTCATCCGCGGGTACCAGGATCGAGTTTTTGCTCGCCAACATTTCGAGGAGGTTTCCCACCAAATTTCAGAATCGGAAGAAATCGACGTTGGCGCTTCCGGTCACATGGTTATGTTGGAACGTCGAGAAGCCGTTAACCGGGCTATTGAACGGTTCCTCGAGGGACCCCGATCTTGGCGCGAGGCGCCCGTCCGTGAAGCGCTACTCAAAGGCCGACCATGGCTAGCCCATTACGATGCAGGTGTACCTTATACGATCGGAATACCGTCAATCACCCTCGA
>CAYGCA010000023.1:10113-17134 GCA_964348265.1 uncultured Anaerolineaceae bacterium | reverse complement strand
GCCGCCCGACGTTTCCCCACAAGGCCTTCCCTATACTTCGAAGGCCTCCGAATGACCTATCGTCGACTCGACCACGAGACGAACCGATTCGCAAGAGCACTCGTCGAGATTGGTATCCGGCCCGGAGATCGCGTGATGCTGCTACTTCCAAACCTGCCGCAGACCGTGGTCTGCACTTACGGAACGTTGAGAATGGGTGGGGTCGTGGCCTTCGCGACGCCGCTGTCAGAGCCCGAAGAGCTTATCCGACAGCTGAAGGATTCAGGCGCTACTGTACTCGTGGCCTTGACCCAGCTGCGGGAGGTCGCGTTGCGCGCTTTAGAGGAGACGCAGGTCGAGAAACTGATTCTCACGGCAGTCTCGGATTACCTTCCTTGGCCGAAATCGCTCCTCTTTCGGCTTAGACACGCCCGCCGAGAAGATCGGTTCTCAGCCAAGCGCATGCCACCCGACGTCTACCCTCTCAGGCGAATGCTCCATTCTGAGAGCCCGCGTCCAATCGATCTTGAGGTCGACCCCCGGTCATTGGCCATTCTCCATTACACGGGCGGGACCACAGATTCCCCAAAGGGGGTGATGCTCTCACATCGCAATCTCGTAGCCAACACGCTGCAAACCCGGCATTGGATTCCCGACGTGCGCGAGGGGCATGAAGTTGTGCTTTCCGTTCTGCCTTTCTCCCACATCTATGGCTTCATGACCGCCATGTGCGTCCCAATTGCAATGGTGGGTGCCATGGTAATTCAACCAACGTTCAGGACGAAGCGTGTCCTCAGCGCCATTCGACGCTATCGGCCAACCTTCTTTCCGGGTGTGCCCACCATGTATACCGCGATCAACGAACACCCCGGAGTCAGGCGCTACCGCCTCGACTCGATACGAACCTGCATTTCGGGTGCAGCTCCATTACCCATCGAAGTTCAAGAGGCGTTTGAGAAACTCACCCGTGGGCGTCTGGTGGAGGGCTACGGCCTGACTGAAGCCAGTCCGATCACGCACGCCAATCCTTTCGATGGTATGCGCAAGGTCGGCTCGATTGGCATACCATTCCCGAATACCGAAGCGAAGATCGTCGATCTGCCCTCCGGAAAGGAAGCCAAGCTTGGCAACATCGGTGAACTTGCGGTCCGGGGCCCTCAGGTGATGCAGGGATACTGGAACTATCCAGAAGCCTCGGCCGAAGCGCTTGACAGGCGCGGCTGGCTGTTAACCGGGGACTTGGCGCGCATGGATCAAGACGGCTATTTCCAGATTATCGCCCGGAAGAAAGAGATGATTCTGGCCGGCGAGTATCAAGTCTATCCCCGCGATATCGAAGAGATCCTCTATGAACACCCGAAGGTTCGCGAAGTTGCCGTTGTCGGCGTTCAGCGACCTCGATGGCCATTCCAGCGAGTAAAGGCGTACGTCGTTCTGCGCCGCGGTGAGAGCGCAAGTGAAGATGAGCTGATCGAGCTATGTCGTCGACGACTTGAGGCTGCGGCAGTACCGTGGAAGATCGAATTCGTGGATGAGCTGCCCAAAACATTCGTCGGCAAGGTTCTGCGACGCGTTTTGATTGAAGATGCACTGCGCAAGGAGACTAGCGCCAAGGGCTAGCCACCTCCACTGACCCAGGTCCGTCGTTTGCGCACTACCGCAAACCCTGACAACCTGAAAAGAAATTCCGTGAGTCACTCCAGGAGTTTGGATTGTCCCACTCCGGATTTGCGTTTGGCACCGTTGGTGCACCGAAGGCGACACCCAAGAAACCCGGCGGGGCAGTCGGCGCCATCGAGCACCTCGCCGATCAGGGTTTGGGGGCCTTCGAACTCGGGTGGGTCCGAGTGGTGCGCGTTACGGAGGAGACGTGCGCAACGATTAACGCCACAGCCGCCGCTAGAGGGGTCGCCTTGAGCGTACATGCTCCCTACTTCATCAACTTGAACGCCGACGAGGAGGAGTGGCCGAAGAGCCGTAAGCGGCTCATGGACGCGGCTCACTACGGGCATCTTGCAGGCGCAACAGACATCGTGTTTCACCCCGGCTCCTACTTCGGACGCCCACCGAAAGACGTTCTCGAGGTCGCAATCCCGCGCCTGCGAGGTTGCAGCCAGGAACTACGGGCCAGCGGCAACCCGGTAACGCTGCGCGCAGAGACCATGGGCAAGGGAGCCATGCTTGGCTCCCTGGCGGATACCCTCCAAATGAGCCAAGAGATTGAGGGCGTTGAGCCTTGTCTTGATTTCGCCCACCTTCACGCCAGGCCCGGCGACGGATCGCTGAATACCTATGACGAGTGGGCTGGATTGCTGACGGCCTATCAAGAAAGCCTGGGCAAAGCCGCTTTGCAGCGTCTCCACTGCCACCTGTCGGGGATCGAGTATGGGCCCAAAGGGGAGCGCCGCCACCTAATGTTTGCCGACTCCGATTTTGACCTTGAAGCCTTGCTCACCGCACTGCGAGACTTCGAGTGTGGCGGACGAATACTGTGTGAAAGCCCTGAACACATGGACAAAGAGGCCCAGCTCATCATGGCTGCCTGGGAGACGATACCCAAGTGAGCCTCGGCCTTGACAGGCAAACAGACTCCCTGGAACGCGTGCAGCTCCGAATGCGCGACTGTCGATTGTGCATGGTCGCCGGCTTCAAGATCAGCCCAGAAGCCGTCTTTTCCGGCCCGGACAGCGCAAGGGTCATGGTCATTGGCCAGGCACCTGGCGGAACGGAAGTTCTGGCGCAGCGCCCCTTCAATGCGGGCAGCGGCAAGCGGCTTTTCCTGTGGCTGGAAGCAGCCGGCTTCGAAAAATCGAACTTCAGGTCTACCCAGTACCTGACTTCAGTGACGAAGTGCTACCCGGGCAAGGCTCCTGGCGGAAGTGGAGACAGAGCACCCACAAGGGCAGAACAAGAACTCTGCCGAAGGCACCTCGACTCCGAGCTTGCACTGGTCAACCCTGAGCTCATTATCCCTGTTGGCCGTTTGGCAATCAACTTGTTCTATCCTTCTTCGCCAACTCTCGACGAAATCATCGGCACCGAGAAGCTGGTAGACACCCGCTGGATCATTCCCCTCCCTCATCCGTCCGGAGCCAGCCGGTGGCATCAGCTGCCCGAGAATCGAGCGCTCATAGACCAAGCGATAGAGCGCATTCGGACTCACCGCCTTCGAATGGGGCTCTAGTTTCTAACCTTGCCTCCACCCTCTGGCGCTGGAAGTCAGGGTACAGGGTCCTTGGTCTTAGAAGATGGTTCCTGTGGCAGCCGGCATTTTCATGATCGTTCCAGGTCTCGATTCACCGATCGCCGAGACGCCTCCTCAATTCCCGCGCAGCCCAGCAGGCGCGCGAGCCTCTGCCCTCCAAGTGATCGAGAGTTCGGGTCGGACACCCTCCAAATATCCTTGAATGCCCAGTCTTGGTGAATGAGGTGAGAAAAAGCGTGGCAGCGGTGGGTCCTTGTGGTCGGGCTAGCCCTCAAGGGGAAACTCAAGCTCCTCCTTACCGGAGAGGCGGTCTTGAATCCGCTGAACCACCAGATCAAGATGCCTCGCCTTGTGCACGAAATCAAGGTCATCCGTCCTGATGGTCAGGACAGGGCAGAGCTGAAACCCCCGGATCCAGTCCTGATAATAGGAATCCAAGAGTTGGAGGTAGTCCGACGTGATTCCTTTCTCCATCTCTCGGCCGCGAGTACGTATGCGGTCCAGGAGTATCTCCACCGGCGCCTTGAGGTGAATGAGCAAATCCGCCGGTGGCAGGCCCCTGATCACGAGCCGATAGAGGCGCAAATACGTCTGATAGTCGCGTTCCTCCAGGGTCCCCAAATGGCGAGCTGCGCGGGCGAACACTTCGGCATCCTCGTAGATCGAGCGATCGATCATCGCTGATTCGGAAGCGTTGGCTAGCGCAAGGTGCTGGTCGGCGCGATGTCCAAGAAAATAAACCTGAAGGTGGAAAGCCCACGTGCGCATATCAGCGTAGAAATCCGCCAGATAGGGGTTGTCCATTACGGACTCAAAGGCGGTTCGCCAACCCAATCTCTGTCCCAATCTCTCTGTAAGTGAGGTCTTGCCAGTCCCGATGTTGCCGGCAACCAGAACGAAGTGCGTCATCCTTTCTCGCCGCCCTCCAGGTCCCTTCTAGCGGAGTCTCTTTGGGCGCGACTTATGCGCTCGACCGCCTCCAGACGCGCACCCAGCTGCTCGAGTCGTCCTTCAGAGAAGGCTTGCTGGATGCCCTGGAAAAGTTGTCGTTCTTCCTTGCGAATGTGCGCCTCGAGTGCCTCACCAAGTTGATGCAGGTCCTCTTCGAGCTCAGTAGAATCCTCAAGCGAGGCGAACATCTCTCGAATTCGACGGTGGTCCTCCAGCATCTCTTGCAGCAATCGATCAAGATCCTCCCGGATTCCGGATACCTCAGGCAGCAGAACGCTCTCTTCAAGCTCGAAGTGGGGGGCCAACACACGCCTAAAGTAGCTTTGTGCAAAGGGAACTTTGGCCTCTGGTTGCCTGGGCACACTCTTGAAGCGCGATTTCTTCTTCTTCAGCACACGTGCCAAGAAGAGGCCTTGCTGATGATCATGCGAAAGGGGGATTAGACTCCTATGGCGCTTCACGAATTCGATACCCCATTATACTTGGCCTCAGGATGATCTTAGCATCATTGCACTCTGTTGCGGGGAGGAGACCATTGCGAGAAAGGCTTTCTTTCGAACTCGAGGACTAATGGGGCTCAATTGGCCATGAGGATCAAGAACAGCTCTATGCGAGACAAGGTCTGTCTCATCACCGGTGGAACATCGGGGATCGGCCTGCACACAGCGCTCGGGCTTGCTCGAAAAGGTGCACGTCTAATCCTAGTGGGCCGCGATCGAGAGAGGGGCTCGCATGCCCTCCGCCTGATCGAGGACGCATCTGGAGGCAGCTCCGCGGGATTCATCGCTGCGGATCTCTCACAGGCAGCTCACATCCAGCGATTGGCCCTTGAGGTTGAACGGACCTGCCCCAGGCTGGACGTCCTAATCAACAATGCCGGGGGCCTGTACGTGAGGCGCCATGTCAGTAGCGAGGGTCTGGAGATGACTTTTGCGCTGAATCACCTGGGCTACTTCCGGCTGACCAACCTGCTCCTCAGACTCCTGAAGTCGAGTGGGTCCTCCCGCATTGTGAACGTATCCTCCGCCGCCCATTTCGGTGCGAGGATGAACTTCGCCGATCTTCAGCTCACTGAGAATTATGGTCCCATGCGCGCCTATGGGCAATCCAAGCTGGCGAACCTTCTTTTCACCTTTGAGCTGGCGCGCCGCTTGGAAGGAACTCAAGTTGCCGTCAATGCCCTCCACCCCGGCTTCGTCGCAACCAACTTGGGGAAGCAAAACCTTATCGCCCGACCATTCGTCAGTCTACTTTTCTTCCTCTTCGGCAGAAGCCCCCAAAAGGGAGCCCGAACGCCGATTTACCTTGCAACCTCCGAAGAGGTGGACGGCGTGAGCGGAAAGTACTTTGTCGATTGTGAGCCAGTGCGCTCATCACCTGCCAGCCACAATCGAAGCGACGCGGCCCGGCTCTGGGAAATCAGCCTAACCTTCGGCTGAGGTTAGCTTCTCCAAGGTCCGATTAGATGCACAGGGCAAACCCTCAGCCCCGACACCAATTACACAGTAGGATCAAAGAGAAAGCCGGCCAAGTGGACGTGAAGAGACCTTGATCGCCGGAGCCGCCTCCGGCCGGATTCTTGTCCTATCTCTGAATCTGGAGGGACCGTTGGAAGGATCCCTGCCCTCGGAGGGCAGGGCTCTGGGTTGAGCGCCTTCAATCCCCGAGTAGCACTTCATCGCTGGCCTCGACTATCTGCCCTGGCTGAACGATTCGGGACCCTTCTGCGACAATTGAAGGAAAGTGAGCGGATTCGCCCTCACTTTCTCTCCGCTCGTGGAAACCCCACCTGTTCTGGCTAATGGCCCGCGAGAGCTTGCCGACATCGCGCTGGCACATGACGTATGCTTGCCGGAGGGGGTTCGAGAATCAGTGATCTTTTCGTTTAGAGTGGGACTGCGAGCTTCAGCCAGGCACCTGGGTCTCCTGAGCCATCCAAGCATGGCATACTCGGGCATCCAATCCGGCACCTCCACACACAGAAGCCTGGGTTCGCCAACGGCAGCCGCCAAGCGCATCGCTTTTCCCATGCCTCGCTCGATCTCAATCAGAAGAGAGCATCCTGGTTGGCAGCTTGGCTGCAGCAACGCCCTGCGAGACGGTTCTATTCAATCTCGCGCTCGTCCATTCGGGCACATCCAAGGCACAATCTCCGATCCGCGCTTCTCCGAAAAGGAATCGGAGTGGGGCCCAGTCCACTCCCGGTGCACAAACGGCCCTACTGGGAGGGTCGATCGAGTCCTCTAGAGGGGTCGCCCAGGTGAGGAGCTCGTTCCGTCAACCGCCAACTGCCAGTATTCAGGGAGGGAATGATCTCCGAACTAGCGCCCGTAGACCACAATCTGCCAGACGAAGGTCCTGGTCTGATATTGCTGTTTGAGACCATGCTTGTGAAGCTGCGCCTCGATCTCGCGAGAAGGATGGACGAAGACTCGAAAAGGGTTGCGCGAGACACGGAACCAGAGATTGCCAATACCGAAGTAGAGCTTCACCCACCAGGTATCCCGCGGAAATACAGCCGCGAAAAGCTCAGACGCGAGAGCGGCCGAGCGTCCCACCAACGACTTCATATCGTGGTAGCAACAGATCACTCTGTCAAGGGTCACGATGTCAGCACGGTGAAGGTTGCTCGCGAGTTCAACAAAATCCCCATGATGGAACTCGATCCGATCGGCCATGCCGCGCCGCTCCGCCTCTTCCCTGGAGGCTCTCACATAAGCACTCGAAGCTTCTACGCTGACGGCCCGCGCGGCCCCGGACCCTAGCAGTTCGTGCTGAATTGCCCCGATCCCGCCGCCGATATCCAGCACAGTCGACCCATGGATGCCCTGTTCCTTCAGGGCTTCGATCATGATTAGAGTCGTTTAGTAGTGGCCTAGCCAGCGA
>CAYGCA010000023.1:0-10103 GCA_964348265.1 uncultured Anaerolineaceae bacterium | reverse complement strand
CAGGCTGGGCCCCTCCATAACGACTCGAATCATGATCGTAGCCCTGAAGGAACAGGGCATCCATGGGTCGAGTCGTTCTGGAGGGGCCCAGCCTGCGATAAGCGGCCAAGTCGCCTGAAACTTCATTCTCATCGAACTCGAATTCGATCGCCTGGCATTGGCGACAGCTCATATCTCCCCGCATCCTTCACAGGTTCTCAATGAGAACCGGCTCCAACGTCTCGGCCACTTCGAACCCGAAGATCTTCGAGTAGAAATAGAGTTCGGCGTCGTGGGCGCGTTTGATATTCTCAGCTTGACGGAATCCGTGCTGCTCGCCTTCGAAGGCCACATAAGCCACGGGCAATCCCTTGTCTCGCAGGGCCACCACCATGGTCTCGGCTTGGTTTGGCGGAACCACCACGTCCTCAAGTCCCTGAAAGAAGATGATTGGACAGGAAAGCCGATCAAGATGGTTGATCGGAGAACGATCCCGGTAGCGATCAATGCGGTCCGGATAGGGCCCGATGAGCCTGTCGAGGTAGCGTGACTCGAATTTGTGCGTCTCCTTGGCCAAGGCTTCCAGATCGCTGATCCCGTAGTAGCTCGCGCCAGCCCTGAAGAAGTCACGCAGGGTTAGCGCACGGAGCGTGGTGTAGCCGCCGGCGCTCCCACCGCGGATGGCGACACGATCTGCGTCGGCCTGCCCCCTTGCAATCAGATAACGCGCAGCGTTCACACAGTCATCGACATCGACCAAGCCCCACTTACCCTCAAGTCGGAGCCTATACTGCCGACCGTGGCCGGTACTTCCACCGTAGTTCACATCCAGCACGGCCAGCCCACGGCTCGTCCAATGCTGGACGGCCAGATTTAGAATGGGCCTTGTCGCCGAGGTGGGGCCACCGTGACTCATCACGAGCAAGGGCGGTTTCTCCTCCGGTGGCGCACCGAAGTCCGGGTTCTTCGGGGGATAGAAGTAGGCATATGCCGCCTTGCCTGCCTCTGTAGGAAACTCGATGGGCTCTGGCGTCGATAGGCATTGCTCCTCGAGCTTTATCTGACTTGAGCGACGCAGTTCCTGAAGCTCCTGGCTTCCTAGATCCAAGCGAACAATCGAAGCTGGCCGGCTGGCAGAACCAGCCACGAAGTAGACCTTCTCCCCGTCTCCGCGCACATATTCGAAATAGGAATGGGGGGTCTCGATATCTTTAAGATCGCCTGAATTCACATCCAGGGAAGCCAGACGCCATCGGGCGCCTCGAACGTACGCGGAGACGATCTCATCTTCCGATAGAACCGCATACGTGCTGAGGCCAAAGATCCACGGGGGTAACCCGAATTCGGCTTCTAGCTCACAAACTGAATCAACTGACTTGCCGTCCCAGGAATAGATGTTCCACCAACCTGTGCGATCGGACACGAAAAAGAGCCTGCCTTTTGGCGACCATTCCGGCTGGAGAATAGACTCATGGACGCCGCCCGCCACCTGCTTCCGCTGACCGACCGATCCGTCGTTTTCAATGTCTGCCACCCACAGTTGCGTCCCGTCCCAGGGCATGTCGGGGTGATTCCACGTGATCCAGGCAAGACGTGCGCCATCGGGGCTGAGGCGAGGGGAGGCGTAGAAGTCGTTTCCGGCAATCAAGGCTTGGGGGGTACGGTTTCCCTCCAGGGGAATCGAAACCAGTGTGTTGTTGGGCTTTCGATCTGGAGACGAATGATCCTCCCGGACACAGATGATCCGTCCATGCCTCTTGTCGAAGCTTGCGTCAGCATACCGAAACGGCCCCTTCGGCGTTATTGGGCGCGGTTCCATTCCGGGCTCTTGCCGATAGACACGCTGATCCACGTAGTTCGAGAAGTAGACAGTCCTCCCGTCCACCAGGAAGTCGCCGCCACCATACTCGTGAACCAGGGTCCTTGCATTGAAGGGCGACGGGGTGACGTCCGTCAGGCTGCCTGCGGCGTCAAGACGAACAATGACACGCCTCCCGCCTTCCTCCGGCCTCTGTTCGACCCAATAGACGTCCTCGCCGTCAAGCGCTATCTGGCTGAGCGAAACAGCCGCTGAAGCAACCATGTCGGAGGTTATCGGTGATCTCCAGCTTCCGTAAGGCGCTACATTCCTTCCAGCCATAAAGACCTTCCCGCTAGTATGTCGGAGCCTCTGCATTCCGAGGCTTGGGATGACCAGCGCGAGTCGTTCCCGGATCTAAGCCTAAGCTACCTCTTCTCCCTGGGGTGGAAATCGGATCGAAACTCGCTTGATCGTAAGGCCGTCAACGGCCTCCACACGAACCCTGACATCTCCCAGCACGAGTTCATCGCCCTCCTGGGGCGGGAGGTCAAGTCCGGCCAAGGTAAGGCCCCCTATCGTCTGCACGTCATGGTTGTAGTCGCCGAGCGCTGTGTACTCCTCGATGGTCTCCAATAGAACCGTGCCTTGAGCAATGAGATGGCCCGGCGCAACAAGCGTCAGCGGCGCCTCCTCCTCGGCATCAAACTCGTCCCGCACCTCCCCGACTACCTCTTCGATCAGGTCCTCCAGCGTGACGAGCCCAAGAGTGCCACCATGCTCGTCAATCACGATCGCCATATGCAGGCGTTGGTTCCGGAACAAGGACAGCAGGGCATCCACAAACAGCGATTCTGGCACGAAGGGCACCTGTCGAAGGATGGCCCGCAGGTCAAAGCTGCGCTCCGAAAGCTGCTGACGCACGAAATCCTTCAGATGCAGAACACCAACAATGTTATCTATGTTACCGTCGTAAACGGGCAAACGATTGAACGCCGTGCCGACAAGACGGCCAACCAAGGCTGCCTCGCTCATATCGACTGGGATAGCCTCAATGGAGGTCCGGGGGGTCATGACTTGACCAACCTTGCGCTCGCTGAAGTCAAAGATATTGGAGAACAGCTCCTGTTCGCGCTTTTCCAGCAGGCCGCCTCGATAGCTCTCTGAGACGATCAACTCAAGCTCTTCCGGGGTGTAGAGTCGACTGTGCTCCGAGACTGGCGGAATCCGGAGCAACTCAAGCAAGCGGAAGCCGATCCAGTTGAGGACTCTGATCGGCAAGCCGAAGAGACTTCCCATGATCCTCATCGGTGAGGCCAGCAACAGCACCATGCTCTCAGAGCTCTGCAAAGCCAAGGACTTCGGGACCATCTCACCGAGCACAACATGTAAGTATGTAATGAACGAAAGGGACAGGAAGAATGAAATCGACTCGATGATGGGACCCTGTAGTCCGAACCAGTCATGAAGCGGGCTCTCGATCGAGTGCGCGATCACCGGCTCGGCATACATACCAAGGCCGAGGCTGGCCAAGGTAATCCCTAGCTGCGCTGTGGCGACATAGTCATTGGTTTTGGCTATGCTACCAACAACCTCACGCATTCTTCCCGCTGTTCTGTTGCCTGCCTGGGCAAGCTGCTCCAGGCGGGAGGGACGCACCCCCACAATCGAGAACTCGGCCGCGACGAACAGGCCATTGAGCAGGACCAGGATGAGAATAATGACGAAAGAAAGAAGCAACGCCATTACAAGCCTTTCTCCGGCTCAATCCCCCCATCCCGGCCCGGCAGAATGACCCGCACTTCGCTGACTGTGACACCTGAAACCGCCTCAACTCGAAACTGAACGCCGTCCACATTGACGACATCACCTTGAATTGGCGCCCGGCCCAGATGGTCCAGGATCAATCCGCCCAACGTGTGTGAGGCTTCATACGAAATGCGGGTCTCAAGCATCTCATTCAGCGTGTCGATTTGAATGTCTCCTCGAACGATGAACTCCCCTTCCTTGCCGCGCCTTACGAGGGCCAACTCTTGGTCGAATTCATCCTGGAAATCTCCAAAAAGCTCCTCGATGAGATCCTCTTGTGTGATCAAGCCGCGGGTCCCACCATATTCATCCAACACCACTGCCAGATAGCTCTGAGCCTCGTTCATCCTGTCCCATACTTGGGCGCTTGGTAGCGCCTCGGGAATGAAGGGCACCAGGCGAAGGATCTGCCGAATACTGGCACTCCGATCAGCCTGGAATAGCCCAAACAAATCCTTCAAATGCACAAACCCGACGATGTTGTCGATATCCCCTTCGAATATCAAAAGGCGGCTGTAGGCCGAATCAGCCGCTGACTTCAGAACTTCTTCAAGGGGCGTTTCGATCGAGGCGGCCGCCATCCGGGTGCGGGGGACTGCTATCTCAGCGGCGGTCTTCCCGCTCGCTCGAAACACCCTCCGCAAAAGCTGCCGCTCATCACCGTTCAGGAGACCACCGCGGTGGCTCTCCCTGACCAATATCTGAATCTCTTCCGGCGAATGGAGATGAGCATGTTCGGCTGCGAAACGAGAACCCATCAGACGCAGCACGAAGTACCCGCTCCCGTTCAAAACCGCAATAAAGGGCCTCAGAATGTATTCAGCAGACCATTTCATCGGAAGGGCTGTGGCCAGGGCGGTTTGCTCAGGGTACTGAACCGCTATAGATTTGGGGACCAACTCTCCGAGAACGACTTGCAGGGTTGTTAGAAAGATCAACACCAAGATAGCTGCGGTGCCGGCGGCTGCAACCTGTCCGCCGGCAGAAGATAGCCCGCCGAGGGGCAACCTAGACAGCCACGGTTCAAGGCGAGGGGCGATTTGCTGCTGCCCGTAGATCCCCAAGACGATGCTAGAGATCGTGATCCCGACCTGACTGGCGGCAATGTAGTTGTCGAGTTTGTGGGGATCTGTCAGGACAGGAAGCAAGATCTTCGCTAGAGGATTGCCCTGCTCTGCCAGCCTACGTATGCGCGTCCTTCGTGAACTTATGCTGGAGAATTCTGCGGCAACGTACAAGGCGTTTGCGCCGACCATCAGCACAACAACTAGGACTGCCGTAAGGATGGTGGTGATCATCGGGGTGAGTGAACCTTTGCGGAATGCATTTCTCCGCCGAAAGTATAGCCCCTTTGAAGGTTCAGCGGCATACCATCTTCCAGGAATTCAATCGGCCCAGGCGCACGCGGCCAGCCTGGAAGCGTAGGCTCCCCACTGAGGATCCTGATCGGAATCACAACGGGGGACAGCACGGATGCCTTGCTTGTGATCGCCGCATGATCCGCCGGCTCGAATCAACGGGTCAAACATGGACTTCATCTCTGCCTGCCGACGAAGTGGACTGAGGCGGGATTCGCAGATTGAGCCACAGGGCTTGGACCGGGGTGCTCCCCGAGACCGCAATACGAATCGACGAGGACTGCGCAAGCCTCCCCCTACTCAATGGAAGCAGGAGTTCAGGAGAGGCATAGGCCCATCGGCTGCAGTTTGGGCAGCGGGCTTACCTCGCTCGCGGATACAACCTCCCAAAAATCCAGGCCAAGATAGGCGTTATGAGAGGGATGAACGGTTGCGTGAAGTAGGTCTCCAAGTCCCGCCTTGAGAACCAAGGCTTCATCAACAGCAGCCACAAGACGCAGGACACGAGCATGCCCATGAGCATGGACACCATGGCCACGACAAACGCCAGAAAGACCCAGACGTCGTTGACCTCCCCAGGCTGATTCAACTGTGGGTAGAGTCTTGCGGCCCCCACGCCCACAAGCGTAATCCCGCCAACGGCGCCTCCGATGACAAAGGCCACCGCGGAAAGAACGGCTATTCGGTCCTTTGTCTCCATGGGACCAATCCTTATCTGGGGGCTTGTCGAGCCGGATACTCTCACTCTACAGCATACGCCGGTGGCGCGTGAATCCCTCCTGAGAGCTAATCATATGCCGCATGGAGAAAAAAAAGGAAGGGATGAAGATCACCCTTCGCCCAGGTATCGATTCGCGGCCATCGCCAATTCGAAGTCGAGATCTGAGATCCCTCCAACTTCATGCGTCTGGAGGTCGATCGTGACGCGGCTGTAGACGTTAGACCACTCTGGATGGTGATTGAGCTTTTCAGCCAGCAGGGCGATCTGGCTCATGTAGCCAAAGGCCTGGACGAAATCGGGGAATTTCACTTCACGATGAAGCTTGCCCTGGACTAATTCCCAGCCCGGAACCTCGTGCAATCTTCCTTGAACTTCCTCATCCGACAATTTGCGCTTCTCCGCCACCTGGCCTCCTCTTCGCTGGACCCGGCCCGCCGAGAATCCTTCGGGCCTCTGCCATTTCATCCCAGGAACCGGTGCTACGATCCCGGTGAATGTTTCACAATTCTGCCACAGGTTTGAAGAGCGATCTACGTCGTGTTTCCTGGCTTCCAGGAGGAATGCTGCCACTTCAATCCAGAGAACGGCATTGAGGGCTCGACGCAGCTCCGGTCAGAATCGAGCCCCAGCCTTGTGTCATCTACGGAATCCCGCTATGAGGCAAAGAGCCGCGGGCTTAACTTTTCCTCATTTCAAGCAACCCCAAGCGGGAGCCTATCAGCTTGTCAAGCCATCGGTCGGGCACATATCTCGGAAGGAGCCAGCGGCGAATAGGGTTCGTGGAAAGCGCATAGCGCGTCTTTGGGCGCGGGCTCTCGAGCGCTTCCCGAATTGTCCGGGCGACCATGAACGCCGGAAGCCCCCGTCGACCACGCGCAACCCACGTCTTCTGAAACTCAACCAGCAAAGAGGCGTATTCCGTATCGGCATAATGGCCTATTCCTTCTTTGGCGCCCTTCTCCCACACGGCCGTCACCGTCGATCCTGGAGCTACGATGATCACGTCGATTCCAAAGGGAAGAAGCTCTCGTCTAAAGGCGTGAGATATCGCTTCCAGGGCATGCTTGGAGGCAGCGTAGGGGCCGATGAATGGGTAGACGACCCGGCCCGAGACCGAACTGATATTGATAATCCGACCCGGCGCTCGTTTTCCGCCCAATTTGGCCCCCAGCAGTGGCAGGAATGCCTGCGTGACTGCCAGGACTCCGAAGACGTTGACCTCAAATTGACGACGAAAGTCGTCCAGACGGATGTGCATCAACGGTCCCCCGACGGCGATACCGGCGTTATTCACCAGACCCACCAGCCCCTGCTCTCCCAGGGCTTCACCGACTTTGGCGGCGGCTGCCTTGACAGAGCCCAGATCTGTGACTTCCAAAAGGAGCGGGGTGAAGCTCTTCCCGAGCTTTGAACACAGTCGATCGGCGTCAGCGTTCTTCCGGACGGTACCGAAGACGTGATATCCAGCGCTCAGCATCTCATGTGCTGCCGCAAGACCAATCCCAGTGGATACTCCTGTTATCACGACGGGCTTCATGCCACTTCGCTCCTGTTGGATACACCTTTCTCCAGGCACAAGGTCTCCCGATCATCCCAGGACACTTGGATTGGGGCGGTGAGCCTCCTGCGCTCGAGAGTCACCTTTCAACCGGTCCCCACCCTTGGAAGACATCGCAGTCGGTTCGGAGGACCGTCGGGGTCCACGCGCCCACGGCTGCCAACCCGTGGTCCTGTTCGTCGGAATAACCTGGAGCGAGTCCCGATGCCTTCTGTCGTACGCGTTCCAAGTGGCCTGCCATAGGTCTCTCAAACAACACGGGACCAAGGCTGGATTCACGAGCCCATCGGTTCGGCGGCAGATCCGCTCTTGTGCGCGCCGGAAGACTACTCGAATCGCGCCTCCTGTGCCCTTGTACGACCTCGCAATTGGCTCGCCTGCACGGCCAGACCGACGATGAGTGCGCCAAAGAATAGGAGGCCGGTCACCACTGGCCGGACTTCGATCGTCTGCGCCAAGAGCGAGGCCCCGGCGAGAGAGGAAAGGACGATGAGAGCCCAGTCGAAAAGCACTCCCACAAGCACGGCTCCCAGGATGCCTCCGAGGAGGATGAAGAGCCAGTTCAAGGATCCGATCTGCCAATTGAGCAGTTGGAGCAGGCTTTGAGTGAGGTATGCCCCGGCCAAGAAACCGGCCAGGCCTACCGCCAGTCGTTGCAGGAAAGTAGCCAGCACTGCCCCAATGACGCCCACAACGAGACCCAGAATCAAGATAAGCCAATCTGGCTGCCCTCGAATCCACTCGCCAGCTAGGCTAATGGCGACAATGAACCCCATGGCGCCGACGAACAGCCAGAAAAGCCTTCGCCCCAACAGGAGGACAGCAACTCCGACCAGAATTCTCGCAAGTGTCATCGAACTGACCTCTTAGGCGACTTCCGGAGTGCGCTCATTAGGGTGCGATCACAGGCCGAAGCTCTTGCCAATTTCGAGCTCCATCTTCCGTTCGAACGAGCGCGCGCTCGCCATCACTGTGAGCGACTGCCAATCCAATCTCAGCGCTCACAAAGCTGAATTGCCCATCCCAGTCCGCGGTGCTGTAAATATCCCGTCCGAGCGCCCAACCCATCTGGGAATCCATCATCACTAGGGTCCCGCCTGGAAACGGCCCGATAGCCCAACTTCTTCCTCCGTTCCTGGTAGTGTAGATGAACTCCGAGGAGCGAAGTGCCTCGTTTTCCGAATACAGGCAGCTCACCACAAGAGAGCCGGCGTCAGGCGAAAGTAAGTTTGGCGAATGAACGCTGCACGCGGCCGGTGGAAGAACAAGGTCCGGCTCCATTGCGGGCGGCGGCAGCTCGACCACCTCCCAAGTCTTCCCACCATCACGAGTCCAATCGACAAACGCACCGTCGACCAGACCAGCGCAATCACGCGTCACCCAGCCCGAGAGTGGATCGGCAAAAACAAGCCCAGTCTTGGGACAACTCTGAAGGTAGACACCCGCCGGTTCGACCAGACGATCCCAGTGCCGACCGCCATCCAGGGTGGCCATTAGCGCCACGAAATCATGTTGCATGCCGGCGCCAAGGTGGAGAAGTAACCAGCCGTGTTCCGAGTCCGCAAAGTAGAGGTCCGAAGGCGCGTAGAACTCGGCTGTCCCATCATAATCCAAAGGGTCGCTAACCTCCCAGGATTCGCCTGCGTTTGTGGTCTTCCAGACGACGGCTTGGCTAGGCCGCTCGAAGAAATCGCGGTGCGAATAGGTGACCCAACCGACTTGATCGTTCGCAAAGAAGCCTATCGCGATCTTGTCGGACTGGTTTGGCTCCGGGAGCAGTTCTGGGGGCGTGACATCACGCCAAGTCTGGCCAGCGTCGGCAGTGAGCAAGATGTGATCCTGGCCATCGGCGACACCTCCAATGGCCCAACCGCGGCTCTCGTCAACCATCCTTATGAAAGCCAGATTCACGGAGGTACCTGAAGAGAGATGCCGGATCGGCCGCTGAGCCGGCGCGGTTGGTGAGACGACAGCTGGGGGTGGCGTTGCAGGCGCAGTGGTCGGGGTCTCCGTTCCCGGCAAGACTGGTGAGGGGGATAGCGCATCTGTGGCCACAGGCTCGGAGAGATCGACCGTCTGGAATAGGTTGCACGCCAGCAGGAAGGCGGCCGCCAGGCACAACGCTAGGATCAGGCGCGCCGTTCCCGTCCTCACTTGGAGCCCCAGACTAGATAGCCCGGTTTGTCGAAGAGCATGTGGCTATTCTTCTTAATCGCACTGCGTTGCGCTCGGGAGGCCAACTTTTCCATAGATCCTTATTTCCGGCGCTGGAAACTCGACCGGCACAAGAGGATCCCTAGCGAAGGTCTCCAGCAGACAATAGTCGCCAGCCTCTCCCTTCAACAACCCCAAGAAGAGCCCGAAGATCTCGGGTGAGGGCGGCGATGATCGATACCATTGATTTTTGAGGCTTTCGGGCCAGACATTGCCCGGCAGCAAATTGCCTGATTCAATCGCACTCTCGATAGGGTCCAGATCATACGAGGAGAGGATAAGAAAGTCTGGGGAGTCCAAGAAATCGACTTCCCGGAACCTGGTGAAATCGACCTTTGGATACCTGTAAGCGTGTGTCCGCCAGCCGAACTTCTCGGAAGTATAGGCAATGCCCAGGGTCGAGCCTGGCGGAACCCTGTCTTGAATGAAATGCGCGGCCCTCGTCCTGGTGTCGCTAAAGCGCTCAAAAGCTCCAGACACGCTGTAGAGGAAGGAATAACCGACGATGAGCGCCACAAAAGCCGCGCCCATCCACCTCAAGGACGGCTTCTCAGATTCATATAGATGTAACAAGGAGTTGCTGGCAAGGATCACGAGCAGCGGCGCGATCATGATGATATACCTTGGCAGGAGAGCATTCCCAAAATAGACCGGGATAACTCTGCG
>CAYGCA010000022.1:28856-34993 GCA_964348265.1 uncultured Anaerolineaceae bacterium | reverse complement strand
CTCCAGCCGCTGTCGATGGAGGAGGGCATGCCGGTGCCGGGCTGACCGGCCCGGACTTTGTGGATGAACTCCCAGGGGTTATCCACGGCGATGGTGCCGACAAACTCGGGCTCGTCCGGGTCGTGGAAGTTGATAGCGCGGCCGTCCTCGCCGTGGCACGCTGCGCAGGCGGAGGCGAAGAGCGTCTCGCCGTTGGCAACGTCACCGCCGATCGCCGCCTTGCTGTCGGGATCGATGAAGGGAGCGACGTCCAGCATGCCTTCTTTCAGGAAGGCGACTACATCGGCAAGCGTGGCCTCGCCCATGGCCGAGTAATCATGGTCGGGGTCGATCTGGCCGGTAAGCTGGGCGAGCAGGTCCTCCGCGGACTTCTCCATGGCGGCAAAGACGCCGGGGAACCCGGTGAAGTGGGAGCCGGAGCCGTAGGCGCCTTCGGCGCCCATGTAGTCCCAGCCGTGGCACTCCTTGCAGCGCCAAGTGTCGGCGCCGCTGCGGGTGTTGGTGGACTGTGTGGCCCACAAGGGTTGGTCCCCGCTGGGTTCGTCGACGCCGGCGACCGTCCACCACTTGTCATAGGCCTTGCCGCCCTCGGAGACCGATCCGGAGAGGACGACCTCCGTCGGCGGAGGCGGCACGGTAGGAGGCGGTGGAGTAGGCGGGGGGGGCTCGGTGGTCGGCACCACCTGAGGCTCACAAGCGATCAGGAGAAGCGTGATCCCCATGAGACATATCCCTATGGTTAGACTGAATCGGTTCGTGACCATATGGTTACTCCTCTAGTCCGTAGAGAAACTTCGAAGCACTTCTTGAAAATGGATCATTCACACCTCCTTACCTCGATGCTCAGAGCCGGGAACGCACCTTGCGCCCACCAACGGCATCTCCAGGCACGTTCCATTCCGCTAAGGCTTCTTTCCCAGGTTCCGTCCGAACCGCCGTGGGGGGAAGGCAATCTGTTTGGGGTCAGAAGTCCTTCAGAAACTCCCTCTGCCTCAGGAGCAGGTCCTGCCTGTCGCCTCGTCAAAACGTCCGCCGAGCGCTTTAGAGCGCCCGGGTTTCCAGGACTAGATCTCGCCTATTCCCTGCGATCTAGTCGTCGGCGGCGACTGACGAAACGAATGCCGGCCACCCCTCGAGCGCCACAGCCCTGCGCTCTAGCTCGTCCTGCAAAACCAATTCGTACTCCTGACCCTCCATATGGAGGACCACGGTCAACTCCGGCCGACCGTCGTCCTCGATCTGGGCGGTGCAGTAGCGCTCATGGCCCAGTGGGTAGCGGATGGTTGCCCCCAAGCAGCGGTCAGCGAAGGCGCCCCCGTGCTGACACAGGTCATGATCGATCAAGATGCGCACGTCATTCTCCTCTTCTTTGCCTCAGGGCTGCCAGTTGCGGATCAGGTCGACGATCAATGCGACCTCCTCGGACCCAAGGCGGCCCTCAAAGCCGGCCATGATTGTACCTTCCCGTCCGGCGAGGAGAAAGTCGATCAAGGCCTCATCCGTTTGGCCGGAAATGAAATCGTTGTCCTGCAAAACCGTTCCGATGCCTCCCTCGCCCTCCTGGCCGTGGCACGCGGCGCAGTTGGCGCTATAGAGCTCCTCGCCGCTTGCGGCTGGTCCACTGACCGGCTCAGGCAGCGCGGCAGCCTCCCCTTGCCGCCAGGTGGCAAACAGGGCCACCAGATCATCGATCTCAGCAGGTGAAAGGACCGTGCCCCAGGTCGGCATGCCTCGGCTGGGTCGTCCCTCGGCAATGGTGTTGCGGTACCAAAGGTCGTCGAAGGTGTTCAGACGGACCGGGTCGTTGAGAGCCGGCGCCCGATCAGTCCCTTTGCCGTCGCTTCCATGGCAGACGAAGCAGACCGAACCAAAGATCTCCGCGCCTCGAACGGGATCCGGCTGGTGGGCCACACTTTCCACCACGACCGGTTCCCATGACCGCACGTAGGCGACGATCTGCCTTACTTCCTCATCTGTGAGAGGTCCGCCATAATTCTGACCCCAGGCCGGCATGGCGGTCCCCGGCACACCCGTCAGAATCAAACTGCCGATCTGAGCATCGCTGACAGCTTCCAGCAAGTCCTTAGAATTCAGCGCTGGACCGATCAATCCCTCCCCGCTTTCGCCGTGGCAGCTTGTGCAGTGTAGCGTGTAGAGTTCCTCCCCGGCTGCCACGGCCGCTTCCAGATCGGCGGCGGCATCGGCCTCAAGCCGCGCCGGCTCCCGCCACTGGTAGATCTGGAAGGTGACCAGGGTGGCAAGCGTCAGCACGGCAGCCGTGACTACGAGCGGGAAGTTGTTCTCACGCCGGAACATGTCTGAGCCACTCTAGACCTTGGTAGCCTGGGACGGATCGTAGGCTTGGCGTTCTATCGGTCGACTTGTGTCCACAATCACATCGTCTTCGACAATTTCAATCGGGAAGAGATCCAGCGGCCGCGGGGCCGGCCCGCCGGTCACCTCACCGGCGCGATTGAACAGCGAGCTGTGGCAGGGGCAGTGGAACTGACCTTCGTCCTCCCGCCACGGCACCGTGCATCCCAAGTGGGTGCAGCGATGCCAGAGGGCAAGCAGCCCGCTGCCTTCCACATGAGAGATGAAGAATTGGCCCGACTGAACGTGCTGCACACTGCCTGGAGCGAATTCGCCCACACGGCCAGCGACGACCCGGCTGCCAAATCCGCCTGACTTGGCCCTGGGTTGCAAGAACCTCAGCATGGCAGCGCTTGCCTGGCCAAACATAGCGACCAAAGCGACAGCCCAAGCCACGCCGACGAATTGTCTGCGATTGATTTGTCTCTGGCGATCAGTCCCCTGAATCATGGTCCCTTGCCTCAAATGGCGGATCTAGAGGTCATCGAGCGGGTTGTAGCCTCCAGGCATGTTCCATGGCCAGTAGAGCTTAAAACCTGGCCCTCGAAAAAAGAAACCGCTCACGGTGTAGACAAAGGCAGACACGATCATGACGGTGAACAATACCAGGAGAATCTCTTGGCGGCTGGGGCGCCAGCGCAGCAGAAACAGAACAGGCAGGGCCACCAGCAGACCCAGGATGACGCTTGGCAGCAGCCATTGAGATACCCACTGCGGTGCGATGCCTCTCAGCAGTTCCCGCAGGCTGAAAGCGTTGTCCAGAGCGATGAGAGCAGGCATGACCAAGCCGGTGTACAGAGTCGCCCAAAGGACAATCCGTCGCCCCCGCTTGGAGCCGAACCACCGCCCAGCGCCCTCGCGACTCGAATCAAGATAGGGTAGGACGAGCAGAAAGGTGACCAGGATCCCCGGGATGACCACTCCGGCGAGGGTAGGATGCATGTGCTCCAGTAGCTCTTGCAGGCCGACGAAGTACCACGGCGCCTTGGCAGGATCAGTGGTCACCATGGGATTGGCGATCTCCTCCAGCGGCGCCTGCTTAAGGAGCGAGAAGAGGAAGGTCAGAAGCGTGATCCCCAGGAGGAGGACCACCTCCCACAGCAAAACTACCGGAAAGGCGAACAGCGTGTCTTCCGGTCCTTTGTCTGCCTGGGGGGAAGTGCGGTCCATGAGGCCCACGAGGGCGTAGGATTTGGCTGGATCGCGCGGGAAGATCTGATCCTCGACGTTTTCAGCCTTGTTCATCCGCGTTCTCCATTGCAGAGTCCTGGTCGCTGGCCGCAAGCCCACCGTCCTTGCGCACCCGCCACAGGTGGAGCGAAATCAGGAAGGTCAGCGCCAGCGGCAGCACGGCGATGTGCAAGGTGTAAAAGCGAATTAGAGCGTCCTGGCCAACGGTGGCCCCCCCTAGCAGCATCGTGCGAGTGGCGGGCCCGATCACTGGCGCAAAGCCGGCGATGTTGGTCCCGACCGTAATCGCCCAGTAGGCCAACTGATCCCAGGGCAGGAGATAGCCGGTGAAGCTGGCCCCCAGCGTGAGGATCAGCAGGATGACGCCTATCACCCAGTTGAACTCCCGCGGGGGCTTGTAAGCGCCGGTGTAGAAGACCCGCATCATGTGGAAAACGACGATGACCACCATGGCGTGGGCTGACCAGCGGTGCATGTTGCGGGTGAACTGCCCCAAGGGAACTGCGAATTGGATTTCCTTCATCGTTGTGTATGCCCGCTCGACCGAGGGCACATAGTAGAACATCAGCAGCACACCCGTGAAGACCAGCACCCCGTACAGGACCACGGCCATGATCCCCAGGCCCATGGTGTACGTCCAACGTAGACTCAGGCGACTCACCTTCACGGGGTGGATATGCAGGAACAGGCTGCTGGTCACCACGAGCGAGCGATCCAGTGGGTTGTCGGGCCAGCCGTGACGGACGATCGATTGCCAGGGTCTAGAGTTCACCAATCGCCGGATCCAGCGCGAGGGAAAACTGCCTCCAGACATCGCCCTCGGCCCTCCAAGTTCCGCCATCAGGCGACCTCCTCGTAGACGCGTTCTTCCCGAAAAACGAATGCCTGCATCACAACGGCACTGGTGGGACAGCGCGCCGCGCACAGACCGCAGCGAATGCAATGGACCGGATCCAGCAACATAGCCGTCGCCTGCCCGCTTTCTGTGGAGCGAATCAGTGACGCGATCACCTCATCGCCCTCAAGCTGGCTGGCCGGAACTAGTTTCAAACAATCCATCGGGCACACATCGACGCAGCCATTGCATAGGATGCAGAGATCGCTGTCGAAGATCGGGTTCAGGCTGCAGATCAAGCAGCGGCCTGCCTGCCCCATGGCGCTCCGCTCGTCGTATCCGACTTCCACGAGAGACACGCCGATCCTGCGTTCTGCCGGGAGGCTGGGCGGCTCCTGTCTGTGGATGCGTAGGTAGTTGCGCACAGGCCCATAGGCGGGATAGGCCCGTGGATCGATCGGAGTGAAATAACCGCGGCGCATCCTTCGTGGCTTGGCCCCCCGCAAATATGCGTCGATGCTGGCTGCGGCCCGCTGGCCGTCAGCGACGGCATGGATGATCAGACGCGGGCCGAAGGCGATATCACCCCCAGCGTATACTCCGTCGGCCGTCGTCTTCAGCGTCTTCAATTCCACTTCCAGTGTGCCGCGCGGCGTCACCTCAAGCCCATCTTCTGGTCTAACCCACGCGAGTTCCCCCATCTGACCGATGGCGACGATGACACTGCTGGCTGGCCAGACATGCTCCGTGTCGGGCGCCATCTGAGGGTTGAAGCGCCCCTGGTCGTCGAAGGCCTGGATCACACTCAGCGTCTCGACGCCGGTCGCGCCCTGGTCATCTCCCAAGATACGCATCGGAGCTACATGATTGTGGATGCGGACGCCCTCTGCCTCAGCCTCGGCAATCTCGTGTGGATCGGCGAACATTTCATTCCGGTCTTCTACGACCAAGCAGTCCACCTGCTGGGTGGTGCCCAAGCGGACCGCGGCTCGAGCCACGTCCAGGGCGAGTTCGATATCGCCGCCGGCCTCCGCGGGATGACCCAGGCGAGCCGCTGTCCGGGCGACGTCGAGGGCCACATTGCCGCCGCCGACCACGATCACATTCCGGCCGAGATCCAGGTTGTAGCCAACCAAGTTGACGTTGAGCAGGAAGTCGACCGCTCGCAGCACTCGGTCTTGATCCTCCCCCTCGATGTTGAGGCGGCGGCTGCGATAGGTCCCGATGGCGAGAAAGACGGCGTCGAACTCACGCCGGAGGTCCGCCAGCGAAAAGTCCTTTCCCAGCGTTACTCCGTACTGAATTTGGGGCCCGAGGGAGAGAATGGCCTCGATTTCAAGATCAATGAGGTCCCGCGGCAGACGGTATTCCGGGATGCCCAGACGAAGCATGCCCCCGGCGACAGACGCGGCTTCGAAGATCCTAACCTCGTGGCCGAGTAGGGCCAGGTCATGGGCGCAGGTCAGGCCGGCCGGTCCGGAGCCCACTACCGCCACGCGTCGGCCTGTCTGCCCGGGACGCCGGCCTATAGCCCTGAGGCTGCGGCGCCCGGAGGGCAGAGCGCTGTTGCCCAAGTCGAACCCGGTTGTTCCGCCACCATAGGCCCGCCAGGATGGCGGCTGGCGCGAGCCCGATCTCGTCGACGTCATCCTCGTCGCCTACAATTTCGGTCAGGACCCGGCATTCTACGAGCGGTTCACGCGTCCCTTCGCCCTGATCGCGCGCCAGCGCCAGGGCC
>CAYGCA010000022.1:2503-28846 GCA_964348265.1 uncultured Anaerolineaceae bacterium | reverse complement strand
CCATAGGCCCGCCAGGATGGCGGCTGGCGCGGCTCTCTGTCCTCCCCAAGATACACACCGTGGCGATCATTGACGAAGCGCTTAAGGGCCCGGATCGCGATAGGAGCGTCGATCGATCCCCGCCGACAGGCGGCCTCGCAGGGCGCGCCGCACACCCATCCACAGGTAGAGGCGAAGGGGTTGGTCTCGCGAGCGATCAGATAGGCCCGCTCGTACTCCCCCAGCGCGATCGCGTTGACGTAGCCACGAGCGTCTGTCCTTACCGGACAGGCGTTCTGGCATGAAACTGACTGCTGGTAGAAGCCCAGGTCGGGCAGATCGACCCGATAGGTGCCGCGCGCCATACTGCCTCCTGGAACGGAAGCCCACCTTAGCTTAGCAGGGCAAGGTCTAGGCAAGGTCTAGACAGGGTGTGGGTTGTCTGTAGGATGGCCCCGGAGAGCCTGGGGGCTTTGGTCTTCAGACCAAGAATGGAGGAGCCGAAGGGGTCCCTCCCCAGCGGCTCTCCCTCGGTCGCTCGCCCTAGTAGTCCGGCGTTATACCAATCGGTAGCCGTAGCCTCGCTCCGTCACGAGGTGCGCCGGATCGCCGGGATCGGCCTCCAACTTGCGGCGAAGGGACCAGATATAGTGTTTGACGTGTTCCACTTCGCCTTGATACGCTGGGCCCCAAACCTGGCTGACCAACTCTTCCGAAGCGACAGGCACGTCGGGCCGGCGCGCCAGAACCTCGAGAATGCTGTATTCGGTGGGGGTAAGGTCAACCGGGGTTCCATTTCGAGTCACCCTTCGGCGAAGAAAATCGATCTCAAGGTCGCCTGTGGTCAGTTTGTCCTGATTCTCGATCGAACGGGCCAAGCGGCTCAGCACCGCCTGCACGCGGGCTGTGAGCTCGGCGAAAGAGAAGGGCTTGGTGACGTAGTCGTCTACTCCACGCCTGAAGGCGCGCAGCTTGTCGAACTCTTGATCCTTGGCGGTCAGCATGATGATCGGCACGTCCGAGTTCACTCGAACCTTCTCCAGGACCTGCCAGCCGTCCATTCCGGGCATCATGACGTCTAGAATCACCAGGTCAGGCTGGCCTTTAGCTAGGCGGGATAGCGCCTCCTCCCCGTGGTTGGCGATTGTTACTGCGTAGCCTGCGCTGCGAAGATGATCGCCAAGCAAGGCGGTCAGGGTCTTGTCATCGTCAATCAGCAGAAGGGAATGGCGCCTCATGATTCGGAAACCGGCAGTGAAAACGAAAAGCTTGCTCCGCCTTCGGGGCGCCTCCTCGCCCAGATGCGACCTCTCTGTGCCTCAATGAGACGATGGCAGACATACAGTCCCAAACCGTAGCCGTAGGCCCGCTGGGCATCGCCCGTCTCGGCCCGGTAATACTTGTCGAACACCCTTGACAGATCATCATCTGTCAAACCTGGACCGGAGTCGATGACCGAGACGATCACCTCTGTCTCGGTCGGTCTCACCTCGATCCGAACCTCGCTGCCTTCAGGCGAGTACTTGTCGGCGTTGTCAAGCAAGTTGACAAGGACATCCGTCAGACGGTCTTTGTCCGCCATGACCAGGGGAAGTATCGGGGCGTAGGGCATATGAAAGCTCCTGGCACCACGCGCCCCGACCTCGTCCACAGCCTGTCTCAAAACCGGAATCAGCGAGAGCGGCTCGATTTGAAGCGCCAGGTCACCCGATTCGAGCTTCGCCACGCTCAATACGTCCCGAACCAGGCGATTAAGCCGCGCTGTCTGATCTCGCAACACCACAAACATGCGTCGGCAGACGCTTGTCGGCGAAGGACAGCCGGCCTGCATTCCCTCCACTGCACCGAGCATATTGGTGAGCGGGGCTCTAATCTGGTGAGACACCAAGGAGATTAAATCTGAACGCATTTGATCGAGCTCTTGCAGCTCCTTGTTGGCCTGCGCAAGTTCGTCAACTTTGTTCGCCAGTTCACTGGTCTGGCTGGTGAAACGGGCATTGACATCTTTCAAAACCTGCGCAAGGGATCTCTCCCGCCCGGAGCGTTCGGTGACATCCCTCCATACAAGGACATACCGCGGCTCTCCCTCTCCTTTCAATTGACTGGCGCTTCCCTCAAGTATGAGCGCTCCATCCCCAGGCGCCCTGACAGAGGCCTCAAAGCCGCGCGCCGAGCCATGTCGAGCGACATTCTGGAGGAGCCAACGCACCTCGACCTGAGAGCCGGGGCCGCCGAGGAATTCGACGAGATCGAGAAGATGACCCTTCTTTGAGGGCGAATCCTGCAGGGCTTGAAAGGCCAGATTACCGAATTGAACTGCTCCCCGGCTGTCAAAGATGAGGGCCGGGTCTCCCATCTCCATCCATGCTTGGGCCTTTGAGGCAATCTCCTCGCCTAATGGATGGCCGTCTCGTCCCGACCGAAAGGGTCCAAACACGAATGCGAAAGCAGACAGTACGTTCAGGAAGACCAGGGAACCAACCCCCAGGATCGGGGTCACTTTTCCGGTGAGAAGCAGCGTGCCCAGAACAACCGTAAATGACACGACGGCGACTGCGGCCGCCGCGAGGCGCACTAAATCGAGAGTTCGACTGTGAGCTTGTGCTCCCCTAGGGGAGAAGATGACCTCTTCCATGGTTGATCCTCCTGCTAGGGAGAGTATATCCCCAAGAGTGTGCTCTGAAAAAGCGTCTCCGCCTTGGAGCTCAGGCAAGGCTACTGCACTCCTGGTCTGAGTGAGAGATCGAACAGGATTGGCCTACCCTGACTCATGTGACTGGCTCCCAGCAATTCTTACCTGAATCGAGATGGTTTCAGAGCATCCCGGTTCTTATCTGTTTATAGTCTCAATCTCATTTTTCCTTAATACATCTATAGAAGAATGAGGAGTGAGGGTCTGTGAAATCGTGCACGCATGCCGATTGTTGGCCTCCCGAGTGACATTCGTCAACGGGAGGCCTGGGCCAAAGGTGATAAAATCCGTCTGGTTTTCAAGATTCTCAGGGAGGGCTTGAGGATGAATGATTCCGCGTTTGGTGATTCGGGCGAAGGCAATGTCGGTCGTACGAAGTTCTTTATCGGCGGGTTGCTCATCGTAGCAGCTGTTGTGTATTTGATTGTTACCTCAACGCAAGCGGCCGCCCAGTACTACATGACGATTGATGAGCTCGCTGCCAAGGGAGAAGAGTTCCAGGATCGTGATCTGCGAATTTCCGGAGCAGTTGATGGCGACTCGGTCGAGTACGATACTCAGTCGCTCACTCTGAAGTTCACCGTCGTCAACGTGCCCGCAGACCTGGATGAGGTTGAGCGCGCGGGCGGCCTGGCAAAGGCCCTACACGAGGCGCTTGCCGACCCGACCGCCAGACGGCTGGAGGTCGTCTATGTGGGGCCCAAGCCGGATCTGCTGCGTCATGAGGCCCAGGCCATCATGACTGGCCGCCTGGGCGAAGATGGCGTGTTCTATGCCGATGAGCTGCTTCTGAAGTGCCCAACTCGCTATGAGGAGGACGTTCCGCTCCAGTCATCCTAACGGGGGATCTAGGGGGAGGGCACCCATTGCTCATGGTAGATCAGATGGGGTCTGGCTGCGCTTTCACGAAGCGGCCACATAGCCTCGTTGTTCATAGCTAGGTTTGGGACATGAAAATGGTTGGGAGTTACCTGATTTGATCGCAAACGTCGGATATTTCTCTCTTGTGCTCACATTCCTCATAGCCCTGTACGCCTCAGCCGCGGCAGCGTACGGGAGCCTGCGCCGCCGATCGGCTCTGGTCGAGAGCGCCCGGCACGCCATGCTTATCACCTGGCCGCTGGTAACGGTAAGCGCGCTGGCGATCGTTCTCTTGCTGGTCAGTGGGCGCTACGAGTATGAATACGTAGCTTCGGTGACCAGTAACGCCATGCCTCCTTATCTCAAAGTGACCGCGCTCTGGGGAGGGCAGCCGGGGTCGTTGGTTTTCTGGTCCTGGCTCTTGGCGGCCTTCATCACAGCGGTTGGCCTGCGTAATTGGACCCGGGATCGGGAGTTGCTGCCCTGGGTGATCTTGGTGACGATGGTCACTCTAGCTTTCTTCGTGGCGCTGGTGATCTTCTTCGAGAATCCATTCGCACGTCTTTGGCAGACGATGGATGGCCAACAGGCAGGCGCCATGTTTCAGCCGCGGGGAGCCTTGCCGCTTGTGCCGACGGATGGCCAGGGGCTTAACCCCTTGCTTCGGCATCCAGGAATGATCATTCATCCGCCGATGCTATACCTTGGGTTCGTTTCTTTTGTCATTCCTTATGCCTTTGCGGTGGCTTCACTGGTGACCGGCCGTTCCGACGATCGCTGGATTCGCATCACTCGGCGGTGGTCGCTGATCGCTTGGCTCTTCCTTTCGCTGGGCCTGATACTTGGAGGCCGCTGGGCTTATGACGTGCTCGGTTGGGGCGGCTACTGGGGTTGGGACCCCGTAGAGATCGCCGCCTTCATGCCCTGGCTCACAGGTACGGCCTTCCTCCACTCGGTGATGATCCAGGAGAAGCGGGGCATACTCAAGCACTGGAACATGGTGCTCATCATCCTGACCTATGCGCTCGTAATCTTCGGTACCTTTCTCACTCGTTCAGGTGTGCTCTCCTCGGTCCACGCCTTCGCCCAGTCGGCTATTGGTCCTATGTTCTTTGCCTTCATCGGGATCACCTTTGTCACTTCGGTGGCTCTGTTGGGCCGTCGCTGGGAAGATCTGAGGGGTGAGACCCAGATGAACTCGCTGCTATCGCGCGAGGCCTTCTTCCTACTGAACAACTTGCTATTCATGGGAATCCTGGTCGTCTGCTTTTGGGGAGTAATCTTCCCGCTCCTCTCAGAACTGGTCACCGGGCAGAAAGTAACCGTAGGGCCCGTCTTTTACGAGAAGGCCACCGGACCCTTGTGGGCTGGTTTGCTCGTGCTCATGGGAGTTGCGCCGCTGTCCGTCTACGGCCGCACGACGATCCGCAGCCTAGGGCGTGGGATTTGGAAGCCTTTGGTGGGTTCGGGGATCGTGCTGGCCGGGCTGGTCCTGCAAGGGCTCCGGCAGCCGATGGCTCTTCTTGGCTACTGGTTGGCGGCATTGGTTGCTCTGGTGACGCTCTACGAGTTCTGGCGCGCCGCCAGGGCGCGGCAGCGCAGGCATGGCGAAATTCTGCCTCTGGCCCTGTGGTTTCTTGCCCAGCGTAACCGGCGTCGATACGGCGGCTACGTCATCCATCTGGGCGTGGTGCTGATGGCGATCGGAATTATCGGGATCGAGCTCTTTCAGACAGAAACTCAGGGTACCTTGGCGCGCGGCCAGCAACTCAGCCTGGGTGGCTATACCATGATCTACGAGTCGCTGGCCCAGTTTGACACCCAGGATAATCGCAATGTCGCCCGCGCGGTCGTCTCGGTGTATCGGGGAGGGCGTTACCTAGGTGAACTCTATCCTCGCCGCGATTTCTACTATTTGTCACAGCAGCCGATGACCATACCGGGCGTGCACTCGTCAATTCAAGATGACTTCTACGTGCTGTTGGTCGGCTGGGAGTCGATTGCACAGGAAGGCGCTACCTTCAAGGTTTATCGCAATCCTCTCGTGAACTTTGTCTGGATGGGTGGCTTTGTCTTTATCCTGGGTACGCTGGTTGCCGCTTGGCCTGACAAAGACCCGGTCGAGGCGCGCAGACGCGCCCTCGTGAAACGGGCTGCCGCAGCTCGGGTCTAGAGGGAAGTGGAATGCGTTCAATTGGGCTCCTTTGGCTCCCAATCGCAACTTTAGTGGTCGCCCTGGCAGCCTTGTGGATGGCGCCCGCAGGGGCGCAGGAAGACCCCGTTCCACCGACTGACGACCAGGTCAATGCGATCGCCAAGCAGCTCTACTGCCCGGTCTGCGAGAATGTCCCCCTAGATGTCTGTCCGACTCAAGCCTGTATCCAGTGGCGAGATACGATTCGTGAGAAGCTGGCGGCTGGCTGGGGTGAGGAGCAGATCAAACAGTACTTTGTTGATCAATACGGGGACCGAGTGCTAGCCGCCCCTCCACCGACCGGCTTCAACTGGTTCGTGTACGTCTTGCCTCCGGTGGCTTTCCTGGTGGGCGCTTTCCTGCTGTTCCGAGGCTTTCGAAGCTGGCGTGTGCCAGCGGAGGCTTCGCTACCTTCGGCGTCCCCGATCGCCGACGATGATCCCTATGTGGTAAGACTTGAGGAGGAGCTCCGCAGACGGGATTAGCTTCTGCTCACCTGTCGGGCTTGACTTCGCTAGCTACCAGGATTAAGAGATGGAATAATGACGAACGAATCTTCGGTTGGGTCAAGAGAAGTCTCGCGTCTTGAAAGTGGTGGCTTGGACGGAGCAGCCACGTCTCGTCGAGCTGGCCTAGGCACGATCGCGGTCTGGACGTTGGTCCTCGGCCTTTTAGCAGTACTGGGATTGGGTTTGATCCGTACTCAGCAGGGACCGGTAGCAGTGGGTTCCGACGCACCGGAGTTCACGCTAACTACCTTTGAAGGGGAAAAGATCAACGTCGCCGATTTGCGAGGACAGGTGGTGGTCGTGAATTTCTGGGCATCGTGGTGCAAGCCATGTGAGCAGGAAGCGGCTGAGTTGGAGCAGGCATACCAGCGGTTCAAGTCTCGCAATGTCGTTTTCCTGGGGGTCAACTACGTCGACACGGAACGCGAGGCCAAGGCGTATCTCACCAGGTTCGCGATTACCTATCCGAACGGGCCCGATCTGCGCACGCGCATTTCTCAGGCCTTCCGGATCCGAGGCGTGCCCGAGACATATGTTATTGGGCTGGACGGTCGGCTGAGCCACGTGAAGATTGGTCCGTTTGTGTCACTGGATGAAATCGTCGCCGTAGTCGAGGGGGCGCTGAACCCATGATTGGCGTCCAGGAATTCCAGGGGGCGCTCAAACGCGGCCGTCCGAGTGGTAGAGGGTGACCTCGAAGGCGATGGACAAGATCCAGTTGTTTGCCTGAGACATCGGCGGCGCCGGTCCCCGCTGGAGCCTAGGTATGGATATCGCATCGATACTTGTTGTTACGGCGCTCACGATCCTGGTGGTGGGCTATATCGTTCGCCCTCTCGTCCGGGATGAAGGGCTGGTCTTGAGCCAGGCGGAGCGGCGCTATTCGGCCCTGGAAGCCGAGCGCGAGCGGATCTTGGCCGCCGTTCAGGAGATGGACCTGGATCACGCCCTGGGTAAGAACCCGAGCCAGGATTATGAAACCCAACGTGCAGCGCTGGTGTCCCAAGGCGCGTCAATTCTCAAAGAGATCGATGATTTGGATTACTCCGAGGCGGCGCCAGTCGAAGCTGCAGTCCGCGACCAAGCCAGGACTTCGGTGAAGGGATTGGAAACCGAGATCGAAGCCGCAGTGGCGCGGCTACGGGAGCGTGCGGCGGAGAGAGTCGGGTTCTGCGCCCAATGCGGCGAGCCAGTGCTTGCAGACGACAATTTCTGCAGCCGCTGCGGCGCTCCGGTTCAGGTCGAGCCGGAGACTCGGGCGTGAGACGTGTCGCCGGGATCCTATCGCTGCTGGCAGTCGTTCTAGGGGGCTGTGGCTTGGCGGGCGATGTGACGCCCCCTCCGGAATTGGCCACTGCTCAGGCCCTCGAGCCGATCAGTCCCACCTCTACTCCAGGACCCCCTAGGCTTGACTTGCCTCCAGTCTCCCCAGACCCAGTTGCTGGAGCATCCATCTACGCTGAGAAGTGCGCCGCCTGCCACGGGGAGACGGGTCAGGGCGATGGTCCCCAGGCGAGAAACCTGCCAAACCCACCTACAGCGCTTGGAGACCCTCAACTGGCTCGGCGGTCGAAACCTGCCGAGTGGTACGCAATGGTGGCCCAGGGCAAGATTGAAAGCTTCATGCCTGGCTTCGCCAGTCTGTCCGTTGGCGAGCGCTGGGATGTGGTTGCCTACGCCTTGACCCTGAGCACTACGCAGGCTGAGTTGGAACGCGGCCGAGAGCTCTTTGAGGGAGAGTGCGCGGCTTGTCATGCTTCCAGCGGCGTCGCGGCGGACGCAGGGCCAAATCTGGGCGATCCAGCCGGGATGGCCCAGCACGCTTTAGAGGATACGGTTGTCCTGCTGGTCGAAGAGGTCGAACCGGACGCGCATGCCTCTTCCAGGGCCCTCAGCGAGGACGATCGCTGGGCTTTGGCGAGTTTTGTTCAGAACTTAGCCTTTGCAGCTCCACTGCAAGAGCCGGACCTGGCCCCACCTGAAGAACCAGTAGCGGCCGAGGCCGTCGAGTCTAGTACAACTGGCGCCATCATAGCCAGCGTCATCAATGGCACAGACGGCGCCGAAATCCCAGAAGACCTGGAAATCACGCTGCATGCTTTTGAAGGTGGCCGCGAGGTCGTTGTAGGGACCGCCACTCCGGATGAGGCTGGTTCCGCAACCTTCCCGGAGCTGGAGGTAGCCCCAAGTCGCCTCTACTTGCTCAGCACAGAGCACGGAGGGGTGCGCTACGCCTCCGAGCCTGTCCACCTGCAGGACAACGGCCAGCTGCTCGAGTTGCCGGTCATGATCTATGAGAGCACGACCGATACAAGACTTGTACACGTTGATCAACTCCATGTCCTGCTGGACTTCTCTGGGGAGGGTGTGGTTCAGGTGATCGAACTGTGGCTGCTCTCGAATCTGGGCGACCGAACGCTGATCGCAGGCGGCGAAACGCCTTCCTTGGAGATCGCTCTTCCTCAGGGGTGGAAGAATCTGCGCTTTGAGGAGGGTGGGCTGGGAGGCCGATACCAATCGACGTCCCGCGGATTTGGCGATCTTGCCCCTCTTCGACCAGGTCGGGGCAGCGCTCAAATGGTTTTCAGCCTCGAGCTGCCCTATGACCGCCAGCTCGAGTTCCGCCAGCCGCTTGACTACCCGGTGAGTGCCGTGACGCTTCTCATCCCCGAAGGTGGGCCGAGGGTGCGGGGCGCCGAGTTTGAAGACAAGGGGATGCAGGAAACTGCTGGTGTGAAGCTCCGGAATTATGCCTTGGGTTCGCGTTCCGCTGGAGAGGCGCTGGTGTTTACTCTCACCGGCCGGCCCAGGAGTTCCAGCCAGGCCAATGTGGACGGACCCTGGGTCGGGATTGCCAGTGCCATGAGCCTCGCCCTAGCCCTGGCCGTAGTTGGCTGGTGGTTTGGCCCCTGGCGGAACCGCACCTCGGGGGACAGCCGTGGGCTTGTCTCCGGCCGAACTCTCTCTGACGGGCAAGATGAGCTGCTGCGCCAGATCGCCTCTCTGGACGATGCCTTTGAAGCTGGCCAGTTGCAGGAGCACAGCTATCATCAAAGAAGACGAGAACTCAAAGAGCGACTGGTGGATTTGATGAGCCGGGCCGATGATTGAAGTCCGACGACTTGGGAAGAGCTTTGGCTTCAAGCCTGTCTTGCGAGGAATTGATTTCAGAACGGGGGAAGGCGAGTTTGTCGCCATCCTCGGGCCGAATGGTGCCGGTAAGAGCACCTTCCTGCGGATTCTGGCAGGCTTGACGCGCCCGACGCTGGGAGATGTCCGCGTGGCTGGCTATCGACTTCCGAGTCATGCTGCCTATATACGCCCCATGATTGGTTTTGTGGGCCATCAACCCCTCTTGTATGGAGATCTGACAGCGGAAGAGAACCTCAGGTTTTACAGTCGGCTGTACCAACTCCCGAACCCGGATGAGCGGATTGACGAGGTCCTGTCGCTTGTGGGCCTGCAGGTACGGCGGCGCGACCTCGTTCGCCAATTCTCCCGGGGTATGCAGCAACGGTTGGCGATCGGCAGGGCGATCTTACACGACCCCAGGATCATGCTCCTCGACGAGCCTCATACCGGACTTGACCAAGAGGCGGCGGAGAAATTGGACGGGTTCCTGCGAGACGTGGCCGCGCAAGGCCGGACGGTCGTGATGACCTCTCACGACTTGGCTCGCTCTTCGGCGCTAGCGAGTCGAATCGACATCTTGTCCGGGGGCTCTATCGCGGCCTCGGTGGGGCGGGGGGAAATCGCGGGGTCTGAACTCGGAACGCTCTATGAGACGGTGACGAATGTCTGAGGTGCCCCGGACCACGACCGATTCAGTGTCAGCGCCACTGGCGGCCAGAAACGAGGGCCGGATCGCGGGCTATCTGAACGCAGTCTCGGCGGTGATATGGAAGGACCTGGCCGCCGAGCTGAGGAGCCGGGACCTTCTGAGCGCCATGCTGGTCTTTGCGCTGTTGGTCATCCTCATCTTCAACTTCGCTCTTGAGCTCGACGTGCGGACCCGCAGCACGATCACATCCGGCGTGCTATGGGTGACTTTTGCTTTTGCTGGCACCCTGGGCCTCAACCGTTCAATGGCTTTGGAGAAAGACAGCGGTTGTCTGGATGGACTCCTGCTGGCCCCCGTCGATCGCAGCGCGCTGTTCTTCGGCAAGCTGCTGGGCAATCTGGCGTTCATGATGATCGTTGAAGTGATCGTTCTTCCGACCTACAGCGTTCTCTACGGCGTCAACCTCTTTCAACCCGGCTTGCTGGCGGTTGTGCTGTTGGGCTCCATCGGCTATACGACGGTCGGGACCTTGCTGGCCTCGATGTCGGTGCAGGCCCGCACTCGCGATGTCTTGCTTCCGATTCTGCTCTTCCCGGTGGTCCTTCCGGTGTTGGTGTCGGCTGTAAAGGCCAGTACCGGCTTCCTGCAAGGCTTCGAGATGGAGGAGATTTGGCCGTGGCTCAACTTGATCATCGTCTACGACGTCCTCTTCGTGGCAGTGGGCCTGATGGTTTTCGATTATGTCGTTGAGGAGTAGACGGGGGAAGAGCGCGTTTGGTTGCTGGATGCTTTCCCTTTCTCACCAGCCCGACCATCATGTCCAGCCTGTGAGTTGGGCGTGAAGACAAAACGGAGGAAAACGCCATGGAAGCGACACCCGGAAGCCTGAAAGCGTTGAACTGGATCAGCGCGGTCTTCTTTGCCGCCGCGCTGTCTATGGTCTTCTTCTATGCGCCTCGCGAGGCCGTTATGGGAGAGGTCCAACGCGTCTTCTACTTTCACGTGGCTGCCGGCTGGGTGGGAGCACTTGCCTTCCTGGTGACTGCCGTTTCCGGCGCAATCTACTTGATCCGGGGTCAAGCGAGGTGGGACCGAGTTGCGGTCGCAGCTGTCGAGATCGGCATCGTCTTTACCTTTGTCAATATCGTGAGCGGATCTATTTGGGCGCGCCCGGTCTGGAACACCTGGTGGACATGGGACCCCAGGCTCGTGACGGCGACGATTATGGAGCTGATCTATATCGCCTATCTGATGCTTCGAGAAGGGATCGAAGATCCCGATCGGCGAGCGCGATTCGGCTCCATTTATGGCATTGTAGGTTTCATCAGCGTGCCGATCACGTTCCTCTCTATCCGCTTGTTCCGGACCATCCACCCTGTCGTGATTGGCAGTGGTGACCCCACGGCAGAAGGCAGTTTTGACATGACACCCAAAATGCTCCAGACCTTCCTCTTCAGCTTGCTCACCTTTACGATTTTGTTCATGACTTTGCTCTGGCATCGGATCCGAGTGCAGCGCATGACCGAGCGAATTGAGCAAATGAAGATGAAAGTGCTCTCCACCTAATCCTCTACTCTTTATCCGGCGCTCGATGAAATCGTGACCGAGGCATGGGAGGCTCGAACATGCTTTTGCAGGAAGCACCAATGGACACGCTCAATTTCATGATCCTTGGGTATGCTGCCATCCTGGGTCCAATCGCGCTCTTCATTCTCAGTCTCTATATTCGCACCCGGAATTTGGCGCGTGACCAACAGCTGCTGGAGGAATTGGATGCAGGAGAGGGCCACTGAAGCCAGCAGCCTAGGATCGTCATTAGCCCTTCCGTCTTGGCGCCTCCACCAACATCCCCTGGAGGCCATCGCCCGGAAAGAGATGCAATCTGGCTATAATGAGGGCCGGGGGGCGGGAGACGACTGTGGCGGACGAGATCAAGTCAACCGATCTTATAGGCGCGCGGCCACATTGGGACGAAGTAGCGCGACACGTGCTGAACTCGCGCGCCCTCGACGAGCTAGAGGAGCAGGAGCTTGCGCCCTCGGGAGAGGTGCCCTATCAGTTCTCGGCTAAAGGCCATGAACTTGCGCAGGTGCTTCTCGCCCTTAGTCTCGATCACCCCCACGACGCAGCCGGCGTGTACTACCGTTCACGCCCGTTCATGCTGGCGGCCGGGCTGACTCTGGTGGAAGCCCTCGCTGCCGGGATGGGCCGGTCAGGCAGTCCATCCGAGGGGCGCGACGTGGGCGTGGTCTTCTCAATGCCGCCCCGCCAGGGACCGACAGTGTTGCCATCCTCCGGCGATGTCGGCGCTCAGTACACCCCCGTGGCTGGATGGGCGCAGGCCTGCCGCTACCGGGCAGAGGTTTTGGGTGAGTCTGAGTGGGAAGGAGCGATAGCGGTCGCCTTGGGTGGCGACGGCTCGGTGGCTGCGAACGGCTTCTGGTCGGCCCTGACGATCGCCACCACGCTCAAGCTGCCGATGCTCTTCTTCATCGAAGACAATCGCTATGGGATCTCTGTGCCGAACGATTTTCAAACGCCCGGTGGGAATATCGCCGCGAATCTAGAGTCCTTCGGCAACCTGCTTGTCCTCGACGGCCCGGGCACAGATCCAGACCGCACGGGGGGATTGATCGCCCGCGCCGTCTCGCATGTTCGCGGCTGGCAGGGACCCTGTTTGCTGAGAATGACGGTCCCCCGGTTGAGCGGGCACACCTTCATCGACAATCAGGCCTACAAGACAGAGGAGGAGAGGCAGTCGGAGCAGGGTCTGGACCCGCTCCTGGCGCTAGAGGCCACGCTCGATGCGCACATATTGGCCGACCTGCGCCAGGCGGCGGAGCGCGATGCCCGGGCCGCGCTGGAAGAGGCGCGTTCGCTGCCTCAGCCAGATGTGACGGAGGTCACTAGGCATTTGTTCTTTGACGGCGAGCTGCAGCAGGTGGGGGGTATCTCGGTTGAGCAAGGGTGGCACGAAGCCGAGCCTTCAGGTAGACCCGCCGGCCGTGGACCGCGCCTCAACCTTATCGATGTCATGCGGGCTGTCCTCGAGCAAGAGCTCGAGAGCAACCCTCGGGCGCTCGTCTTTGGCGAGGATGTCGGAGCCAAAGGCGGGGTGCACGGCGCGACACTGGAACTGCAGTCGAAGTTCGGCGAAGTGCGCGTTTTCGATACTTCGCTCTCGGAAGAAGGCATCATCGGCCGGGCAGTCGGGATGGCCCTGGCCGGCTTGCTTCCGATCGCGGAAATTCAGTTTCGAAAGTACACTGATCCGGCCACCGAGCAGATCAACGATTGTGGCACGATCCGCTGGCGCACGGCTGGCAGATTCGCCGCCCCGATGGTGGTTCGAATCCCTGTCGGCTACGGCAAGACGATTGGAGATCCCTGGCACTCCGTCAGCGGCGAGGCGATCTACGCACACACCTTGGGCTGGAGGCTGGCTTACCCTTCAAACGCTGCCGACACCGCCGGCTTGATGCGGGCTGCGTTGCGGGGCGAAGACCCAACACTTTTCTTCGAGCATCGGGCGCTGCTCGACGCCGCTGTAGCCCGTCGTCCCGACCCTGGCCCCAACTACCTGGTTCCCTTCGGTGTAGCAGCAACCCTTGCATTGGGCGATGAGGTAACGCTGGTTACGTGGGGGGCGATGGTCTCTCCGGCCCTCGAAGCCGCAGCTTGCTTTCCCGAACGGGTGGAAGTGATCGACCTGCGCACGATCGTGCCCTGGGATCGGAAGACGGTGCTTGACTCTGTCCGCAAAACGGGGCGCTGCCTCGTCGTCCACGAAGACACCTGGACAGCCGGCTTTGCGGGCGAGATTCTGGCCACCTTGGCCGATAGGCTCTTCATGTACCTCGACGCCCCGCTCCGACGCCTGACGACTCCGGACGTGCCTGTGCCTTACAGCCGTGATCTGATGGAGGCTGTCCTGCCGTCCGCCGACCGTATCGCGACCGCTCTCGAAGACCTGTTGTCCTTCTAGGGATCGGTCGCCGCGACATCCGCTTCCCGGCCACTAGGCATCCCTGGACTCCCGGGCGACCTACCCCTTTGCTCCCGATGTCGTGTTACACTGCCCTCGTGATGGACGCCAAGGACCTAGAGACTCTGGAACTCGACAAGGTCTTGGAACGGCTGGCCGCATTTGCGGCCTTCTCCGCGTCGAAATCGATGGCCAGAGATCTCGTTCCGGCCGCTGACCTGGAAGTCTCGCAGCGGTGCCTGGCCCAGACAACCGAGGCCCGGGAGATCCTCGCTGCGAACCCTGAGCTGACTATCGGGGGCGCCAGAGATGTGCGCTCTAGTGCCACTGCGGCCTCGCGGGGCATCGTGCTCGAGCCGTCTGAGTTGCTCGATCTCAAGAGTACCCTCATAGCTGCTCGGAGACTGCAGCGCCTTTTCGAACGGCTGAGCGACGAATACCCCGCTATGGCGGTACTGGCCGTCGGATTGGAGCCCGCCCCGGGCGTCATCGACCTAGTTTCCAAAACACTCAATGATCGTGGAGAGGTGGTGGATGGCGCTTCCGAGAAACTGGCGACCATCCGGCGTGATTTTGAGGTGGTGCATGAGCGGCTCATGAGCAAGATGCAGCGCTTGGTGGGTGACCCCAAGATTGCGCCTTTGCTTCAAGAGCCGATTATCACTCAGCGTGAGGACCGGTACGTTATCCCGCTGCGGGCTGAGTTCAAGGGACGCCTGAAATCGGTAGTCCAGGATCAGTCATCTTCGGGCGCGACCCTGTTCGTCGAGCCGCTGCAAGTGGTCGAGTTGAACAACCGGCTACGTGAACTCAAGCTGGACGAACGCGATGAGATTCACCGCATTCTGTCTATTCTTTCGGAGCGGGTGGGTCGCGAAGCGCAGTCGATCCAGAGGACCGTCGAAGCTCTCGCCGGCGTGGACCTGGCTTTTGCCAAAGCCCGTTATGCTGAAGCTCTGGAAGCTTCTGAGCCGATCCTAAAACCCTTCGAACCGCGGGGAGAAAGCCCACACCCCGGCTCGACGCTCTGGCTATTGGGTGCCCGACATCCACTTCTCGATGCTGAAACCGTGGTCCCAATCGATCTGGCCTTAGATCAGCAGACCTATGCTCTTGTGATTACAGGCCCCAACACCGGTGGAAAGACGGTGGCCCTCAAGACGGCCGGATTGCTGGCCCTTATGGCTGGCTGTGGGCTTCATATTCCAGCCGAGGCCGGCTCTCAGGTTTCGCTGTTCGAGGCTGTGTACGCGGATATTGGCGATGAACAGTCAATCGAGCAATCCTTGTCGACCTTCTCAGCTCATATTGACAACATTATTCGGATCCTCAAGCATGCCGACAACCGTTCGTTGGTTCTCCTTGACGAGCTCGGTGCCGGGACGGATCCGCAAGAAGGCTCCGCCCTGGCGCGCGCGATCTTGGGAAGCCTGCTTGAGAGACGCGTGACGACCCTGGTAGCCACCCATTATCCGGAACTCAAGGCGTACGCCCACATGACACCGGGCGTACGAAACGCCAGTGTCCAATTCGACCTGGATAGTCTGCGGCCCACGTATGATCTTACGATTGGATTGCCGGGTCGCTCAAACGCATTGGCGATCGCCGAGCGGTTGGGGCTGGAGAAGGGCGTGGTCGAGCGGGCCCGCCGGACGCTGGCGCCGGAGGACCTGCAGACGGATGGGTTGCTTGATGAGATTCGCCGCCAACTCGATGCCGCTCAAGAAGGCCGGAGGCAGGCTGAGGCTGCCGCCAAGGGGGCCGAGGCGCTGCGAACCGAGTTGAGGGACCGCTTGGAAGGAATTGAGGACGAACGCCTGGAGTTGCTTGCCCAGGCGCGTAGGGAAGCTGAAATGGAACTCGAGGCTGTTCGCAAGGAGCTGCGCCGGCTGCGGCGTCGCCTGGCCGCGGCTGGTCAACCCCTGAGCGCTCTCCCGGACATCGAAGCAGATGTTGAGACGCTTGAAGAGAAGGTCGAGGCTCCACTTCCCAGGTCGGAGCCCGAGATTGTGACCGTCGAACGAGTCTATCGGCCAGGTGACCGGGTGCGGGTTCGGCCGCTTGACGCGGAAGGGGTGATCACAGACCTGGGCGCCGAAGAGGCGGAGGTCCTCATTGGCAGGCTCAGGCTTCGCGCCCGGCTGGCTGAACTATCCCACGTCGGTGGGGAGGGGTCGGAGCCGGACCGGCCCACAGGCGTGAAGGCAGCCGGTGACCGAGGTTCAGCCAGGCTCCCCAAAGCGCCGCCCCTCCAGATCGATCTGCGAGGACGAAGGATCGAAGATGCGCTTGAGGAGCTAGATCGACGGCTCGATTCGGCCTTCCTCGCTGGGCTGCCGATGCTGCGTGTGATCCATGGCAAAGGTACCGGTCGGTTACGGGAGGCGGTCCGGCAGCAACTGAAGGGCAACCCATACGTGGAAGCCTTTGAGGCGGGCGCCCCCTCGGAGGGTGGCCAGGGAGTGACCGTGGTCAAGCTGGCCACGGGTTGAAGCCGGCCGCTATTCCGAAACGAGTTCAGGCGTTAGGATCCAGCGAATAGCCCAGCGCTTTTGCACTACCCTTCTGAGACAGACGATTCCTGCGTTCTGAAAATCAATCACTCCCTTGTCCTCCTCGCCGGTGAGGAGCAGGTCGGCGAGCTTGCCCAAGTGTGGGAGATGGCCGACTAGCATCACGTCCTGTTCCATCTCCATCAGCCGTTCCGCCCAGATCGCGGGATTATCGACTGGCCCCATGTGCTCCGCCTGCCTAACCCCAAGCGGCGGCTTGAGTTGCTCAGCCAAGGACTCTGCGGTTTGCACAGCTCGGGTTTTGCCGCTGTTCCAAATGCGTGCGACCTGCACGCCTGCATGAACGGCGGCGTGGGCGGCCACCTTTCGCGCGTCCGACCAACCCGCCTCCGTCAACGAGCGAAGCGGATCTTCTCGCTTGTCTTTGGCCCTAGCGTGCTGGACTAGATAAGCGTACATGTTCCACAAACCTCCTTCACAACCTTTGAGCGTCCAAACGACCCACGGGCTCAGAGCCCAAGATCTCACACAGATAGGGCAATCAGCCACTGCGCGCCAAAGTAGGTGGTCAAGATCATAAGCTGGGCTAGACGAAACCCGCGCCTGAAACGGTTCCAGGCCAGAATTGTGTCGGAAAGGACAAAAAGCAGCGCCCCGAGAAGAGCCCAGAGCGCACCGGGGAGCGCGAGCCCCGCCCACCTCTCGGCCGCCTGCCACGCCATCGTTACGATCACAAAGGTGTAAAGAAGCACAGGCAGCTTCATCCTGCCCAAGTGTGGCTGGAGGATCGAGAACATGAGGATGGCGTAGACCAGAAGAGGGATCAGGTAGCCAGGCGTAATCTGGAAAGGTAGCCCGAGCGAGAAGGCTCCAATGTAGGCCATGTGGGCGAGGAGAAAGCTGATCAGTCCGAGAAGGAATCGGTCCGAGGGGAGCATCAGAAAAACGTCACCCACGAGAGAGAAAGCTAGGCCCAACACGATGGCACCCCGATAGAGGCTGGTGGTCGCCCCTGGCGACACAAGGGCCATGAGCAGGATGAGAAATGTGGTTAGCGGTTTGAAAATGTAGACATGCAGGCGCGGCCCGCGGTATTCCGCCCGAATGTGGATGAACGCAGATACCAGGACCAGCAATGAGAGAGCGACGGTCAGCATTGGACGCATGGGTTGAGGCTCCCAGGCGGGCCAGATCTGCCTCTCACTTTTGTTTGCGAGGGCAGCCGGTGTTGGAAGGGACTGGCCATCCAGTGGAACCTTATCTGTGGTACGCTTGCTTCCACAAGCATACTATGTCTGGGAAGAAGACCACCTCATTTGTCGAGCTGCAGCTGAGGGGATCGGCTGGTGGCTGAAGAGCGCAACCGCTGCTTTGGAACCGGTGAAGCGCTCCTGGCCGCCTATCACGATGAAGAATGGGGCGTGCCCGTTCACGACGACATTGCTTTGTTCGAACATCTCATCCTCGACGGTTTCCAAGCTGGGCTTTCATGGCGCATTGTCCTGAACAAGCGTGAGAATTTCCGGCGCGCCTTCGACGGGTTTAGACCCCAGCGGATCGCGGGCTACACGGAGGCTGCTCGCCAGCGTCTCCTGGCCGATCCGGGAATCATTCGAAACCGCCAGAAGATCGATGCCGCAATTACCAATGCTCAGGCCTACCTCAGACTGCTCTCAGAGGTGGAATCATTTGACAGCTACATTTGGTCCTTCACGGGTGGGCAGACGCTGCTGGGTCCACCGGCCCACACTTGGGAGGATTTGCCATCCTCCAGTCCAGAATCCGACGCCATGGCCAAAGACCTGAAACTTCGGGGGTTCAAATTCGTCGGGACGACCATCTGCTACGCCTTCATGCAGGCAGTCGGGATGGTGGATGATCACCTAGTGGGCTGCTTTAAGTATCGAGGGCGATAACCGGCCGCCCACTTCCTACGTCTCGTGGAGAGAACAGTGCAATTGGGCCGGATCATAGAGACCTGTCTCTATGTGGACAACCTGGCGGCGGCCAAGGAATTCTACGAATCCATTCTCGGCCTGAAGGCCTTCGCCGTGCTTGAAGGGCGTCACGTTTTCTTCCAGTGTGGCGGCGGCGTCTTTTTGCTCTTTGATCCGGCTGCCAGCGAAAAGGCGAGCGGTGATGTCCCACCCCACGGGGCCAGAGGTCCCGGCCACGCGGCTTTTGAGGTCTCAGCGGCAGAACTGTGGGCCTGGCGAGAAAGGCTCGGTGAACACGAAGTCCCGATCGAAGCCGAAGTTGCCTGGCCGGGGGGTGGACGCTCACTGTATTTCCGTGATCCGGCGGGAAACAGCCTTGAATTGACTACTCCTGAAACCTGGGGGTTGGATGGTGGTAGGTGAATTGGCCTCGGCCATTCAAGGCCGGCGGGCAAGCCCTGCGGCCGCGTGACCGCCGCGAGCCGTTCAAGGTGGAGGCGATGGAGCGGCTGACGCTCACCTCGTGCATGTCGCCCAATACGGAATTCATCGGAGAGCACCTGGCCAGGTTTCTTTCAGACCGGCTTCCTTGTCCGGTGTCGTTTGTCAATGACATGCCATGGCAGGAGCGGGAACGACGTTTTGACTTGGGCGAGATTCAGATCTGCTGGATCTGCGGTCTACCGTATATCTGGAAGGCGGATCAGGACCAGTCGGAGGTTGCGCTACTGACTGCGCCCGTCATGAAGGCTGCGCGCTATCAAGGCCTGCCGGTCTACTTCTCGGATGTCATCGTTCACCGCGACAGCCCGTTTTGGACCTTCGAGGATCTTCGGGGCGCCTCTTGGGCCTACAACGAGCCGCGCTCGCACTCCGGGTACAATCTAACCCGCTATTATTTGGCCAAACTCGGGAAGCCGTCAGACTTCTTCGGAAGTGTCATCGAATCCGGTGCGCATGAGATCTCGATCGCCATGATCCTGGATCGTCAGGTGGAGGCTTTCGGCATTGACAGCATTGTGCTGGAGGTCGAACTGCAGAAACACCCCGATTACAGCTCTCAGATTCGAACTATCGAGACGTTTGGACCGAGTCCCATCCCCCCCTGGGTGATTCACAAGAGCGTGCCTGAAGATCTTAGGGCCGAGTTGAAAGCGTTGCTCTCCAATATGCCCGCCGATCCTGCTGGCCGTGAACTCCTGGCGGAGGCAGGGATGGCCCGGTTTGTCGTGGTTGAGGATGGCGATTATGACCCGATCCGTGAAATGGCTCGCGTTGCAGCGCGGGTGACTTGGCCAATCGTGACCTAGGTGATAATTTGACCTTCTTCTGGGCCTCGCGCCCTTTTGGGACCAGGCCGAGGGTCACGGGCGGAGGCTCAATCGCCGCCTATGCATGCAGTGGCTTTTGTTGCCAGCCGCCACGCTCTGGAGCTTCCCTTGGCTTTGATTCCTGAAAGTCCGTGCAGACCCCGGCGGAGGTGAGCGCCGCACGAAGTCGGCCTCTCTTGGAGTGCCTGACAGGGTAGCGTAAATCATCTTGATCAGCTGCTTATATCTTGCTGAACTCGAATCTGTTGGTCGGATCCCGTTTTCACTACCCGACCCAACTCAATCCCCGAGGCGGGGCGAATGAACCCCCACCCATTCTTCCGGCGCCAACCCCGCCAGATCACGCCTGTCGGCAGCTTCGTCGTCCTTCTCCTGCTCGCTGCTGCCGAGTGCGCGTTTTATCGACAGGGCTTCGAGGCATTGCTGCCCCTGCCGGAGGAGACCGCAGCGCCAGATGGCTGGTATACGCTGGCCTTTAGCGATCCAACCGGGCCTGCTGCGCAATCCCTGCGCGGCGGACCTGACGCACTTCTTGCCGAAGCCATTCAGGCTGCGCGTTTTTCTGTGGATGTGGCGATCTATGACTTCAACCTGTGGAGTGTGCGCGACGCGCTCCTTCGGGCCATGGACAGAGGTGTGAGGGTGCGGGTCGTCATGGAAAGCGACAACATTCTGGAGCCGGAAGTGCAGGAGCTTGAGGCGGCTGGCATCGAAGTGGTAGGGGATCGGCGCGAGCCGCTGATGCACCACAAGTTCGTTGTCATTGACCGTCTGGACATATGGACCGGCTCGATGAACTTTACCGTCAGCGGAGCCTACAGGAATGATAACAACCTGCTGAGGGTCCGATCCAGTCGCCTGGCTGAGAATTACACCCGTGAATTCGAAGAGATGTTCTTGGAGGACCGCTTCGGCGCTCTCTCAATGAGCGATACTCCCTTTCCATCCGTGTCGATTGATGGGAGGCGGGTGGAAGTCCTCTTCTCCCCCGATGATGGGGTGCGGTCGCGATTGCTTGAATTACTGCGCGGCGCACAGGCTAGCATCGACTTCATGGTGTTCACTTTCACATCGGATGAGATCGCCGACGCCATACTTGAAAGGGCCACCAGTGGGATTGCGGTGCGGGGAGTGCTAGAGAGCTCCCGGGCCTCAACCCAGGGCGGAGAATTCGAACGCCTGAAAGAGGCCGGGCTTAATGTGCGGCTGGATGGGAATTCTGCAAATATGCATCACAAGGTTATCCTGATCGATGGCGTCAGAGTCGTCACGGGGTCCTATAATCTGAGTCGCAACGCCGAAGAGAAGAATGATGAGAATTTGGTTATCATTGAGGATCGGGAGCTTACCCTAAAATTCGAGCAGGAGTTTGAGCGCATCTTCAGGATCGCCACGCCGTAGAGCGTGATTGAGCAGGAGAGAACTATGGTTGAGGCAAGCGGAAACTTCTATCTAGGGCGGAAGTATGATCTGGATGCCGGCAAGACGCTCGACGAGCCTGTCCTCTACGACCCTGGGGATTTGACGACTCACGGGGTCGTGGTCGGAATGACGGGTTCGGGTAAGACGGGGTTGTGCATCGACATCTTGGAAGAGGCAGCGCTGCAGGGCATCCCTGCGCTTCTAGTTGACCCGAAGGGGGACCTGGCCAACCTGTTGCTTCACTTCCCTTCCCTGAAGCCGGAGGCTTTCCAGCCGTGGGTCGATCCGGATGAAGCGCGCAGGGAAGGCAAGAGCGTGGAGGAAATCGCCCGCAAGACGGCTGCGCTCTGGAGTAAAGGCTTGGCCGACTGGGGCATAGGTGCCGAGCGGATTGCCCAGGTTAGTCGCGCGGTGGAATATGCTGTATATACACCGGGGTCGGAGTCGGGTCTGCCTGTCAGTATCCTGGCCTCCCTTTCCGCACCTACGGGCGACTGGGAAGAGGACCGGGAGGTCTTTCGCGAGACTATCGCCAGCACGGCGACGGCGCTTCTCGGCTTGGTTGAGATCGAGGCTGACCCTGTCCAATCGCGGGAACACATCCTGCTCGCAAATATCCTTGAAAGTGCCTGGCAAGCGGGCAAGGACGTTAATCTAACCGAGCTGATCCGCCAAGTACAGACTCCCCCCTTTGAGAGGCTCGGGGCATTCGAGGTCGAGCAGTTCTTCCCCTCGAAAGATCGCTTCGAGCTGGCGATGAAGCTCAACAATTTGCTTGCCTCTCCGGCCTTCCAGAGTTGGACGCAGGGAGTCCCCCTCGATGTCCAAGGCCTGCTCTGGACACCCGAAGGCAAGCCGCGCCACAGCGTCTTCTATCTGTCCCACTTGTCCGACGCCGAACGCATGTTTTTCCTAACCCTGCTGCTGGCCGCCGTTGAGTCGTGGATGAGGACTCAGCCAGGATCAAGCACACTGCGCGCCCTGTTCTACATGGACGAGGTCTTTGGCTATCTGCCGCCGACTGCGGCCCCGCCTTCCAAGGCTCCGCTGCTGCGGTTGTTGAAACAGGCCCGAGCGTTCGGGCTGGGCCTGCTGCTGGCGACCCAGAACCCGGTCGACCTGGACTACAAAGCCCTCAGCAATACCGGAACTTGGTTCGTCGGCAAGCTCCAGACCGAACAGGACAAAGCGCGGCTGCTGGACGGCTTGGAGGGGGTGGCGAGTGGGGCAGGGTTTCATCGGTCTGCTGTCGATGATTTGATCTCAAGCTTGGGCAAGCGCGTCTTTCTACTTCACAATGTGCACGAGAAGGCACCGCAGGTCTTCTACACTCGCTGGGCGATGGCCTATCTGCGAGGCCCGATCACGCGGTCTCAGTTGCGAGAGTTGAACGCCTTGGCTGGCGTAACCGGTCAGACCGCGGTTGCAGGAGAGGCCGAGGTGCGCCCCAGCCCCGAGGCGGTGCCCACGGAGGAAGCGTTTGCGACCACCCGACCCGCAATCCCTGCAGGTGTGGAGGAATACTTTCTGCCGGTTAACGTCCGACCCGAAGAAGCGCTGAAAAGTATGGGGCGGTTCCCAACTGAAACCTCGAGCAAGAGCATATTGTATCGGCCAGCTCTGGTGGCCCAGGCCAGCGTCCGCTTCCTAGATCGAAAAATCGACGTGGACGCCCTGAAGATCGTCACTGGGCTCGACCTCGCCCCTGATCGTCGGGGTATCATCCGCTGGGATGAGGCTGAGGTAGCTGCGATTCCCCTCGACGAACTCTCATCTCATCCAATGCCGGAGGCCAGGTTCGCAGAACTTCAGTCGCCTCTTTCGGACGAAAAGCTGATGAAGAAGATCGGTGCGGACTTCCTCGATCACGTTTACCGAAGCCACGAGATGCGTTTGCCCTCCAACCCTGAGCTGAAGCTTGCCGCAGGGCCCGAGATGACCCTCGAGGAATTTCGACGGCAATGCGCCGAGGCGGCTGATAAAATGACTGAGGATGAGGCCGAAAAGCTCAGGAAGAAGTACGAGAAGAAGATCAAGCGGTTGCAGGATAAACTCACCAAAGAAGAGCGCGAGCTGGCGGAAGACAAGGAGGAGCATTCGGCTCGCAGAATGGAGGAGATGGCCGTTCACGCTGAGAATCTGCTTGGGCTCTTTGGCAGCTCTCGCAGGCGCCGACGGGTATCCTCCTCGCTTACGAAGCGCCGAATGACATCTAGGGCCAAGTCTGAGGTCGAAGAATCGCAAGAGGCGATCGAGGCCCTGCAGCAGGAGCTTGACGAGTTGGAAGAGGAAATGCAGGATGCGCTCGAAGAGCTTGATGATCACTGGGACGAGATTGCCGAAGGCATCGAAGAGCTGGTCCTCACACCCAAGAAGAAGGACATTCACCAGGAGCTATTCGGAGTCGCGTGGGTACCCTTCTGGCAACTGGAAGTTGCCGGAGACCGCGTCGTGACCCCGGCTTACCCTCTCTGAGTCCGTGCGCCCTTTCCACATGGGGCCACTCCTCCCCCAGAGGCAGCTCGTGCCCCGCTGGGGCATTGATGGGGGACGCCTGAGTGAGGACGGAGAAGTGCCGGGTAGCCTTTAATCCTTGCTTTTCTGCATCCAACAACCCGTTTTGCCCACCGAGCGGGCCTTGGCATGCCAAGCCGGGTTGGTGCGGGGATTTTCCGGGCTGGAGGGTAGCGGTAATCGTCTTCCTGGAGGCTCACCTGGGCAGCGATCGGAGGGCAACCACGCTTGACGCGTTCCATTTCGATATCCGACCTTTCGCTCGCTCCCAATGCTCAGGGAAGCGCCTCCTCAGATCGAGCCGTTCCGCGAAGCTTGGGCAGTTGCTGAAGCAAGGCCTGGGAGGCCCCCGGCCACATTGGGCACGATCCAGACTTCTTCCTCACCTCTCAGCCGCGCAGCCGCCTCGCCCTGCCAGCGGGCATCTTCTCCGTCAATGAACACGTTCACGTAGCGGCGCAGCGAACCGTCAGGCTCGAGAAGACGCTCGCCAATGCCAGGATACTCATCATCGAGAGCGGCCACCATCTGCGCCACGGAATCAGCCTTCACCTCAACCACTTTCTGGGTGTTGAAGAGGTGCATCAGAAGCGATGGAATGTGTACGCGTACGGGCATGCCAGCCTACTCCAAGAAGCCGGTCGAGAGCGAGTAAACGGGCGGCAGAAAGTCTGCCAGCAATTCCCAGGTTTCACCTTCATCCCGGCTGATGAAGACCTGCCCAGTCTGAGTGCCGACATACACGCCGCATGGATCAAGAGCATCGGCGGCCATCGCCTCGCGCAGAATGGTCAGGTAGGCGCCTTCGGGTAGTCCTTTGGTCATCGGCTTCCAGGACTCCCCCCCGTTCCGGCTCCGCCACACCGTCATGCGACCTTCTGGTACCACCCGCTGCTGGGCGCTGACCAGCGGGGCGACATAGATGGTGGCAGGGTCAGAGGAATTGACGACGAAGGGAAAGCCAAAATCGGAAGGCAGGCCTGCACTGATTTCAACCCAGTTTTCGCCTCGGTCGTCGCTCCGGTAGACTCCGCAGTGGTTCTGCTGGTAGAGCAGATTTGGCTGGTCTGGGTGCATCGCCAGCTTGTGGACACACTGGCCGAATTCAGGATAGGTTTCGGGCAGGAAATCAGCCCGAACGCCCTTATTCTTGGGCGTCCAAGAATTACCCCCATCATCGCTTCGATAAACGCCTCCTGTTGAAATAGCTACGTACATCCTGTCTGCGTCCTCGGGATCGATAAGGATGGTGTGCAGGCACAGCCCACCTGCGCCTGGCGACCAATCCTGGCTCGTGGGATGGTTATTGAGTCCCTCAACCTCCTCCCAGGTATCTCCCCGGTCGTTGCTCATGAACAGGCCGGCGCGTTCGACTCCTGCATAGACCCGTTCGGGATCCCTGGGATGGCCTGGCCTGACATGCCAGACCTTTCGCACCCTGTGCTCAGAGCTGGCTGGGTAGTCGAGCTTCTCATTGCGGTGCTTCCAGGTGGAGCCAAAGTCCAGAGACCTCTGGATGAGCCCTCCAAACACTTCGCTGTTGGTAGCGGCATAGATGGCTGCCGCGCGCTGGTCATAAGCAAGGTGGTGGACCATCCAACCTTCATGGTGGAAGGTTCGTTTCCAATCCTTGCGCTCCGGGTCGCTCCAATAGACGAAGGCGCCCTTGCGCGTTCCGACGAGGAGTAGGACGTCGCCGGAGGAAGGATGCTCACTTGGCATGGATGTCGTCTCCTTGGCTGAGCCAATCACCCGCGTTCTACCTATTGCGGATCCTCGAGCCTGGATAGATGTATGTGAACTGCAAGGTAAATATACCCACTTTTTGCCTAAATTAGGGATAGAAGCACCAGGCTTTGAATCCATTGTGCGGTGATTCCTAGCCTGAGATTTCAGTGTTGGTGACCCTTTGATTCTAAGGAGGATCGGTACATCTGTTCGGCAAGGCAAAATCCGAACCCCTGATCAGCGCGGTTTCCGCCCCAAACAACGGTGGGCGATCAGACGTTCTGCCTTCTAGTGCAGGGTGAATTTCTTCCATGGGACTTCTATTCTCGGATCTGGAAAGTCGAACGGGGCCAGACGACCCCAAGGCCAAAAGAGGTGCTCGCTTCACGAGGCCTGATGCGGGAACCAATGGGAGCGGTTCCCGTGACGGACGAGGATCCCCCAGAGATGACGGATCCATGGAAAGCTCTGCCTCCTTCGACATCGCCCCCGGTGATATCACACTAAGGGGATCTGAGCGATCAAACCAAACCCTGTCTTCGGAGCCTCTCGAGCTTCAATTCAGGACACCGAGAGAGCCACCGGTTTCTTCGGGTCTCCTTGACAAGCTGATTAGCTTGCCGACCAAGCTCATTGTTCCCTATGTGCTGCTCACCCTCCTCACCGCAATGGTAGGCATCTTCGTGATCACCCGGCTTGTGACCTCCTCAATTCGCGAACGTTTTGTGAACCAAACTCTGGAGGCGAGCCGAGTGGCAGCCGATGGTATCGTGCGCCGCGAGAAATTCCATCTTGAGCAACTCCGCCTTATGGCTTTTACGCAAGGTGTTCCGTCGGCGCTGCTGGGCGAAGACCGGGAGGGGCTTCGATCCAAGCTTTACCCCCTGCTCTTGAACG
>CAYGCA010000022.1:0-2493 GCA_964348265.1 uncultured Anaerolineaceae bacterium | reverse complement strand
CATCAACCTGCAAGGCCAGGAGATTCTGACACTGATACAGGATCCAGTTTCGGGTGATTACGCCATCTCGCGTGGGGCTGATCTGTCGGGACTGGAGGTGGTCAAAAGACCTCTCGCCGGACAGATCGATGCGCTGGGCGACAAATACGCAGGAGTAGTCCAGACGATCTATGGACCCTACCTCGTCACCAGTGCGCCAGTCCGGGATGCAGATTTCGATCTGGCGGGTGTTCTGGTCATTGGTACTCAGATAGATCGTCTTTTGACCGATCTGAAACCCCAGGTCCTTGCTGATCTAGTTGTCCTGGATTCACTTGGCTCAGTCATGGGGGCGACACTTGCGACCCCTGAAGGCGGCTATGCCCCGCTGGGTCTTTCCACGGACGAGATCGCAAACCTCGACGCGGGATTGAGCCGAGAGATGATTCTGTACAAAAGAGACTACCAGGTCTATTACTCGCCGCTCATTGTCCGGCAGCAAACTATTGGTGCCTTGGCTGTCGTACTCCCCAGCAGCTTTGTCACCTCGACGGAGTCGACCAGCCGGAACCTTTTCAGTTTGATCTTCACACTGGCGACCATCGCCGTCATCGTTGCTGGCTATTTGCTTTCAAGGAGCATCGCCCGACCTGTGACTCGCCTGCGGGATGTTTCTCTGGCGGTGGCCTCTGGCGACCTCGATCAGAGGACAGGCATTAAGGGCCGGGACGAGATCGGTCAGCTGGCAGCTGTCTTCGATCTGATGACCTCTAGATTGCGCCGGCGTACAGCCCAGGCCATCCGCCTCTATAGTGAATCGGTGAAGCGCAATCAGGAATTGGCTGAGGCCAATACCCGCTTGCAGATGGCTCAGCAGCAGCTCGTCCAGTCTGAAAAGCTGGCCGCGATCGGTGAACTCACGGCAGGTATTGTCCATGATGTCAAAAACCCTCTAGGCGTCATCAAAGGCCTTTCGGAGGAGATAGAAGCAGATCTCGGCGCTGAGTCGGAACTCAGAGCAGACCTGCGAGTGATCCGCGACAACGCTGACCGAGCCAACAGGATCGTCTCGGATCTGCTGAAATTTGCCCGCCAGTCGCACCCTGAGATGAGAACCCAGGATCTTCGTCAGACCGCAGAGAAGGCTCTGCGATTGACAGACTACATGTCCAGGAAGGGCAAAGTAAAAGTCATGGCTGACTTGGGGTCCGCTCCGGTAATGGCCACCTACGATGCCCCGCAGATTGAACAGGTCTTGATTAATCTGATCCAAAATGCAGTCCAGGCGATGCCCGACGGAGGCACACTGTCCGTCCAAGTGGGGCAAGCTGAAGGTGGGGTCCAGGTTATTGTGCAGGACACCGGGGTGGGTATTGCTGAGAAGGATCTCAGCCGGATCTTTGATCCATTCTTCACCACTAAACCAGAAGATGAAGGGACAGGTTTGGGCCTTTCCGTGAGCTATGGCATTGTTTCTGCGCACAAAGGTCGCATTGAGGTTGCAAGTGTTCTTGGAAAGGGCACACGATTTACCGTTCACATTCCGCAAGCCAATTGAAAGCCGTGACTGTGGGAGGAGGTTCGGTTGCAGAGGCTAAGTTGGAGACGAATGAGGGGCTTGGTTTTCGAGCGGAAAGGATTGTGTTCGTCCTCTCGAGTTGAGTGACATGAAGGCTGACGGGTTGACAGAAGACCCCCTAGGAGAAGCAGCAACCGACTCCAGCAAGAGGAGACGGAGGCTGGCAGGTTGGCTCAGCCTGCCCTTTCTCATCATGCTGCTAATGACGGCCTGTGGTTGGATTTCCCTATTGTGTACAACTTCGGCAGCCTTAGCTGACACTCGCTCAAAGATGGCAGCCGATTATCGCCCTTGGCCCTTCCTTGCCTTCCACCCCATTGAGCCCGCCGTATTGGCTCAAATCCAGGAGGACACTGGCAGGGGGACCAATCTTGTTAGAGAGCCGGATCCCCGTGGATGGTTCTGGTGGACACCCTCAGCGCCAGGCACAGGCGCGACCCAAACCCCGACTCTGAGCGTCAGCCTTGTGCCTAGCAGCACGGGCGCACCGGCAGGGACGAACGAGCCCACGATGGCTCCTACTTCCAGCGCAATCGTCGTACCTACGCAGACGGCCAGAACAATGGGTACCTCAACCGCCACTTCGCTGCCAAATGTGACTCCCACTTCCACAGCTACTGCAATCAGCTCTCCGACCGCGAGCAGTTCGCCCCCGCCAGCACCGACGAGCACGCCTGCTCCTGCGACGGCTGCGCCAACGGACATGCCGCCGCCGACAGCTACCCCGACGGACACGCCCGCGCCGACGGCTACCTCAACGGTCGCCCCGCCGCCGACAGCTACGCCAACGGACACGCCGCCGACGGCTACCCCGACGGACACGCCGCCGCCGACAGCTACGCCAACGGACACGCCGCCGACGGCTACCCCGACGGACACGCCGCCGCCGACAGCTACGCCAACGGACACGCCGCCGACGGCTACCCCGACGGACA